>JAYWEH010000787.1:0-6569 GCA_043780025.1 Deltaproteobacteria bacterium
CGGGCATCCGTTTCGATCGCTTCGACGAATGATGCGTCATGCTCGACGAGCTGTGAGAGCAGCCCCAGCTGGCACGTCGAGACCACGCCGACCATCGATATCCGGCGCAGCAGCAACGTCTCGCGACGCAGCGGATCAGCCTGGGGCGAGCGGCGGGTAGGGGCGGGCCTGCGAGCGTGCCGCCCAGGAGGGCTGGCGCGCTCCTCGCGAGGCTGTTCGTGTACGAACAGCGACTTGTCGCGCGCAAGTATCGCTGAGCCGGAGTCCTCTCGAGGTGTCTATCTCGCGGCGGCGAGCGCTTCGACCACTTTGTCGATCTTCTCGCGCGCCGAGTGGGCGTGCCCTTCGATGCCGTTGACCAGAAAAGAAAACGCGATCGGGGCTTCGCCGTTGGCTCGCAACACGTAGCCGCTGAGGCCGACCGCGGCAGCCAGGGTGCCCGTCTTGGCGCGCACGCTGCGTTCACGCTTCAGCCGCGTGAAACGCGAGCGTAACGTGCCGTCGACTCCGCCGATCGCGAGCTGCGCGAGAAATTCCGGATACAGCCGCGTGTCGCGCGCTACGACTTCGAGCGTCTTGCACAGGGTCGCGGCGCTGACACGGTTGGCGTCGAACAGACCCGAGCCATTTTCGATGCGCGTGTCGGCCGCGAGCGCGCCGTGTTCGGCGAGCCAGGCCTTGATCACCGCGGCTCCGGCTTGGCTGGTGGCGGGCTTGGACCCGGCCTCGGCCGCCAGCGCCTCGAGCACCATCTCCGCGTAGAAGTTGTCGCTGTTCTTGCCGAGCTCGTGCAAGAGCACCCCGAGCGGCTCCGATTGGTGGAAAGCCAGGCGCCCTTCAATACTTTCACCGCCGAGCGTCACGTTGCCGGACACCTTGATGCCGGCGTCTGACAGCAGCGCTCGTAGCGCCAGCCCCGCCGCGCGGCGCGGATCATCGAGCCGGCGCTCGAAGCGCATGCGCGGTATGCCCTCCGCGACGTGACCGCTGACTTGCGCAAACAGATCCAGACCCCGTAGCGCGAGCGCGAGCTGGATGGCTTCACCCGAACCGGGCCGCCGCGTTTCGATCACACCTTCGTGGGTCACGACCCCGGGCGGCTCGAACCACACTCGCGCGGCTTGCCCCGCGCTCGTCGCGAGCACGTTCAGCGTCACGGCATTGCGTTCGAGCGCGACGGCGCTCACGGGCGCGCGGAAGCTCGCCCACTCGTTCGGCTGTTGCTCGAAGGCCGGCGGCACGAACTGCGCGTCGAAGCGCGACTGATCGACGAGGATCGCCCCGACGCTCTCGACCCCGAGTTTTTGCAAAGCCAGTGCGAGCTGCCACAAGTCAGCCGAGCCTAGCGACGGGTCGCCGTGGCCGCGCAACACCAGCGACTCGACACGCGCTTTTTCGACGCGACCATACAGCCCCGTGCTGAAGCGAAATTCGGTCCCGAGCCGGCTGAGTGCGACAGCCGCCGTGAGCAGCTTCATGTTCGATGCCGGGTTGAGCGCGAGCTCCGGCGTCGCCTCGGCCCACACCGACCCCGTTCTCGTGTCCACCACGCGAACGCTCACGGAGCCTTCCCGGCCCTTCACCCAATCGGTGAGCGCTCGGAGCGCGCGAGCGACGGCGGGAGGAGTGGGCCGCGCTGCCGGTGGCGCGCTTTTGGCGTCTTTGTTGGTGTCCTGCGCGGGTGCCGTGAGGGCGGGCAGGGTCAGCGAGGCGGCGAGCAGCAGAGCTCGGAGCTTGCGTCGAAGCACTCGAGCAGACTACACGAAGCCGGACTATGGCGAGCCGTTCGATCGCGAAACGATTGCCGCGCCGGTTACTTTTGGGCGCGGGTGTGGGAGCTCTTGCTGTCCTGCTGTCGCGCCCCGCCGCTGCGGACGAGCCGTCGCTCGACGCGATCGAGTATCGCCCGACGGAGCTGCCGCCTCCGGGCGCCCGCACCCGCGTGCTCCTGACGGGTTTCGCGCTCACCGCGGGCTGGTACGGAGCCAGCGTGGGCACTTCCTATCTCTGGTCCGACGCACCCAACGCCAAAGACTTGAGGCTCCCCGTCGTGGGGCCGTGGATGGCTCTCGGGGACGCGGGCTGTGGTGGGAGCGAGAGCGGTTGTTCCACTCCTCTCGTCATCTTTCGCACGGCGATCGCGATCGTGAGCGGCGTGGGTCAGATCGGTGGACTATTCGGCATCACCGAGGGACTGCTGATGGACACCGGGTCCACCACGCCGAGCGCGCAGGCGCGCGATTTTTCCGCGGCCCGCGTGACTGCCACAGCGGTGCCTGTGCTGTTGCCGGACGGTGCGCTGGTCGAGATCAGCGGTCGTTTCTGAACACGGCACCTACCCGGACGCACTTTTCGGCCTTTTTACAGGCTGTGGATAACACTCCGATATGGCGTGGAAATTTTGCTCGAGCACAAGTTCTGCGTGCAACCTGGAAGCGCTCGTTATAAGGTGCTTTCCCATCATGGAGATGGAGCAGTGAACCGGCGAACAAAGTTCGTACTCGTCACTGGCGGAGTGGTCTCCTCGATTGGCAAGGGCCTCGCATCAGCGTCAATTGGCGCACTGATGGAAGCCCGCGGCCTCGAGGTCACACACATGAAGCTGGATCCGTATATCAACGTGGATCCCGGCACCATGTCGCCCTATCAGCACGGCGAAGTATTCGTTACGGACGATGGCGCAGAGACCGATCTCGATCTCGGCCACTACGAGCGCTTCACGTCCGTGCGCCTCACGCGCAATGCCAACGTCACGGCTGGTCGCGTGTATCAATCGGTGATCCAGAAGGAACGTCGCGGCGAGTACCTCGGCGCAACCGTCCAGGTGATCCCGCACATCACTGACGAGATCAAACGGAACATCCATCGCGCGGCCGAGGGCGTGGACGTTGCGATCATCGAGGTCGGCGGCACCGTCGGTGACATCGAGTCGCTGCCGTTCCTGGAAGCGCTGCGGCAGCTGAAGGTAGAAGAGGGCCCCGAGAACGCGGTCAGCGTTCACGTCACTCTCGTGCCGCACATCAGCACCGCCGGCGAGCTCAAGACCAAACCCACGCAGCACTCCGTGCGCGACATGCGCGAGATCGGCATCCAGCCCGACATTCTGCTGTGCCGTTCCGATCGTCCGATCAGCAACGAGCTCAAGACCAAGATCGCGCTGTTCTCCAACGTGCCGGTGCGCAGCGTGATCTCGGCGGAAGACGTCGGCTGTATCTACGAGCTGCCCCTGAAGCTGCACGAGCAGGGCCTGGACGATCAGCTGGCAGACCGCCTCAATATCTGGTCGCGCCCGCCGGAGCTCGGCCGCTGGCGTCGGGTCGTCGATCAGTTCACCAATCCGAAGAGCAGCGTGCGTATCGGCATCGTCGGCAAATACGTGCACCTGAAGGATAGCTACAAGTCGCTGCACGAGGCGCTCGTGCATGGCGGCATGGCCCGTTCGGTGCGGGTGGAGCTCGAGTATATCGACGCGGAGGAGCTGGAAGGCGCACGCGGCGAGCGCGTGGCACTGCATGGCCGCCTGCGCGGTCTAGACGGCCTGTTGGTACCGGGCGGCTTCGGTGAACGTGGCTCCGAGGGCAAGATCAACGCGATCCGCTACGCGCGCGAAAACCAGGTCCCGTATTTCGGCATTTGCCTCGGCATGCAGCTCGCGGTGGTGGAATTCGCGCGCAATCGTTGCGGCCTCACGGGCGCGGGCTCGCGAGAATTTTCGGAAGCCCCCGCCCACCCCGTGATCGATCTGATGAACGATCAGGCGGTGGTGAAGGAAAAGGGCGGGACGATGCGGCTCGGCGCCTACGACTGTGTGCTCAAAGCGGGCTCACGCAGCGCGCAACTGTACGCGGCCGAGCTGATCAGTGAACGCCACCGGCACCGCTTCGAGGTCAACAATACCTATCGAGAGGCATTGGAAGGTGCCGGGCTGACGTTGAGCGGGATGAGCCCGGACCACCGCCTGGTGGAGATGATCGAGCTGGAAGATCATCCGTATTTCATCGGTTGCCAGTTTCATCCCGAATTCAAGAGCCGGCCCATGGCGCCGCATCCCTTGTTTGCGGGCTTCGTGACCGCCGCGATTCGCCGGCGCCAAGAAGTCGAACGCAGTCTCAAGGGGGGCGAGTCCGAACGTGCCGAGCTCAGCAGCGCACCGAATTAGTGCTGGGGTGCTCGCCGCGCTGTGTGTTGCCGCTGGCTGCACTCATTCGGTTTCGAAAACGGCTTTGACCGGCGACTTGCCGAGTCTCAAGGCCCAGCTGGCCGAGGCCGAGCGCAAGGGTGAGATCGATCGCGACCTGACGCTCGGTCTGGCGCGGGCCGTGCTCGAACGAGAGCTCGCCTCGCTCGCGGATCCCATCACGGCGTTCCCCGAGACGCGCTCGTGTGCCAAGCAAGTACAGAAGTCGCTCGAGCGGCTCGCGCAGGGCTCGGGTGAGGCGGCGGAGCTCGCTTTACTGGCGCTGATGGAGGCGGGTTTGCCGGTGCCGAGTGGTTCTGGTGCCGAGCTCCTGCTCGCGGCGCACGGCGCCGTCGGTGGCCCAGCAGGGCCGCGGCGGCGCGCCTTCATGTTGCACGCGGACGCTGCCGTGCGCAGCGCCGCGTTGTGGGCCGCGGTGGACAGCCGAGACGCTGGCGACGTGGCGTCGCTGCTCGAAGCCGCACGGCTCGATCCCGATCCGGGGGCTCGCGTGAGCGCGCTCCGCGCACTTGGCGCGATCGGTGGCGCGAGCGTGGTGCTCGGCCTGCGCGACCTGTGGGCGTCGGTTGACGCGCCCCGCCGTAGCGCCATCATCCTCGCGTGGTCGAGTCCCGCGTGTCTCGAATCGGGTGGCGAAGCGGAGCTCACGCGGCTCGCCGAGCTCAGCCTTGATCAACATGCCGTGGAGGCGGCACTGGTCCTCGAGCGAACCGAGAAGGGGCCTCCGGGGCTCAGCACCTCCGTCCTCGGCCGGGCGCTCGAGGGTGACGATGTTTCGGCGCGGCTGCGCGCTGTCTACGCGGCGCCGTGGTCCAATGCCGAGCTGCGGCCGTCGCTCGAGCGCGCGGTCCAATCCGCCGACGCAGCGACGCGCGTTCTCGGGCTGCTACGCGCGATCGAAAATGGAACGATTGACGCGGCCGGGATCACGGAGCTGCGCAAGCTCGCCGCCGATCCGGCTCTGCGCTCCGCGCTGGTGGCGCGTGTGGTCCTGGCGCGGGCCGGCGACGCGAGCGTGGTCGTGGCACTGCGCGCGGATCTCGCAGCAACGCCCGCCGATCAACGCACCCTCGCTGCGTTAGGACTGGCCTTGCTCGAACAATGGCCGGCGGCCGCTCACGCCCTGGCGGACGACAGCCCCCGGGTACGCCAGGTCGTGGCATGCCAGCTGCTTGGCGCGGGCGATCAGACCGAACCGGGTACCGCGAGGCTCCGCGCTCGCGCATTCGGGCCGTTCGCGCCGGAAATTGCGACATTTCTGCTCGCGGCTGTCCCCGCAAAAAATTAGCGCCGGCGCCCACGCATACCGTCGCTCGGATTCTGCTAGCCTGCTCCTCGAGGCGGATGGGCAATAGCACACCCTTGGGCAATGCTGCCCTCTTGATGGCGGGTATGGCGCTGCTTTCAGCGCTGGAGCACGCGCTGCTCGTGGGCGACGCGCGCCGCGGCAGGCTTCACTCGGCCTTCTCGGTGGCCGCGGCGTTGATGGCGCTGTTCGGCGCGACGGTACCGTTCATCTATTCGGCCACATCGAGTGAGCTCTGGATCTTGTCGCTCAAGGTGCAGGCTTTCATCGTCTCGTTGACCTGGCCGCTCGTCGTCTACGCGATGGAGCTGTATTCGGGCTGGTCTTGCCCGCGGTTTCGCTACGGCATCGCGGCCGTGCATTTGGGGCTGTTCACGTTCAACGCGTTTTCGGCGCACAGCTACGTGCTCGCGAGCTTCGAAGGGCTCGAGCGCAAGGTCTTCGCCGGTTCCGAATACAGCGTGCCGATCGCGACGGTGGGTGTTGCCTACGCGGCTTATGCCGCCACCGTTCTTGCGACCGTGATCTTCTTCGGCTTGGCCGCTCAGCGCCTATTCCGCTCCGGGCAGGTTTCGGAAGGTCGGGCGCTCAGCGCGGGTACGGCGCTGATGGCCGGCATTCTCGGCCTCGACATGTTGACGGACCTGCACGTGCTCGAGCTGCCGCCGGTTGGGCCGTTTGCGATTCTGGGCTTCGTTGTCGTGATGGGTCATTGCACGAGCCGCGACCTGCGCGCCGTTCGCGAGCGCTACACTAATGATCTGGAGCGCATCAACGCGGAGCTCTTGGGCTCGCGGGAACGTCTGCGTCGTTCGCAGAAGCTCGAGCTGTTTGGCCAGCTCGCGGGCGGCATTGCGCACGACTTCAACAACCTGCTGACGGCCGTGCTCGTACACACAAAGCTCGCCGAAGGCGCAGCCGAGTCGGGGGAGTTGTCCCGGGCGCAGCGCCATCTGAAGCAGATCGAAAGTGCGGGTCAGCGCGCCGCGCTGCTCACGCGCCGCTTGCTCGCCTCCTCGCGCTGGCAGTTCGTCAACGCTCGTCCACTGCGCCCGGATGAGGTGG
>JAYWEH010000788.1:0-2783 GCA_043780025.1 Deltaproteobacteria bacterium
GCTTTTCCTCCCTGTCGTACTGCTCTGTGCTCTCACTGAGCACCTCTACGACGAGGCGTGGATTCGTGACGTGTGTCGCTGACTGCGAGTCACGTTCGACTGGATCGCAGACTACCGCAGCATCGGCGTAGGTGGACACATTCGCTTCGGGGATCCGAATTCGGAGGTCCGAAGAGTGTACGTGGCACGTGCTCCCACGCAGATGCGCGAACAGCAGTCCGCAGAAGGTGGTCGCGAGTGCGGAGTGCTCCACACTGCCGCCGGCGATCGCAAGGATCTCGCCGTTGACAAACTCGTGTCGAACGGCAGGGCTCATCTCCTCGACGTCGAGATAGTCCTCGAGGGTGTGGCGCCGACGATGCGCGAGTCCTTTCACGGCTTCAGGCGATTGTAGCACAACGCGTCCGCGCGCCTTCATGTGGTGAATATTGCTTGAATTTCGTGGGGGATAAGCGGGTCATGAGGGTCGCCCGACAGCCGAGGCGCCTCTTTCGTGGCGACAATCGGGAAACGCCGTCCGCAGCAATCAACGCGAAGGCCGAAGCCCATGACCTTCCAAATCCGAGCACTGCATGCTCGAGTGCAGGTCCGCAGCTTTCGAAATCCAGGCCCTCGACCCTCGAGCGAAGGTCCGCACCTTCCCGATAACGATGCCCGCTCCCGAATCGAAGCCTCCGGGCTTCCATTCGCTGTACCCCCCCTCGATTTCGAAGGTCACGACCTTCACTCGAGGGTGAGGACCCCTCTTGGACGAAGGTCTCCACCTTGCTCCGACCGTGGTTCCCATGGATTTAGGAGGTCACGAGCTTCTCCTGGCAAGAGTGACGATACATTTCGAAGGTCGCGACCTTCCGCCGTGGATCAGCCGGCCGAATTCGCGCGTGCGCGAGACGTTAGCAACCGCCCCGTGGACCTGACCGAACGCTGAGCAGCCACACTGGTTAACGGGGTGTGCTTCGAGGGGACCTTCGCCTGGCGGAGCGGACCTCGAGCGCGCTGGTTTGCGCGCTACGCGCGCGTTTTTGAAAGAGAGAACGACAATGACCGACGTGAAATTGACAACAGAACAATCACAGATTCGTATTCCAGCGGAGGAAGCCTTTCGGGAGCTACTGCCCGAGATGGACGCCTTGTCCGAGGCGGAGCTGGTGGTGCCGACGGTCGACATCATGTCCGCGGTGTCCATCGTGCTCGGCGTATTGCCACGGCTGCGAGGGCTGCGCGGCGAGTTGGAGCGGCAACTGCCGCATTTCGACCTCGTGCGCTTCGACCGGTTGGAGTCCTATGCGAAGGCGCTGCATCACGCGAACGCGCTGTTTCGCATGGCGACCGCGCCGAAGGCCGGCATCCCGGAGCAGGCGAATGAGCTGTCCGCAATTCGGGATCGGCTGTTGACGGACGCACTATCGCTGGCCAATCACGGACTGATCGACGGGACGCAGCTCAAAGACTGCAAGACTGCCATCGGTACAAGGCGCTAGCGGCAGACATCGCGCTGCTCCTGGCGGTGTTCAAGGCGAACTGGCCGGCTATAGGCGAGCGGACGCCGGTAACGGTGACGGTCTTGAATAACGCGAACGATCGGGCGGAAGAGCTGCTCGAAGCCGTGGCCCTGAAGGATCGCGCGCCGGTAACGGCCAGCGAGGCCGGCGAGCGCCGGCGACGGGCCTTCGCAATCTTCGCGCGAGCGTACAAGGACGCGCAGCGCGCGGTGGCGTATGTGCGGGCGGATCACGACGACGCCGAGGAGATCGCGCCTTCCATCTTCACGAAGCGAGCGCGCCGCCGCGGGGACGACGAAGCCGCCGGATTGGACGCTGAGTCAGGTGAAGCGCGGGAAGAAACGCAGGTCAAGGTGTCGCCGCGTAACGGCGCCAGCATCACGGTGGATCCGAATGGTCTGCCAATCACACCGCCGCTCGTCGGCTGATGGGGGGATGTCGTGAACAAGCCTCGTAAGCTATTTCTCGGTGCCGCGGCCCTACCCACGGGCGGCAAGGCAACGCACCATCACGTTCCGCCGCACCACCTCGTCACGCACGGGGTGGTGCTCGGGATGACGGGCTCAGGCAAAACCGGCTTGCTGATGGTTGCCGTCGAAGAAGCGCTGCGCTCTAGCGTGCCGGTGATCATGATCGACGTCAAGGGCGACTTGCCAAACCTGCTCTTGGCCTTCCCCACGTTCCAGCCGAGCGAGTTCAGTCCCTGGCTCGACGGGCACGGCTCGCCGGAAGAAGCACAGCCGGCCAACCTTGCCGAACAACTGGCGAGCGAACGGCAGCGCGAGCTCGCGAGCTGGGGCATCCAGGCCGCCGACATCGAGCAGTTTCGTGCCCGCACGGAGCTCCGCGTGCTCACGCCGGGGTCGAGCGCGGGTGAACCGGTGCACATCCTGTCGTCGCTCGAGCGGCGCTCGGCGAGTTGGGATCTCGATCCCGAGGCGGGCCGGGCGGCGGTGAGCGCGGCGATCTCGCTCGTCCTGCGGTTGCTCGGCAAAGACGCCGATCCCGCGCGCAGCCGCGAACACGTCCTGCTCTCGGTGCTGGCAGAGCGGCGGCTGCAAGCGGGGCAAACTGCCGAGCTCGGCTCACTGCTCGATGAAGTGCTGGCGCCGCCCGTCGAACGCATCGGAGCGCTGGCCGTCAATGACTTCATTCCGCTCAAGGAGCGCAGGGCGCTCGCCGCCGCGCTCAACACGCTCTTGGGGTCGCCCACTTTCGCCCGCTGGCGCACCGGGGTTTCGCTCGATATTCGAGAGTGGCTCACGCCGAAGAACGGGCGTA
>JAYWEH010000789.1:0-6558 GCA_043780025.1 Deltaproteobacteria bacterium
CGGCACCACCGCGCTCGATGCCACGAACATCATCGTGCGCAATCTCACGTTCGAGGACACCTTCGACTGTTTCCCCGCCTGGTCACCCACGGACGGCGCGCTCGGCTCCTGGAACGCGCAGTACGATTCGATTTCGCTGCGCAACACGAACCACGTGTGGGTCGACCACAACACGTTTCGGGATCGCACCACGCGGGACGAGCTTCAACCGAACGTCTTCGGCGTCCTCTACCAGGTGCACGACGGCGCGTTCGACATCACGAACGCATCCGATCTGGTCACGGGCTCTTACAACCGGTTTTTTGACCACGACAAGGTGATGCTGATCGGCTCATCCGACAGCGCCGTGGCCGACCGCGGCAAGCTGCGCGTGACCTTGCACCACAACTGGTACAAGGGGACCGGCCAGCGCACGCCCCGCGTGCGCTTCGGGCAGGTGGACCTATTCAACAACTACTACGACCTCGGCGACGGCCTCGCGCACGCTTACACCTGGGGCGCCGGCATCGAGAGCGCCATCGTCGCGGAGAACAACTTCTTCTCCGCGGACCCGAGCGTCACGCCGGATCAGTTCATCGCTCGCTTCAACGGCACGACCCTGTTCGAGGCCGGTACGCTCCTGAACGGCAAACGCCACCCGAACGAGATCGACGTGGTGGCCGCCTGGAACCTGCTCAACGACCCCGACCTGACGGAAGAGGTGGGCTGGACGCCAACCCTGCGCGTCCGCCTCGACCAGACCCACAAGGTCCGCGCGGAAGTCCGGCACCATGCGGGCCCGGTCGACTGGTGCGACCCAATCCAGCGCTGAGCCCTCAGCGCGGATCCAGCACGCGGCCCAGGAACAGGAGGCTGCCCGTCGGCTTGTCCATGATGAAGAACAAAAAGGGGCGGTCGACCTGAACGGTGGGGCCGTGCGAAGCCACGACGGCGACGCCGGTCGCCGCTGCAGCGCGTGTACCCTCCTCGTCAACTTCGATGAAGGCTTCGTGCTCGATCGCCGCGACGGCGAGGCCGCCGGCGATGCCAGAGAGATCGGGCCCAGA
Source organism: Deltaproteobacteria bacterium (assembly GCA_043780025.1). Classification (GTDB taxonomy): domain Bacteria; phylum Myxococcota_A; class Polyangia; order Polyangiales; family Polyangiaceae; genus SZUA-265. The sequence continues at coordinate 1,047 of JAYWEH010000789.1, forward strand.
GAACAGCGAAGAGAGGCCAAGCGCCTCCAGGGGCTCGATCAGCGAAGAATGAAAGCGATAGGTGAAGCGCGGGAAGCTGAGGTGGATACCGCCGTCGCGAATCGAGCCGAGCACGTCGTCGAGCCGCTCGCGCGTGAGCGTCGCCTCGAACTGCTCGAGGTTCTCCGGCACGACGACGAACATGGAGACCTCATCCCCGCGATAGGGTAGCTCGACCGCTTGCCAGCCGTCACCGAGCCCGCTGGGCAAGAACTCGTTGTAGCGCATCGTCTCGACCATCACGCTCGACCCGTCACGCAGCGTGAAAGGTGCCGGACCCGTCGAGGTGGCGGCGAACTGATACTTCCACGGGGCATCCATGTACATGGCGTTGGTGAGTACGAGCACCGTGTTCGACGGGATGGATCCGCTCGGAAACAAGCTCGGGATCTTCTCCTCCGTCACGTCCGAAACCCACTGGTTGATGACGCCGCGCGCAGCCTCCGCATCGGCAGCGAAGTTGAGCTCGACGAGCGGCGCGCCATAGTCGCGCGTCAGCACGTCGAGGTAGTCCGGGTTGGCGTCGAAACCCGTGTCAATCCAGGCCTGGTTCGCATTGCGCAGCACGATGTCCGAGTTGCGTGAAGCGAGCTCGAGATCCAGGCCGTTGAACGTGCTGTGAAAGCTCGTTGGGTCCACCGTGAAGCGCAGCACCTCTCGCATCTGCATGGCGGTCAGCCCGCGCGCTCCCGCGTACAGCATCGCCATGGCTTGCGAGATGCTGTACGGGCCGAGGGCGATGTTGGCGCTCGGGGCCTGCTCCCGCATCTCTGCAAAGAGCGTGAGCGCAAACTCCGTGTTGCCAGCAACGAGCGCCGTCAAGTCCTGCCCATTCACGACCGGAGCGAGCTCCCGGCTCTGAACCGTGGCCTTCAATGTGCCGGTGGGTTCGGGGCGGTACTCGCCCGTGCCGCCCGGCTCATCCGCACCGCCGCAGCTCGCCGCCCCGGCCCCGAGCACAAAGGCCCAACCCCAGCTGCCCAAGCTCACCCTATGACACATGCTAGACGGACTGCACGAAGCATACCGTGCGGCAAATTCCAACCCCGGCACGCCGCTGAACCCGCGCGTTGTGCCAACTTGTGCCATGGGCTGGGGCTCGTCCGGCGCCGCTCGCCGCGATCAATCAGAGCCTTCGCCGCTTTTCGATCGTGCACCTCGACCTTTGAAGCGCTTCAGCTGAGCACCGACTGGGCCTGGCGCGCCAGGCCCTCCGCAACGGCATGCAAACCGCGAAGCGCATGCAGCTTCTGGGCGCCAAAGCGCTGCTCGAGGGCCTGCTGCACGAAGGGCACGCGCCCGGTGCCGCCCGTCAGGCACACCAGATCGATCTGCTCGGCGGAGACACCGGCACGCTGCAACGTATCGTCGAGCGCCGCCACGATCGCCTCCAGCTCGCGCTGCGCGCCGGCCTCGAACGCCACACGAGTGAGCGGCTCTTCCACGTCGATGCCGGGGACGTGGAAGGAGAATTGGGTTTGCTCGACCGTGGAGAGCTCTTTCTTGGCACGTTCGACCTGCTCGAACAGTACGAAGCCGAGTGTGTCTTCGACCAGGGTGAACAGCTGGTCGATGTGGTGGCGATCCTCCTTGCCGAGCGACCAGCCCTGGACGTCCTCGAGGAAACCTTTGACGTCACGGCGGGCGAGCAGCGACATCTCGGCGGGAGAGCACAGGCGTTCCATGAGCGGGCGCGGCATGCGCAGGAGGTTGTCACCGAAGGGCACGCGATAAGAAACGTCGGCGCCGAAGTGGTGAGCGAGCTTGCCGCGCATCAGCGAACCATCGAGGGCGTCCCCGGCGACGCTGACGCCACCGATCGCGAGCACGTCTTCGAGGGCGAAGGTACCGGCGTTCAGGCGCACGAGGCTGAAGTCGGAGGTGCCGGCACCGAAGTCACCGACGAGCATGAGTTCGACGCCGGAGATTTCGCCCTGGAAGTCGCGGGCGGCAGCGACGGGCTCGGGGCAGAAGCTCACGTCGGTGAAGCCAGCGAGCTGTGCGGCTTTGACGAGCCGAGCTTCGGCGAAGGCGTCTTCATCGGGCCGAGGGGAGAAGCGCGCGGGGCGACCGAGCAGGACGCGCGTTACTGTCGCGTTGAAGAACTCGTCGGCGCGTTCGCGCATTTCGCGGAGCAGGACGGCGATGAGCTCTTCGAGCGAGTAACTCTGCGAGCCGATGGTCGTGCGCGTGAATCCGCGCATCGGCAGGAAGCGTTTGAGGGAGCGCACCAGGCGCCCGCGAGAGGCCTGGGCGACGTATTCGTTGAGGGCGTTGCGACCGGCGTAGCAGGCCTGGCGGTTTACGGACTCCTCCGGGAAGAAGAGGATGCTGCGGAGAATGGTGGGGTCGTCTGCGCCGGGATCGAGGGGGATGGGTGGGTGGATGGCGGTCGACGATGCGGCGGAGAGCAGGGAGTTACTGGTGCCGAAATCGATGGCGTAGATGGCGGGATTGAACGGCGGCATTCGGGCTCCTGGGATGGGGGCGCGTGAGAGGACCACGCGGCGGGAGGAGCTTTTTGCGGGATCGGGGGGAGGATTTACAAGCTGTTGAATGACTGGCAAAGTGTGGAAGGCCTGGGGGATGGGCGGAGGGAGGGCGGCGTGGCGGTGCTCGGGCGCTCTTCTCTCGGCTGCCGGAGGCGAACTTTGTTGCCGCGTCACCACCCGAGCAGACGTGGTCACGCCGGGGCTCATCAAAGGCATTCGGACATCGTTCGCAACGAACTCAGTTTCGATTCGCTAAACGGATCGAAAGCGCAAGCGGCTGGACAAATCTTCGTGCCGAACTCCTCCTGCCGGACGCGAAAGACCTTTTCGGCGCGTACGGCACAACGGCAATGAAACCATGACGCTCAACATTACCCTCCTGACGAGGGATGTTATCTTTCAGTCGGCTGACTTTCGTCTTTCCGACTCTACTGGCAAGGCGATAGACCTTCCTTCGACGAAGGCGGTGCAGGTAGCGTCCATCGACTGGTGCGGACTCATCACCTACACCTGCGTCGGACTCCTCACCAACCAACGGCACACTTCGGAGGTAGTGTGTGAATGGCTATCTGGCAGAGAGGGGCTGTGTTTTCAAGATGGCGTAGACTTGCTTAGGCAGCACGGCTCGAAATGGTTTGAGGTCCTTCAAACCTCTGGTGCCGCACACTTTCGTCTTGGCCGGATTCGTTTGTTCTCGTCCGATAGCGGCAATCATTTCCAATGTTCAGCGGTGGCACGGAAAGTCGGATGCCGCGCCTTCACGTGACCTGTTTGTGACAATGGTCCACGCAACTTCAGGCCCTGAGATCATCGTGACAGGCGTTAGGAACTCGGTCTCACGTGAAACACGCCGCACACTCAAGAGGCTCGCCGAGGAATGCGCCAACGATCCGCAACGCATCAGAACGGCGCTAGCGGCCGCGAACAGTGATACAGCGAAACGATATCCAAACTTGATTAGCCATGAATGCCGCGTGGAGTCCTTGGACAGGTCTGGTCAAGGCCGGGATGAGACCACCGGTAACGTCAAGAAGACCCTCTCCTCGGTGATAGATGGGGTCGACATAGGCAAGCTCGTCAAACCCTTTCTCGAGCAGATCTATGGCAAGGGCGGGTACTCATTCGGCAATGGCACCACGTACATCTCTAAAGCCGGCGCAAAGACCACTCAAAGTCCCCCTGCGACGATTTGCGATCTCCAGGTCGGTGACCCGGCAGCACGAGCAACTCATCTCATCGTCAGGTTGCCGTCGGGTCAGGGTCAGCAGGCCGCACCGAGTGCGATCAATATCAATGGCGTCGTAGTCGGCGCAGGCCGACCTCATGTCGGTGAACCAATGCGTCCTTGCGTCCCGATCCTGAAGTCCGCGATCGCTCCGTTACGGCGCTCTCCCAATTGGGCGACGCGCGGGCGGTGCCAGCCCTCGAAGGGGCCCTGCAGGGCGAGTCGGTCGCCGTTATTCGCGACGCCATTTGCGACACCCTCGCTGAGCTTCGACAATAGTTCGCGGCACCCGATGGCATGGCGTTGAGCGAGCTTCTCTTGAACGTGCGAACCACAGCACAGCGAATCAAAGGCGGCGACACCCAGGCGACACTAGCCGCATTGACCGAAGATGCCTTGACGCCCCGCGGACTCGAGCTCAGAGCACAGCTCAAACTGTAGGAGGGGGCCGCGCTAGCAGAGAGCCCGGAACGTTGGCTGCTCGGGATGCCGCGAGGGAGCCAGGGGCATCAGACGTAAAATGCTGCCCGTGAGAACCGTTGTGGCGAAATTCCGCCCTACTCTGCCCATTGTTCCCTCGCTCACGCCAGCCGTTCGCCTCGATGGGGGCGGCGGGCGAGCAGGGCTGCGGCGATGGCATTCCCGAGCAGCAGCGGAATGATGATGAGCGCAGGCCCGGCGTCGATGCCGATGACGGTCATCCAGGCGATCTTCGCGAGCAGGGCGAGCATTTGCAGGGCGAGGAACACGGAATACACCGGCGCGAACAGATCAGCCCAGGGCCGGCGCTTCAGGTACGCGAAGCCGGCCAGCAACGAAGGCGGCAGGAACAACGCCAAGTCGAAGCCCTGCACGATCATCGTCGTGAAGTGTGCGAGCCCAGCCGGGTAGAGCGTGCCATCGATGAGCGACGGAACGACAACTTGCAGCCACAAGAGCGCGATGAGGGCGCCGCTCACGATCAAAAACCCGCCGACATAGCGCCGGCGACCCGCCGAGATGTTGAGACGGCGAACACCGAAGGTGGCCGGGCCAGCATGAGACGAATGAGCGCTTGCGATGAAAGCAGCACCAACGCGACCCACAGCAGAAACAACTCGTTATAGGTGGCCATGGCCAGGTACAGGAAGTACTGCACGAACAGGTACGCGACTGCACCCGAGAGCGCGAGATGCCCGGCGCGCGCCCCGCGCCTTGCCCAAGCGAGCGACAGCAGAAGGAACGGAACGCCCACAGCGAGCGTGACGACGTCCTGAGCCAGGCCTTGTACTGCGACGTCCGCCGGCATGTGCCGGTACGGACCTATCCCGTGAGTCACGACCTCGACGCCGCGAATGGACGTATGTCGCTCGGGCCCGAGCCCTTCAGTGAGAAGGAACGGCGACGCCGTCGCGCACGTAGCCAAGAGCGCCAGCAAGACGATGAGCCCCGTGAGTCGCCGCGCAGGAACCATCGAGCACGATAACACCGCAGGGCATGCCCCGCTCATCTTCACGCCCGCGGCGAAAAGGCGTCACGCTGGTCGCCCAGACGCAGCGCTTCCGAAACGACGGGCGGCCGCGACGCCCCGAGTCGGACCATTTGCTTGCGCATCGTAAAATGGTCTGGACCGTTTTACGATGCGTGCTATTTTGGACCAGTGCCCGCGCCGCGCATTTACGATCGTATGTTGAGCGAGCATTTCGCCGCCCATCGCCAAATGGCCCTGGTGAGCGGGCCGCGCCAGGTCGGCAAGACCACGACGTGTAGAGCCCTC
>JAYWEH010000790.1:0-6554 GCA_043780025.1 Deltaproteobacteria bacterium
ACCGAGTGGTTGCGACGGATAGCCTGACGCCGCTCCTCGTCCACCTCCAGCTCTAGCTCGGGGGTTTCGCTCAGATTGAAAGTGCCCGAGCGCACGAAACCGCGGTGCACGGTCAGCCCGTCGAGCGGCTTCTGGGTGTCTTCCACCACGAATACCGCGTCCCCAGAGCGCAGCAGGCCCGCGTCCCCGACCTGCCCGCCCGCTTCACCGTAAAAGGGCGTACTCGCGCTGACGAGCTCCCCTTTCTCTCCCTCGCGCAGGCCCTCCACGAGCGCCCCGCCCGCGATCAACGCGACCAGCGGCGCCCGGTCAGAAATCCGCTCATAGCCCGTAAAGGTCACCTTGCCGCCGGGCACGCGCTCCAGCGCCCCGCGATACACGCCCTCCACGGCCTGCTCGCCACCCCGAAACTCAGAACGCTTGCGGGCCTGCTCGAGCGCCTGCTCATAGCCGTCGGTATCCACCGAGTAGTCGCGCTCCCCGCAGATGACCTGCGTGAGATCGAGCGGGAAGCCATAGGTGTCGTACAGCCGGAAAGCGTCTTCCCCGGCCAGTACGCGCTCGCCCTTCGCGTCCATCGCCGCGAAGCTCTGCTCGAGCAAACCCAAGCCACGCTCGATGGTCTCGCGAAAGCGCACCTCTTCCTGCTCGGCAACGCTGGCGATCAGGTCGCGCCGCTCGCGCAACTCCGCGTAGTGGCCACCGAGCAACTCGACGACCTCGAGCGCGATTTCGTGCAAGAATGGCCGCTCGATGCCCAGCCGGTGACCGTGGCGAATGGCGCGACGCATCACCCGGCGCAGCACGTAGGCACGGCCGGCGCGGTCCGGCATCACGCCGTCCGCAATCAAGAACGCTGTCGCGCGGGCGTGGTCGGCGACCACGCGCATGCTCACGTCGTCCGGGGACATGCTGGCGCCGTAGGGCTTGTTCGCCAGCACGGACACCTTGTCCACCAGCGGACGCAATAAGTCGGTGTCGTAGCTGCTGGTCTTGTCTTGCTGGATGCAGGTGACGCGCTCGAGGCCCATGCCCGTATCGACGCTCGGCGCCGGCAGTGGGGACAGCGTGCCATCGCTGGCGCGCTCGAACTGCATGAACACCAGGTTCCAGATCTCCACCCAACCGCTGCCGTCCGGCGCGGCGTCCTGCCCGAAGCGGCTGACGTCGACCGGGCCCTCCCCTTTGAAATAAAAGATCTCGCTGCAGGGCCCGCACGGCCCGGTGTCGCCCATGCGCCAAAAATTGTCGTCAGGGCCGCAGCCGATGATGCGGTCCTCCGGCAGGTTGGCGACGCGCCGCCACAGGTCGCGCGCCTCCGTGTCCGGAGCCAGCGTGTCATCGCCCCGCAGGTACGTGGTCGCGAGCCGCTCGGGCGGCAGCCCCAGTATCTCCGTTACGAACTGCCAGCCGAAGGTGATCGCCTGCTCCTTGAAGTAATCACCAAAGCTGAAGTTGCCGAGCATCTCGAACAACGTGTGATGGTTGGGCGACGGCCCCACGTTCTCGAGGTCGTTGTGCTTGCCACTGACGCGCATGCACTTCTGGCTGCTCGCCGCGCGCCGGTAGGAGCGCTGCTCCCGCCCCGTGAACAGGTCCTTGAATTGCACCATCCCCGAGTTGGCGAAATAGAGCGACGGATCGTTGGGGGGCACGAGTGGTCCGCTGGGAACGACCTCGTGGCCCTGCGAGCGGAAGAACTCGAGGAACGCGCGGCGAATGTCGGAGGAGCGAATGGGGCGATCTGACATGGCGGGGGCTCCTTAGCACACTGCGGAACTCCCTCGGAGCCCAGTGAGAGGGAGGAATTTGGCCCGTCCGACGAAAAAGGTCTAGCCGTCCGGCAGAGCCCTTGGACTGCCCTCCATCCAAAAGGCGCCGCACGGCGGAACGGCGCTCGCCGCGTTGGCTTGCGGTGACGGGTTGCTGCCTGATGGGGGCCTGCAGCGGGCCGCCCGGCGCAGGGCGGCAGCTGGGCGACGACCTGGGCACCTTCGCGGTGGCCGCTACCGAGGCCAACAACTCGTGCGGTCGCGGCGCGCTCGGCAGCAGTCCCGAGTTCAGTTTCGACGTGGAGCTGTCTCGCGACGCGTCGGAGCTGTTCTGGGACGGCCGAGTCGGCGGTCGCATCGACGCGAGCCTCGAGTTCGTGTTCGCCGCGACGGTCGAGGTGCCCTCGAGGCAAGCTCGCCCCGCCGATCCGGGCTGCACGTTAATCCGGAGCGACCAGATCACCGGCCTGCTCGAGGCCGACGCGTCCGGTACAGTCCTCGGCTTCACGGGCACGCTCGAGTTCGCGTTCGCGACTGATCCGGCCTCCCGTTGCACGGCCGAGGACGAGCTCCGTGCAGGCCTGCCCCGACTACCGTGCGGCTTTGGCTACACGCTCGAAGCAGAGCGCACACGCGCCCCCGAAAATCTCTGATTATTAGGTTGCGCGCAGGCCCGAGGGTGGCCTTTGTCGACAATCCGTACTAGACTGAAGTCATCGTGCAGGATGGAGATCACTCCCGAAACTAGTCGGCGGGGGAGCCCCCTCGCGCTTGCACCCGTTGTTGGGCCCATCATTCCTGGAAACGTGGGGCCCACCCTTGAGAAACGCCGCGCCCGCGTGCCATCGTCCTCGATGCCATCGTCCTCGATGAAGGCCAGCCATGCACCGCATGCCTGCGTAAACTTGGGCGAGCTCGTCGCGCGTTCTCGCGGTTGTCCGGTAGACCCGGAGGAGGCGGTACAAACGATGCATTGTAATTGTTCCCCAAACTCGGAGGTTCTCCGAACCTAGGGCTCTGCCCGCTCCCGGGTTTTCATGGAAAGCCCGGTCGGACGGAACTGCCCTACGGTAGGCAACAGCCTCGAGGCGAGTAGCCTCCAATTCCGGGCCGGGTGTTCCTCTAGACGCACCCGGCCCGTTTCTATTTTCGGGCCCCGTTTCCGGGCGCTATCGTATTTCCGGGTTGCGAGCGCGCCGGATTGCCTCGATCCGAGGGAATTGAGGTACTAGGCTGCGCGCCGAGCTCATGAACCCGCTACCCTCCCTGGCGTCGCTGCTCTCTTCGACTTCGGTCTTTGCCTCGAACACTCTCGGCATCGACCCTACCGAGTGGCTGAACACTCTCTTCTTCAAGCGCTGGCCTGGCTACGCGTTTCAGCGCGACCAGTTCCAGAACTTCACCACCTTCCTGTCGATCGGCATTGCCCTCGTCGCCGCGGGCCTCTTGATGCTGGAACAGCGCGCCAAGCGCATCGGCCACCCAGTTCCCGAACGGACGGCGCGGCGCATCGGCATCGTGCTCACGGTGGTGAGCTTCCTGCTCTACTTCGACTTCTTCAATCCCAACACGCGCTACGCCCAGTATTACCACCGGCACGAGCTCTATCACTACTACCTGGGCTCCAAGTACTTCAGCGAGCTCGGCTACGATCACCTCTACACGTGCACGGCCGTCGCCGAAGTGGAGCTAGGGCGCGGCGCGCAGATCCGCAAGCGCGAGATTCGCGATCTGAGCGCGCGCAACCTGATCATGCCCTCGACGGACACCTACGTGTTCAGCGATCCGGGCCAGTGCAAGAACCGCTTCACCGAGCCGCGCTGGGACGCCTTCAAGAAGGACGTCACCTGGTTCGAGCAGTCTTCCCGCGGCGACTACTGGGAAAACATGCAGAAGGACCATGGCTACAATCCGCCACCGGTCTGGACCATGACGGGCAAGCTGTTCGCCAACCTGGCGCCCGCGGGGGATGGCTTTTTCAAGGCGCTCGCGCTGATCGACATCGGCTTGCAGCTCGGCGTCGTGCTGCTGCTCAACTGGGCTTTTGGTTGGCGCGTCATGGCCGCGGCCACCATCTTCTGGGGCTGCAACGCACCGGCGAACTTCTATTGGACCGGCGGCGCGTTCATGCGACAGGATTGGATTTTCTTCCTGATTGCATCGCTGTGTCTGGCGCGAAAGCGCTTCTTCGCGCTCTCGGGCGCGGCGCTGGCCTGGGCCTCCTTGTTGCGTATTTTCCCGGTGGCGCTGTTCGGGGGGGCCGCGATCATCATCGGTTTCCATTTGCTCCGGCATCGCCGCTTTCACCGTGACCACGTGCGATTCATCGCTGGCACACTGGGCGCCGTGGCGTTGCTCGTCCCCATCAGCATGGCCGTTACCGGACCGAGCGCATATCGGGACTTCGCGGCGCACATCGCACTGCACAAGGACACCCCCCTCACCAATCACATGGGCCTCGAGACGATGCTGGTCCATGACTGGGATGGCCGCATGGTGTTCAGCCGGGACGACCGCATGGATGATCCCTTCGAGGGCTGGAAATCGGGCCGCACGGAGCGCAAGCACGGATTGAAACCGGTGTTCCTGGCCATCAACGCCTTCATGTTGGGGTGGCTGGCCTGGGCTCTGCATCGCACAAAGCTGCTCTGGATCGGCATCGCGATGACCGTGCCCATCGTGATCTCGCTGTCGAACCTGACTTGCTATTACTTCTCGATCTACCTCGTCGCAGCGGCGCTGGTGCGGCCGCGGCCCGCCCTGGCACCCGCATACCTGGCGCTGGCCGGGGCAAGCCAGGTGCTGCTCGGCCGCTTCCATTGGATCGACGACAAGTACACGGCGGAGAGCTACCTGTTCTTCGCGTTCGGGGCCTGCATGCTGTACGCCTACAGCCGCCCCTTCCGGCTCTCGGCCTTGCCGCAGCTGCTGCGCCCCCGCCAGCGCCGCGCTATGCTGACCTCGCCATGACCCCCTGCCGAATCGCCTCCTCCGGGTTCCTCCTGATTGCTGCGCTCGCCGGCGCAGCGTGTCAAAGCGGCTCCGTGGGTGGCTCGGGCGGCGCTGAGAAGCCGAACGGAGCCGCAGCCACCCCAGCAGCTTCCTCCGCCGGTGCGGCTGCCAAGGCGGGGGCGGCACAGGCCGCGGTCGGTGCCTCGGCTAGCTACGGAGCAGCCTTCGCCCCCGGCCCCGAAGTTCCGCTCGGGTCCTTGCTCGCCAATCCCGCTGCCTACGCCGACCAAAACGTCATCACCCAGGGCAAGGTGCATCGCGCATGCACCCGCAAGGGCTGCTGGATGGAGATCGGCGAAGGCCCTTCCGCCTGCCGAATCACGTTCAAGGACTACGGGTTCTTCGTCCCCACCGATTCCGCCGGCGCCCAGGCGCGCGTTCAGGGGCGCCTGGACACCCGGGTGGTACCCAAGGCGGACGTCGACCACCTGGAAGGTGAAGGCGCGCGCTTCGAGCACAAGCAGCCCGATGGTACGGCAACAGAAGTCCGGCTGATCGCGAGCGCCGTCCAGCTCACTCGCTGAGGCACGGAGCGGCGGGCGCCCGCTCGTCTCGATCGCCCTTTTTTCGCAGTGCGCCGCAGCGGCGGACCTGAGCGAGCGTGAGGATGGAATTCGCTGTGGGTGTGTCCCATCGCTTGCGCGCCCTTGCTATCGACCCACAGCGTTCACCCCGCGCGCGTAGCAGCATCGAAATTACTTCGTCACGCTCGCAACGTGATACGATATGCGGGATCGCATCCGAAGAATCACGGCCGCCCACGCGGCGCTTCGGAGTCGCAGGTTCGCCAAAACCTGCGCAGCGAGAAACGTCAAGGTATGCGACTTAGGTACAAACTCTTAGGGAGTATGGTTTTAGGCGCACTCGGCGCCTGCTCGGGCGACTCGAACCCCGGCACCCAAATCAACGGCGGCAATACCGGCGGCACCGAAACCGGAACAGCGGGCGCGGGCGGCGGCACGGGCGCAACATCCGGCTCGGATGGTTTCGGCGGCACGCTGATCGATCTGGGCAACTGCGGTCCCGAAACCTGCGCCGAGCTCGGTTGGGCGTGCGGCTACACCGTGAACAACTGCGGTGACGTGATCGACTGCGCCGAAGAAGGCCTCACCTGCGCCGCAGATCAATCCTGCGTGGGCGGCATCGACGGCCCCACGGAGTGCGTCGCGAGCAACGCGGAGACGTGCGAGCTGTGCGCCGCCATTCCCGACTGCAGCGCAGCGCCGCAGCCCACCCGACTCAGCGGGCGCGTGATCAGCCCCGGTCGCGACGACGCGGATACCGGCAACCAGGTCGCCGTTCCCAACGCGCTCGTGTACATTCTGCGCAACAACGACGCGAGCGTGCTCCCGCCCATCTCGACGGGCATTCCCACCGGTGGCACGAGCTGCGATCGGTGTGAAGACCAGGATCTCGGTCCGGTGCTCGCGGGCGCGGTGACGGACGCCGCGGGCAACTTCGTGATCGAGGGCAACGTGCCGGTGGGCACCGAGTTCCTGCTCGTGGTCAAAGCCGGCAAGTTCCGTCGCGCCGTGGCGCAGACGCTCGCGCCCGCAGCCGCGTGCACGGACGCAGCGCTGCCGATCGCGCTGCCGGACAACCCGGCGCGGCTACCGCGCAACTCGGCCGACGGCATCGCCGCGAATATCCCGCGCATCGCGGTCACCACGGGTCAGATCGACGCGATGGAGTGCGTGTTCGAAAAGATGGGCATAGCCCAAACGGAATTCGGCAACCCGGGTGCAGACGGCACCGCCGCCCAGCGCATTC
>JAYWEH010000791.1:0-6547 GCA_043780025.1 Deltaproteobacteria bacterium
CGCGACGCTCTTGTTGTCCCAGGGCACACCGATGTTGCTCGGCGGCGATGAATTCGCTCGTACCCAGCGCGGCAACAACAACGCCTATTGCCAGGATAACGAGCTCAGCTGGTTTGATTGGAACTGGACCCAAGAGCAGCGCGCGCTCTGCGAATTCACGCGCAAAGTGCTCGCGATCCGTCGGCAACATCCAGCGCTGCACCGCTCCAAGTTCTTCCAGGGGCGGCCGATCCAGAACTCGAACCTGGGTGACCTGGCGTGGTTCCGGCACGACGGTGAGCCGATGGACGAAGCGGACTGGGTCAATCCCGAGACGCGCTGCTTGACGATGTTCCTGGCCGGGCGCGGCATCGGCGACGTCGATGAGCAGGGCCGGCCGCTGGTGGATGACGACCTGTTGGTCGTCTTCAATTCGAGCCACCTCGATCTGCCGCTGGTCATGCCCCGAGTCCAATACGTGGAGCACTGGGAGCTCCTGCTCGACACGAGCGATGACCACGCCGAAGAGCAAGTTCCAGAACGCGGTACGACCAAAATCGTCGCCCGTTCGCTCAAGCTGTTCCGCTCGCCATCACGGGTGATGCGCCGGGGCGGCGCGCTCCACCGCTTCGGTGCCACCTACAGGATGCAGCTGCACAGCGGCTTCGGTTTTGGCGCAGCGGCCGAGCAGGTCGAATACCTGCACCGCTTAGGCATCACCGATCTGTACCTCTCGCCTATATTCGTGGCCGCCAAGGGCAGCACCCATGGCTACGACGTGGTGGACCACCAGCGGCTCAACCCGGAGCTCGGCAGCGAAGACGAGTTTCGCTCGCTGTGCCGGCGGCTCGGCGAGCACGACATGGGCCTGTTGCTCGACTGGGTCCCCAACCATGTCGGCAACGCAGCAGGTCAAAATCCCTGGTGGGAAGACGTACTCGAAAACGGCCCTGCGTCGATCCACGCCGTCGCGTTCGACATCGATTGGAGGCCGCTGAAAGAGGAGCTGCAAGACACACTGCTCTTGCCGGTGCTCGGGGACCAATACGGTCGCGTCCTCGAGCGTGGCGAGCTCGAGGTCGAGATGGAGGCCGGCAGGTTCTTCGTCAAATATTTTGAACAGCGGTTTCCGTTGGCCAGCAAGAGCCTGATCGAGCTGATGACGACGGCAGCGCAGCGCACCGGGCTACCCGCCACGAGCCCGGTGCAGCAGGAGCTCGAGAGCGCGCGCGCCTCGCTCTTGCACCTACCCGACTGCAATACTCAATCAGAAGCAGATCGCACGGAGGGCATTCGCGAGCAAGAGGTCTTCAAGCGCCGGCTGGCGCGCCTCACCCGCGAGTCCGCCGAAGTCACACGCGCTTTCGACGAGGCGCTCACGAAACTCAACGGCACGCCGGGAGACAGCCGAAGCTTCGACGCGCTCGATCGGTTGCTCGGAGCGCAGGCCTACCGCCTCGCTTCATGGCGTGTCGCCGCCCAGGAGATCAACTATCGGCGGTTCTTTGACATCAATTCGCTCGTGGCCCTGCGCATGGAAGAACCGATCGTGTTCGAACGCGCACATCGCCTGCTTTTCGAGCTCATCCGCGAACGCCTGGTGCACGGCCTGCGCCTGGACCACACCGATGGTCTATATGATCCACTCGGCTATTTCGAGAGCCTGCAGAGCCGTTTCCAGGGTCTTTTTCCGTCCGACGCCACTCGCTCGCCCGATGACGCCGCGCGACCGCTGCCGATTCTAGTCGAGAAGATCCTGGAACCCCACGAGAAGCTGGCAGGGCATTGGCCGGTGGATGGTACCACGGGCTACGAGTTCGCCGCGTCGTCTATCGGCGTGCTGATCGACTCGGGCGCCGAGGCCGCGTTCGATACCTTGTACCGCGACTTCACCGGGGACCAGCGGTCCTTTTCAGCGCACGCGTACGAGGGAAAACATCGCATCTTGATGGACTCGATGGCGAGCGAGGTCAACATGCTGGCGCGACGCCTCGAGCGTATCGCCGCTCGCTCACGCCACTGGCGCGACTTCACGCTGGTGTCCCTCACGCGAGCCTTGATCGAGATCCTGGCGGCGTTCCCGGTGTATCGCACGTACCTGCGCGCAGGAGAAAATCCGAGCGAGGAAGACACGCGCGTGATCACCTTGGCCGTGCGCCTGGCTCGGCTCCGCTCCGCGGCGGTGGTGGACCCGAGCGTGTTCGAGTTCATCCAAGGGATCCTGCTCTTGACGCATGCGCAAAATCCGGAGGAGCGGCGCGTACACGAATGGTTTGCACTGCGCTTCCAGCAGCTCGCCGCGCCGGTGATGGCCAAGTCTGTGGAGGACACCGCGTTCTACCGCTACCACCGCTTGATCGCATTGAACGAGGTCGGCGGCGATCCGGGCAGCTTTGGCACCTCACAGGAACGCTTCCACGCGCAATATGCGGATCGGTTGCGCAGCTGGCCGCTGTCGATGGTCAGCACCTCGACCCACGACACGAAGCGCGGTGAAGACGCGGCCGCGGCCATCGCCGTCCTCACCGAGATCCCCGAGGAGTGGCGGCAGGCCGTCCACGCATGGCAGGCGTTGACCGAGCCGTACGCAACGAAGGCGGGCAATGAGGTCATGCCAACGCGGGGTGATATCTACATGTTCTTCCAGACCTTGGTCGGCGCCTGGCCTTTTGGTTGGGACGGACAGAGCCAGCTCGAGGAGTTCGTCTCACGCCTGCAGGCCTTCATGCAGAAGGCCACGCGTGAAGCCAAGCTGGAGACCAGCTGGATCGCGCCCGATAATGCCTACGATCAGGCGGTGCACCAGTTCGTCGCCGGGACCCTGGGCGATGCCGCATTCCGAAAGACTGTGGCCCAGTTCTGCGCCGGCCTGGGCACATACGCGGCGACCAACGCGCTCACCCGCACATTGCTTCGGATTTGCGCGCCGGGCGTGCCGGACACGTTTCAGGGCTCAGAGCTCTGGAATCAGAGCCTGGTCGATCCGGACAATCGCCGCCCTGTAGACTTCGAGCGCCACAACGCCCTGCTCGGCGAGCTCGCGACCAGCACGGACCGCGCGATCTTGCTGCCGAGGCTCCTCGAAGACTGGCCCAGCGGTGCGCTCAAACTCTTCGTCACCCACGTTCTGCTCGAGACGCGCAAGCAGCACTCGGAGGTGTTCGTCGAGGGCGACTACGCGGCTCTGCCGGCAGGTAAACACGCGATTGCCTTCACGCGTACGCGCGGCAAAGACGTCGTGGTGGCGTGCGTGCCGCGGCTGCCCTACACGCTGACGCGAGGCCAGGGGCCGTGGCCGCTCGGCGAGGCCTGGGGCGACCAATCCATCACGGTGCCGCAGGGCCGCTACCGAGACGTCTTCACGCAGAGATCCATACGTTCAAACGGCTCGCTGCGCCTGGCGGAGTGCTTGGCAATGTTCCCGCTGATGCTGCTCGTGTCCGAGCCGGAGCCCGCCCGCTCGAATCGTTAATGTGCCGTCTCAGCCTGCATTCGAGCAGAGCACACCCGTGGAGATGCACGGCTTCGTCAGCCAGGGCTTCGTCCTCGGCGCCAAGAACGAAGACCTGGCGAAGTCGAAGCGCGGCAGCTTCGAGTTCTAGGAAGTGGGCCTCAACCTCACCAAGGGGACAGCGCGGTGACCCAACTCGGGATCCATCGGCAAGGACTCATCCGTGATGGCCCGGCTGGCGCTCGAGGCCTCGCTACCCAACGCGTTTGGCGATCAAAGCATTGACGCTCATGCTCTCGGCGCTGGCTTCCAACTCCAATCGCTTCCACGTCTCGACGGGCAGGCGAACGCTGCGCACTGCGGTAGGTCTACTCCGCGGGCGCCCGCGCCGTATCAGCTGACCAACGGTGCTCGACGGCATCTCCCATAAGGACCAGAGCGCAATGCCGTCGGCAGGATCGTAGTCGGCAAAGGGATGGCCCGGAACACGCTTCCACACGTTCAGGTCAATTGGATCGTCAACCCAGTTCGTAGATTTTTCTCTGCGCGGGGCTCGCTCTGCGGGCGCTGACGATACGGATCGAGTTCCGCCCGACCTCGGCGTGGACGACGCAGGGGAGTCGCGGCTTTTCCGAAAACGCGATGAGGATGAGGCGGTCTTCATAGGAGGGTGACTCGTTGCGGAGATAGCAGCCGTTGGGATCCGCAAAGCAACTCGCGGCCTCCTCGAACGTGACGCCGTGCTTTCGTCTGTTCTCGGCTGCCTTTTTGGGATCCCATGCAAACTTCACAGCTAGCACATTTGATGTAACACAACAATTCGAAGGGGCAACGCTGCCGCTGGCTGGGAAGCCCTGAACCGACAACGCATCCGGCCGGAACGCCGACCCCGCGAAAACCCCCGGATCCAGACGATTTGCTCGATTCCCCACCAATCCGGTCTGGCACCTGATATTTGGGCCGCGCTAAGAAACCTGCGCCCTGCCCATGAACGACCCCGCCCTGCCCCGGCTTTCCCATCTCCGGCAGCTCGAAGCCGAAAGCATCCACATCATTCGTGAGGTGGCGGCCGAGTTCGAGAACCCGGTGATGATGTATTCCATCGGCAAGGACTCATCCGTGATGGCGCGGCTCGCGCTCAAGGCGTTCCACCCCGCCAAGCCGCCGTTCCCGTTCCTGCACATCGACACGACCTGGAAATTCCGGGAGATGATCGAATTTCGCGACCGCTTCGCGAAGGACAACGACATCGAGTTGATCGTGCACACCAACCCCGAGGGTCTGCGCGAGAACATCAACCCGTTCGATCACGGCAGCCAGAAGTACACGCACATCATGAAGACGCAGGCGCTCTTGCAAGCGCTCGCGAGCGGTAGCTTCGACGCAGCATTCGGCGGTGCGCGGCGGGACGAGGAGCGCTCGCGAGCCAAGGAGCGCATCTATTCGTTCCGCGATCGCTTCGGCCAGTGGGACCCCAAGAACCAGCGCCCCGAGCTGTGGAACATCTACAACGGCAAGCTCAACAAGCACGAGAACATCCGCGTGTTCCCGCTGTCCAACTGGACCGAGCTCGACGTGTGGCTGTACATCCACCTGGAGCAGATCCCAATCGTTCCCTTGTACTTCGCCAAGCCGCGGCCCGTGGTGAAGCGAGACGGCGCCTGGATCATGGTGGACGACGCGCGCATACCGCTCGCGCCCGGTGAAAAACCGATCGAGAAAACCGTGCGCTTCCGCACGCTCGGCTGCTATCCCCTGACCGGCGCAGACGTCTCGGAAGCGGTCACGCTGCCGGAGATTATCGGCGAGATGCTGGAGACCCGGCACTCAGAACGTTCAGGCCGCTTGATCGATCACGACGAAGACGCCTCGATGGAAAGCAAGAAGCGCGAGGGCTACTTCTGATGGCGCGCCGCAACGCGGATGAGGTCGAGCTGGAGCTGAAAAACCACCAGGAGAAGGAGCTGCTCCGGCTGGTGGTGGTCGGCTCCGTCGACGACGGCAAATCGACCCTGATCGGGCGGCTGCTCCACGACACGCACGGCGTGTATGACGACCAGCTCTCGGCCGTGAAACGCGCCTCCACCCAGGCGGGCATGGAGATCGACTTCTCCCTGTTCACCGACGGGCTCAAGGCCGAGCGCGAACAGGGCATCACCATCGACGTCGCGTATCGGTACTTCTCGACGGAAAAGCGCAAGTTCATCATCGCCGACACGCCCGGCCACACGCAGTACACGCGCAACATGGCCACCGGCGCCTCGACCGCCAACGTGGCAATGATCCTGATCGACGCACGTCTCGGCGTGCTGACGCAATCACGGCGCCACGCTTACATCGCGTCGCTATTGGGCATTCCGCATCTGGCGGTGGCCATCAACAAGATGGACCTGGTGGGCTTCGATCGCGCGACGTTCGATCGTATCGCGGACGAGTTCAGGCGCTTCGCCGCCCAGCTCGACTTCAAGGACGTGAGCTTCGTGCCGGTGAGCGCGCTGCGCGGCGACAACATCGTGAGCCACAGCGACCAGGCGCCCTGGTACACCGGGCCGAGCGTCCTCGGCTACCTGGAGACGGTGCCGATCGCGGCCGACCGCAACCTCAGCGACTTCCGCTACCCGGTGCAATACGTGATCCGCCCCCACCTCGACTACCGGGGTTTCGCGGGCGAAATTGCCTCGGGTCAGGTGCGGCGCGGGGATCCGATCCTGGTGCTGCCGTCACGCCAGCGCACCAAGGTGGCGAGTATCGACACCTTCGAAGGCTCTCTGGAGAGCGCGGCGGCGCCGCTCAGCGTGACCTTGACGCTCGAGGACGAGGTGGACGTCAGCCGCGGCGACATGTTGGTGCGGCCCGATGCGGTGCCCAGCGTGGACACGCGCTTCGAAGCCACCCTGGTGTGGATGCACGTGCGCCCGCTCGATCTGCAAAAGTCCTATTTGCTCAAACACACCTCGCAGCTGCAGCGCGTGGAGGTGGAGAGCATCATCAGCCGTACGAACCTGGACACGCTCTTGCCTGAGCCGGCCCAAACCCTCGAGCTGAACGACATCGGCACCGTGCGCGTGCATTGCCACCGGCCGCTCTACTTCGACGCCTATCGCAAGAATCGCCGCA
>JAYWEH010000792.1:0-6540 GCA_043780025.1 Deltaproteobacteria bacterium
CCTTTGGGCGGCGGAGCAGGCTGACACGCTCCTAGGTTCGGGTTTTTGACAGAATACCGATCGGAGAGGGATACTCTATATCTATGGCGCTGATAGACACCGAGGAAGCAGCGCGCCGGCTGGCGCGCGCCATTGCGAGCGATCTCTCGCTCTACAACGAAGAGAAGATCGTGCGGGGCATCGAGGGCGACACCCTGTTCGAGGAGCTGAGCGACGAAATCGAAGAGGGCCGGGCGCTCTACAAGAGCCGCGTGGCTCCCGATTTGCACGCGCTCAATTTCTACGATCGGGCCCTGGTCGACATCCTGGTCCGATCCAAGGGGCACATCAAAAGTCTGATGTGGTAGATGTCCGAGCGGTACGAGCTCGCGGCGGATCAAGCGCGCGAGCGCGTCGATCGGGTGCTCGCTCGGTTGCTCGCTCCACGCTCGCGCGCGACGCTCCAGCGCTGGATCAAAGAAGGGCGAGTCCGTTTGAACGGGGCGGTATGCCGCCCCAAGGATCTCGTCAATGCGGGCATGCTGGTCGAGGTGGAGCCCGGCCCCGAGCCGCTCTCCGACGCGGAGCCCGACGAAAAGGTTCCATTTGACGTCCTGTTCGAGGACGCGCACCTGATCGTCGTCGTCAAGCCGCCCGGCGTCGTGGTGCACCCGGCGCGCGGTCACCGCACGGGGACGCTGGTGAGCGGGCTCTTGGCTCGACCGGGGTTTGGTGTTCCACCGAGCGATGAACGCGATCGCGAAGGCCATCTCCGGCCCGGCATCGTGCACCGCATCGACAAGGATACGAGCGGCGTGCTCGTGGTGGCGAAGGACGCCGTCACACGTGAAGGGCTGAAGCGGCAGCTGATGGATCACAGCGTGGAGCGCGTCTACCAGGCCCTCACGCTCGGCGTTCCGGTGCCCCAGCGCATCGAAACCTTGTACGGCCGCCATCCCCGCTCCCGGCTCAAGTTCACTTCACGCCTGGACGCGGGGAAGCGCGCGGTGACACGGGTGGATGTGCTTTCCAGCTATCGTGGCGGCGGTGCCGCTTGGGTAGAATGCCGTCTGGAGACCGGGCGCACCCATCAGATCCGCGTTCACCTCTCGGAGCAAGCCGGCACGCCGCTGCTCGGCGACGAACTGTACGGCGTTCGGGTGGCGGACCCCGAGGTCCAGAAAATTGCGACGGAGCTTGGGCGTCAGGCATTGCACGCGCGAGTGCTCGGATTTGAGCACCCGGTGTCGGGTCGTCCCTTGCGGTTTGACGCGGGCTTGCCGGCGGATTTCGAGCGCGCGCGAGACCAACTTTCCGCTCTTTGAGCTAGTGCCTGAAAGAAGAAATCGTGGTTCCAGGGGACTGGGGCCTCGCTTCAATTCTTGGATTGTGGCTGGCCCGTCGCGACATTAGAGTCCTGGCGCGCACGCGGAAACACGGAATGAATCGAGAGCCAAAGCCTTCAAGACGACGGGCGTTGCCCCATGAGTGACCCCACGAGTGGGGCCCTGAGCTACACACCGGCCCTGGTGGACCTCATGGCCCGGCTGAATTCGAGCGCGCCTCCGGGCGGCCGTATCCAATACCTCGGCCAGCGTGCCTTCGGCCCGAAGCTCTTGATCGAGCGCTTCCAGCTCGACAACGGGTTGTCCATCCTGTTGATGGAAGACCACGCGGCCCCCACGGTCGCGTATCACACCTGGTTTCGCGTCGGTTCCCGGCACGAATCGCCTGGCAAGACCGGTATCGCGCATTTGTTCGAACACCTGATGTTCAACGAAACGGAAGGGCTGGCCGCAGGCGAGTTCGATCGTGAGCTCGAGCAGTTGGGTGCGGAGAGCAATGCATCGACCTGGCTCGACTGGACGCATTATGACATCGCCGTTCCCGAGTCGGCGTTTGAGCGCGTGGTCGAGCTCGAGGCCGAGCGCATGGGTCACTTGGTCCTGCGCGCCCCGCAGGTCGAAAGCGAAAAAGAAGTGGTCGCCAACGAGCGCCGCTACCGCGTCGACGATGACGTCGAGGGTGCGCTCGCAGAGTTGTTGTGGTCGACGGCCTTTGAGCGCCACCCTTACCGGTGGCCCACGATCGGCTGGATGAGCGACATCGAAGGCTTCGAGGTCGCTGATTGCACACGCTTCTACAAGACGTATTACGCACCAAACAACGCCACGCTCGTGATCGTTGGAGACGTCACGCCGGAGCGCGTGCTGCCGAAATTGCAAGCCTGTTATGGCGGGTACGCGAGCGCGGCGATCCCCAACCCCGAGATCCCGCCAGAACCCTTGCAAAGCGCGGAGAAGGTGCTCAGCGTCGAGAAGCTGACGCCGACCTGGAAGCTCAACATGGGCTACAAGAGCCCGGCGCTGGGCGACCCGGATCATCTGCCGCTCAGCGTGCTCAGTGAAGTGCTGTTTGGCGGGCGTTCCTCGCGCGTGGTGAAGGCGCTGGTGCGGGAGCGAGAGTTGGCGAGCGACGTGAGAGCTTCCATTGCCCCGCTCTCGGATCCGGGTCTGTTCGAGATTTTCGTGAGTGGCCGTGAGGGCGTCCTTGCAGAGCAGCTGCTCGAGGCCGTCGACGGGGAGCTGGATGCGCTGTCGAAGACTCCCGTGAGCGAAGACGAGCTGGTTCGCGCGAAGGCGCGCATCGAACTCGGCCTGCTGCAGGGCTTGATGACGAACGAAGGCAAGGCATCGACGGTGGGTTTCTACGAGGTGGTTCTGGGCAAGCCCGCTGAGGCCTTTGATCGTCTGCACGCGCTCGAGCACATCGGCGTGGCCGAGCTCGACGAGATGGCTCGCCGATATCTGCGGCGCAGCGCTCGCACCGTGATCAGCGTGAAACCGCAGCGCTTGCCCGACGAGGAGCCCTCGTGACGAGCACGGGGCCCAAGGTGTTGCTCGAACGCGACATTTCGCTGCCGCTCATCCACGCCAGCATCTCCACGCGCAGCGGAGCCACCTCCGATCCGGACGGGCTCGAGGGGTTGACCCGTATTTGCGCCCGCTTGATGCGGAGAACGGCAGGCGGGCGGGACGCCGACGAGGTGGACGCGCGCATCGATCGCATGGGTGCGGCACTCGGGCTCGACGCCGGCCACGGCAGTATGTCGCTGTCCGGATCCGTGCTCGAGCGGTCGTTTGCCGAGTTCGTGCAGCTGCTCGAAGAAGTCGTGACCGCGCCTGGGCTCGCGCAGGACGAGCTGGATCGGCTCAAGCGCGAGACGCTGGCGGAGCTCACGGAGATCCTCGACAGCGATCAGCAGCTCGCGCAGCGCTGGTTTCTGCGTGGTTTGTTTGCGGGTCATGCCTACGGGCGCACCGTGCTCGGCAATCGAAAGAGCCTGGCGGCGATCGGCAGGGCCGACGTACGCCGCCATGTGGAGCAGCACTTCACCCAGGACAACCTGCTGTTCAGCTACGCCGGCGCGATCGAGGTGGAGGCGGCCGAGCGGGCCGCACAGAGCATCTGGCGCAAGCTGCCCGGCGGCGGCACGGCCTGGCCTCCTCCTGCCGAGCTGACCGCGTCGGGCGGGCGCCGGCTCGTGTTCGTGGACAAGCCGGAGCGGACGCAGACGCAGATCTTGATTGGAAGCCTCGGGAGCCATCCGTGCGATCCGGACTACTTCCCCCTGATGGTCGCCAATACCGTCTTTGGGGGGACGTTTACCGCACGGCTCACGCACGAGGTCCGGGGCAAGCGTGGCTGGTCCTACGGCGCCTATTCATCGCTCGGGTACGATCGGCGGCGTCAGGCCTTCAGCATGTGGACGTTCCCCAAGGCGGAGGACGCTGCCCCTTGCATCGAGCTGGAGCTCCGGTTGCTCGAGGAGTTCTGGCAGGCGGGCATCAGTGAGGAAGAGCTGGGCTGGGCCAAGCGCTACCTGGTGCAGTCTCAGGCCTTCGCCAGCGACACGGCCGCAAAGCGCGTGGGCTTGACGCTCGATGAGCTGTTGAATGATCTGCCCACCGGTTACCACCAAGCGTTCGTATCTCGGCTTCAAGAGGTCACGCTCGAGCAGGCAAACGCGGCGATCCAGAACCGGATTTCGCTGAAACACCTGTTGGTCGTGGTGGTCGGCACGCACTCGGTTATCGGCGAGGCCGTGCGGGAGGCGATCCCGAACCTCGATGTCGATAGCGTCGTTCCGTTCGACACTGAGTAACGAAACACTGAGTAACGAAACACCGAGTAACGAACACCGGGTGAACTAACCCGGGCGGACCCACCTCGCGTGAATCAACTGCGCGCGACTTAACCGAGCCCGATGTCCTTGGCGAGGGCTGCGGCTAGCGCTTTCGCGCTCTGCAAGGTTTCGGCTTCGAGCTGCCAGACGTCACGGCCCGCTTCGATGGGCTGGCAGAGATCCGCGTAGACCTTGAGCTTGGGCTCCGTGCCGCTCGGGCGAACCAGGAGCCGCCCTTCGCGACCGAGCCTGAGCTCGACCAGGCTCGTGTTTTCCAGCCAGCGAGGGCGGTGTTCCCCGCCGCTGCGATAATCGATGACCTCGGTGACCTGCCGGCCCGCGACGCTCGATGGCGGCGCAGCGCTCACGCGGTTCATGGCCGCCTGGATCTCCTGCGCGCCCGCGAGGCCCGGGCGCGTGACGCTCTTCTGCGCGCTCACCCACAACCCGTGCTCACGGTAGAGGCCCGCCAGACGATTTCGAAGTGAGCTCCCGCGTGATTGCTCGAGGGCCCCGAGCTCGGCCAGGATCAACGCTGCCGAGATCCCGTCTTTGTCGCGGACCAGGTGCCCCACCGAGTAGCCGAGTGCCTCTTCGTAGCCGAACACGTAGTTGACGCTCGACTTGGCCATCAGCTCGAGGGCGGCCGTCCAGATCCATTTGAAGCCGGTCAAGGTCTGCTCGAAATGCGCCCCGTAACGCTCCGCAATGGACTTCAACATGGGCGAAGAGACGATGCTCTGCGCGACCAGCGGACGCGGGCTCTTTGGGGCCCGTTCCAATGCAAAGTCGGCTAGCAGTACCCCGATCTGGTTGCCGGTGAGCGCGACCCAGCCGCCCTTGCCGTCGGGCAGGCTGGCGGCGAGCCGATCCACGTCGGGATCGTTGGCGAGGATCAAGTCCGCGCCGACGCGTTTGGCGAGCTCGGTGACGCGGTCGAGCGCGCCAGGTTCCTCTGGGTTCGGGAAGGCCACGGTCGGAAATCGCCCGTCCGGCTCCGCTTGTTCGGCGACCACATGGACGTTGCCAAAGCCCGCCTCGCGAAGCACGCGCGTGACTGGCTGAGCACCGACGCCGTGCAGCGGGGTGTACGCGATGCACAGATCGCGATTCGGCGACCCCGCGGGCCGTAACGAGGCCACGTCATGAAAGTAGTCTTCCAGGAGCGCTGGCGCGACCGCCTGGACTCCCTGGAGCTTACCGTCGAGCGCGTCCGCCAGCATCGGCTCCTGGTTGGCGGGCAGGGACCGTTCGATCTCCTTTGCCACGTCGGCGTCAACGGGCGGGACGATCTGGACCGCGTCGGAGCCGTATAGCTTGTAGCCGTTGTAGGCCGCGGGGTTGTGGCTGGCGGTGATGACGATGCACGCTGACGCACCGATGCGTCGAGCAACATACGCGGCGATCGGCGTGGCAATGGGCGCCTGAAAAAACTGCACCGGGAGACCTTGGGCGGCGAGCACGCCGACCGTCTCCTGCAAGAACGCGGCGCTCGACGTGCGGGCGTCCGCACCGACGACGACGGGCGCGAGGTTCTGCTTGCCCTTCCGCAGTAGATAGCGAGCCACGCCAGCCGTGGTGCGGCGGACCACGGCGCGATTCATGCGCATCGGGCCGGCTCCAACCGTGGCGCGCAGCCCCGCGGTACCGAACTCCAGCGTGCCGCTCATTACTTCGAGCAACAGCGTTTCGTCACGAATGTCTACGGCTTGCTGCAGCTCGTTTCGAGTCGCTGGATCGGGATCAGAATCAATCCAGGCGCGAGCGGCAGCAACGGCTTCGTCGATATTCATGCGGGCTCTCCGAGAATTTCACGCACCAGCTCGGTGCTATATTGACCCGAACGGAAAGTGGGGCTGGCCAGGATCTGCTGCATCAATTCGAGGTTGGTGCGCCGGGCCGCGGTCTTGCCCGTCAGCACCACTTTCGTTTGCGAGAGGCCATTGAGCAAGCCGTCGATGGCCTCCGCACGCGTGCCGGCACGAGCCATCACCTTGGCCAGCAGTGGATCGTAGTGCGGCGTGATCGTATCGCCGGACCGGAATCCAGTGTCGACCCGGAAGTCGGCGCCGAGATCCGGGAAGCTGAACTGCTCCAGCAAGCCTGGTTGGGGCATAAATCCACGTGCGGGGTCTTCGGCGTACAGGCGGACTTCGACGGCGTGTCCGTTTGGCGCGACCTGTTCAGGCAGCTCGACGGAGTCGCCGGCGACGGCCCGTAGCTGCAACTCGACCAGATCCAGGCCCGTCACCAGCTCGGTAATGCCGTGCTCCACCTGCAGACGCGGATTGACCTCGAGAAAATAGGGTACGCCCGCCTCGCCGACGACGTATTCGACCGTGGCGAGGCCGACGTACGGTAGCGCCGAGAGCAGG
>JAYWEH010000793.1:0-6532 GCA_043780025.1 Deltaproteobacteria bacterium
CGGGCTGCTGCCGCCCCACCCCCACAACCCGCCCACCAAGCGCCCCACCATCGCGCTCATGAAGCAAGGCCGCGCCTTCGGCATCGGTGTCGTGGTCGCGACCCAGAACCCCATGGACCTCGACTACCGCGCGCTCTCCAACGCGGGTTTCTGGGCCGTCGGCAGACTCCAGACTGACGCCGATCGCGAACGCGTCGTCGAAAGCTTACAGAGCGCCCACGACGCGGGCGGCAGCGCCGCCGAGCTCGACAACCTCATTCGCCGCCTCGGCCAACGCTGGTTTCTGGTGCGGAACGTCCATGCCACGCCCAACAACTGCTTGATGCAGCCGAGGTGGGCGCTGTCGTTCCTGCGCGGGCCGATGACGCTCGGGGATATTCGCAGGGCGACGGGGCGGTAGTGGGGCGACGCGACGCTCAGGTATTTAGTCACTTGACTGACTAGTCCGAATGAAGCATAGTCAAGGGGTCGAGGTGATCGTCACCGACGAGTTCGCCGGCTGGTACGCCGACCTCTCAGACGCTCATCGCGAATCGGTAATCCACTCGGTGGGTCTGCTCGAACGAATGGGCACGCAGCTGCCATTCCCTCACTCGAGTGACTTGAAGGGCACACGGTACGCCTTTCGCGAGCTGCGGGTGAAGGCCCAACGGGCTCAGATTCGCATCGCCTATGCCTTCGATCCGGCTCGTAACGCGGTGCTCATTCTGGGCGGCGCAAAGGTCGGCGACGATCGGTTCTATCGCTGGCTAATTCCGCAGGCGGAAAGCATCTGGGAGCAATATCTGAAGGAGCAGGGATTGACGCCATGAAGACGCATCGCTGGAGAGATATCCGCAGCGCGGGCGGCAAGATCAGCCAAGAACGACTTGCAGAGATCGATGCGGCTGTTGACGAAGAAGTACGCTCATTCCGCGAACTGCGCGAGGCACTGGGGATCACGCAGACAGAGCTCGCCAAGCTCGCGAGCATGACGCAAAGCGAGGTCTCGAAGTTCGAGCTACGTGAGGACCACCGCATCGGAAGGATGCGCGAAATGGTCGAAGCCCTCGGCGGCAAGCTCGAGGTGATCGCAGTTCTCGGTGACAAGCGCGTGCGGGTGGCCTGATCGGCCGTTCCGACCCGGCGTTGACGCTTTACCGCACCACGTGCATCGGCGCGTGCCCGCGTCGAGCTGTTCCGACCCGGCGCGCCTTGCCCGGCTCGAGGGAGCGAGTTATTATCTATTGGTACTCCCTCCTGTGAGATTCGCCATGAGCAAGAACACGAGCGTCGCCCTGGGTGAGCATTTCTCGAGCTTCGTCGAGCAGCAAGTCTCCGACGGCCGCTATGGCAACGTCAGCGAGGTCATTCGTGCCGGCCTCCGGTTGCTCGAAGAGAAGGAAGCTCAGCAGCAAGCGCTGCGTGCTGCAATCCAGGAAGGGCTCGACAGCGGCCCTGCGCGAGCCGTCGATTTGGAGGCTTTCGTGCGGCGCCGAAAGGGCTCGAAGCGTTGACCGAGTATCGGCTTCGACCGCGAGCCATCGCCGATCTGGACGTGATCTGGGACTACACGGTCGACGCTTGGAGCGAGCTCCAAGCCGAACGCTACGTGCTCGGGCTGAGCGACGATCTTCAGATGCTCGCAGAGCAACCGGGCCTGGGCCGGGCACGCGAAGACCTCTACGCAGGCTTGCGCGCCTGGCTGTACTCCCGGCATGTCATCTTCTATCTGCGCGCCGAGTGGGGAATCGATGTCGTGCGCATTCTGCACGTCAGCCGAGACATTTCCGCTGAGGCTTTCTGAGCCGGCGAAGAGTACGAGGCTCTCGCCGCAGGGGAGTTGCTGCCGCCGCCGCCCTGTTTACGCGCGCGAGTTGCTCACCAGCTCCGCAAGCTGCCTCACGTCGACAGGCTTGGTGAGCTGGAGGTTGAAGCCGGCCTCCTTGGCCTTAGCCTTCACGTCCGAACCGCCGTAGCCGGTGACCGCTACCAGGTAGAGCTGGTCCCCTCCGGGGGATGCGCGGACCCGGCGGGCCACCTCATAGCCGTCAATTCCCGGCAGCCCCACGTCGACGAAGCTCACATCCGGCAGCAGCTCGAGAATCTTCGCGACGCCCTGCTGCCCATCGACCGCCACCGAGACCTCGTGTCCCAGGTTTGCAAGAAACTCCTGACAACCATTCCGGAGGTCCTCAACATCCTCCACCACCAGCACGCGCCTTTTCCCCGTAAAAACGGGCAGCGGCCGGGCCGACACCTCCGCATTCTGCGCGCCCGGTAGTTCCTCTGGAGCCAGGGGGAGCCGCACCACGAACTCACTGCCCGTTCCAGGCCCCTCGCTGTACGCGCGGACCGTGCCGCCATGCAGCTCCACCATCCGCTTGACCAGGGTGAGCCCCAACCCCAACCCACCCGTGCTGCGGTCCAGCGACGGGACCACCTGGACGAAGAGGTCGAAGATCCTGTCGAGCATGTCCGCCGGGATGCCTCGACCGCTGTCGCGCACGCGCAGAACGGCCTCGCCCCCCTCACGGTCCAGCCGCACCGAGAGGGTCCCTCCCGGGTCGGTGTACTTGGTCGCATTGGTGAGCAGGTTGACCACCACTTGCTCGATCCGCGTTGCGTCCGCATCCACGGAAAAGGCCCCGGCTCCTTCCGTCATCTCGATCCGATGCCCGCGCGCTTCCACCGACGGCCGGGTGACGTTCGCAGCGTTGTGAACGATCGCAACGAGACTGGTCCTCTCCTTGCGCAGCTCCACGGTTCCGCGGGTGATGCGCGAGATGTCGAGGAGGTCATCGACCAGGCGGACCAGACCCTGCATCTGCCGTCCGGCGGTCGCGTGATACCGTGCGGTTTTGTTCGGGTCCCCGCCGCTGCTCTCGAGCAAGGACAGCGCCATACTAATCGCGGCCATCGGGTTGCGTAGCTCGTGCGCGAGGGTGGCGAGAAACTCGTCCTTGCGCTGGTCCGCCTGTCTCAGCTCTCCCACCAAAGATTCGATGCGCCGGCGGGCGAGCACCTGGGCGGTGACGTCGACCGCCACCACCATCACGTCGCTCACTTTCCCTGCCGCGTCCCGCAGGGGTTGCGCGGTGAACTTGAAGTACATGTCCTCCAGCCCGCCGTTTCCCTTGTCGATGGCGACGCGAAACTCCTCCGCAACGTAGGGGACACCAGTGGAGAAGACTCCCTCATAGAGCTGGAAGACCGGCGAGTTCGGCTCGAGCTCGGGGTAGACCGCGCGGAGGGACTTCCCCACCACGTCCGTTCGGCCCGCCATCTCCAGGTACAGCGGGTTGGCGAGTGTAAAGATGGACTCGGGTCCGGTGATGATGCACACCGCCACAGGCGCCTGCATCAGCCGGGCGAACAACAAGGTCCGGTCCCGCTCGGCGTCCGCGTGCGCCCGGACGAGCGCCCCCGCACTGATCGCGGTCACCACCTGTCCCGCGACGAGCTCGAAGAAGCCTTGATAGCCATCGTCGAGCTCCCGGTGCGGATTGACCCCGGCGATCATCACGCCGTACGGGTGCGCCTGGTCCGGTGAGGCGAGCGGCACTGCAATCGCAACCCGGGGTGACTGAGACCAAGAACCCTTGGGAAGCTCTCCAACCCGCTCGAGGAGATCCTTCCAGACGGTGGGCGCGCCGATCCTGACCATGGATGCGAGCGGCCAGCCCACGGCCCCCGCCGGGGAAGCGGTGAGATCGATGACCTGGGGGTTGGCCTGACCTGACCCGCGCCCAAACCCGCTTTGCGCGACGAGGCGAGCCTCCTTTCCATCCCGGCTGAGCAGGTAGAACAGGCAGAACGGCACATCCGAGGGGTTTTCTCCGAGCGTGGCCGCGGTGGTGGCGCAGGCCTGCTCAGAAGAGTTGGACCCTACGGTGCGCGTGGCGATCTCCCGGAGCGTCTTGCGTTGGCGCTCAGCATAGACCTGCTCGGTAGTTTCGATGACGGAAGCGAGCACTCCGCCGATGCCGGAGGCGGTCGTCTGGTCAGGGACCGGGCTGTAGGCGGACTTGAAGTACGTCTCTTCGAGAAAGCCCTTGCGATCGAGGAGCAGCGGTTGGTCCTCGCTCCAGGTGGAAGGCTGCCCCGCCAAGGATGCCGCGTACTTCGGCCCAATCATGTGCCAGATCCCCGCCCAGTACTCCTTCGCCGGCTGCCCCAATATCGGATGCATGCCGCCGAGGACAGGCCGGTAGGCGTCATTGTAGAACTGCACTAGCTGGGGACCCCACGCCAGGTACATAGCCGATGGACTGCGGAGCAAGACGCCGACCATCGTCTGGAGCGCCTGGGACCACCCGGAGACGGGTCCGAGCGCGGTCTTCGACCAGTCGAAGGAGCGCATCAGCGACCCCATGTCACCGCCGCCGTCGAACATGTCGGTCGTGACCATCTTTAGCGCTTTCTTGCATGGAGGGGATCATGAAACCAGCCACGTCTCCTCAAACTGCTCGGGCTAACCACGTTTGCGTGGCGCCAATTCGGTCAGCGAGCGTAATTAGTAGACACGACAACTATCCTGATATTTTCCACTCTCATTGGTGGCGTCCTACTCAATTGCCACTTTTTCTCCGAAGGAGATCGAGCTCGACCTCGATCCGCGGGAAGTCCGGTGGCCAGCAGGATCTGGACGCCGTGCTGGAGTTCATCGGGCGGCTCGGAGACGCGACCCAGCGATGTGTGGTCATCACTCCCGAGAACCTGCCGAGGGAACCCTTCATCCGGTACGATCCTCGCGGTCGAGGGTTCCAACCTGCCTAACCGGATCCGCTAGTGCGCGCCCAATGTACTGCCCACCAGCGCGCCCGCTGCAAAGTAGGTGCCCGTCTCGGAGCCCGGCAAGATGTCGTAGGTGCGATCATGCGCATAGGGCACCACCTGAACGCTCGCGACGGTGTGTCGCTCGTCGAACACGCTGCCCTTGGACAGCTCTGCAAATGAGCGCCCGTTCGCCGTCGGATGGCCTGGACTCATTTCGATCACGCGTCCGTCATTCAAGACGACTCTGACGACGTGATGCGAGGTGACGCGCGTGCTCCCGGTGCGAACGATCGGAACCACGACGATGGCTTCGTGTTCAACGCTGTAGACCAGGTCGCCGACGCGCAGTGAGGCGATGGAGCGCTCGCCCTGCGGCGTGGCGATGAGGGTGTCCGGGGCGGCGCAGATGGGGCAGTTCTCTTGGCCCCATTGCCACACGCCACCCTGGCAAATGATGGGAAGCTCGCAGTCGAGGGCGCAGTAGAGGTCTGGACTGGCACAGGCGTCGCCGGCCTGCGCGGCGGGATAGGGGCAACCCGCCGGGGTCGGGATGCACGCCCATTGTGGGGGATCGATGGTCCGGCACAATGGATAGGCCGTGCCACCCTCGCACGGGCTGCAGTGGCAACGCGTGCCGTCGCCGTACCAGCAGCGAGCCTCGATGTCGCTGCACGCCACGCCGGCGGCGGGTGGCGAGGCGGGGCACTCTTCGGGCAGCAGGGGTGCGCCGCAGCGCGCGTCTGCGGGAAGGAAGCTCCACTGGCCTTGCTGGCACACGGCGCGCGTGCGGCATTCGGGCCTGATATCGTCGCCCCAGCTGCAATGCACGGAGGGGCCGAAGATGCCGGCGCCGACGCTCCACGGATCCGTGCAAGGGCTGCCGTTCGTGACGGCGGTGGCGGGGCAGACACCCTCGGCGGAGCCGCCTGCCGAGCCCGCGGTGCCTGAACCGCCCTGTGCGCTCACGCCGCCGCTGCCGGCGGTGGCTGTGTTACCGCCGGTGCCGCTGCCCGTACCGCCTGCGCCAGCGTCACCCCCAGGGGTCGTGTCGCCGCCACAGGAAGCCACGCACAACGCAGCGCACAAGGGGATGAGTGGGCGTCGCATACCTCCCAGAATGGATCACCGGTGTGCGAAACGCTACGAAAGACCCAATGCCGCCAAGCGTTGACCGAGTTTCGGTTCCGCCGGCGCGCCATCGCGCACGGATAGACGAGGATGCGATGGCCTGATGTAGCCGACGAGTTCGCGTTTGATTGGCTCGCGGAGGCTGTCGTTCTCTCCGTGCTGCACGGCGAATTTCCTTGACGGATCTTACCGGCGTTCACCGAAGCACCAATGCGCTCCACGCGGCTCGCGCACTTCAAACCTCTTCATGCCGTCAAAGGGCGCACTGCGCGGCGCTGCGGAGGCTGAAAATCGTAGATGTGCGCTACGCCCATGCTGGACTTTCAACAGCAGCTCCAGGAGCTCCGCAGTCTCGATGATGACAGCTTGCTGCACAGCCTCAAGCGCCACGTCGGCAGCGCAAATCGCATCGATGCTCTGGTGCTCGCGCACCTGGCGGAGGTGGACGCCCGCGGCGCCTACCGGAAGTGGGCCTGTGAAACGCTCGCCGCCTATTGCGTCTATGAGCTCCGCCTGTCCGAGGACGAAGCGCAGCGTCGCTGCCGGGCCGTACGGGTGATGCGACAATTCCCGGTGTTGTTCGAGATGGTCGCCGATGCTTCGATCCACCTCACCGGCATCCTGCTGCTCGCTCCGTATCTCACGG
>JAYWEH010000794.1:0-31769 GCA_043780025.1 Deltaproteobacteria bacterium
ACCTCTCGCTCCAGCCGGTAAGACCAGTCGTGTTGGGTCCGAACTGTCAACTCAGGTGGCATGGTCCTCGAGCAAGAACTCAAGGGTTGCACGAATTTATGGTCACCGCCAACGCGATTGGCGATTTGACCGGCAGCCTTGTCGACGCAGCCGCATCAACGCATCGCCGGGAACGGACGCCCAACCTTGGTCGACCCTACGCGCGGTCGGGTCGCCGCGTTCAGCGGAACGACTCGCATATGGTGCTCACGCACCTGCTGTGGGCGGCTATTGGCGGGCCGTCATCGGCTGCCGGGTTCCATGGCTGCCAGTTGTTGGCGGATCAGCGGCAGCGATCAGCTATCCGCGTACAGATTCAGCTGGTTGTGGACGACTTCTTCATTGATCCCGTGGGCGAGGTGCTCCCGCAGGCAATCCGCCATGGTGATCAGCAGGTCATCGACGCCCTTTTCGTCCAGGATTCGTGCCAGTACTCTCCGCGCCTCCCGACTATCGTCTTGGCGCAGGAACTGACGGACTTCCTCCATCGTGATGTCGCCCTGAAAGTCCAGGTAGAGGTTCTTGAGTAGATATTGGACGAGCTCCTGCACGCGGGCCTCCTTGCTGGTGTCGCGCGAGTGTAGCGCAACCCTCTTCCCACGAAGACGGTGAGTCCCCTTGGGCCCTACCCACTCTTCCGAACGGCGCGCTCCCACCGTAGAGCCGTTTCGGGTTTCGCTGGGGCTTTGCGGCCCGGGCGAAGATAACCTGCTGAGAGGTTGCCGGTGTGCTGGTCGGGGGGCGGCGCGGGGTGCCGGGGATAGTAAGCAGAGGACAACGCCTATACCCGCGTAAGGAATAATGGTGCAAGCAGATTGCGGTCGTCCGTTTGAGATTCGCTCGCGCATCGACGCGGCGCGCGCAGCATCGACCAAATGGCCGGCGCTGCTGCCGCGGGGAAAATCGGCTGTTGGGGCTCCGGGCCCCAACGCCAAAAAAACGAATCACCAAACGGTGTACAAATAGAGCACGGGGCTCACGAACAGCAGCGCATCGATGCGATCCAATAAGCCGCCGTGGCCCGGGATCAGGTTGCCGGAATCCTTGATGCCTGTGGAGCGCTTGAGCATCGATTCGACCAGATCGCCGAGCTGCCCCAGACTACCTGCCACCACACCGAGCACGAGCAGCTTCCAGAGCGGCTCCTCGGTGAGGTACCAAGCCTTGGCAATCAGCACCGACACCACGGCACCGGCGAGCGATCCGACAAAGCCGATCTGGGTTTTCTTGGGGCTGACGCGCGGAGCCAGCTGCTTGCCATTTTTGCCCAGAAACCGGCCTGCGAAATAGCCGCCGGTGTCCGCGAGCCAGGACAATTTGAGCGCGAGCAGCACGTAAAAGGGCCCTAGGGCACCCGTGTCTCGGCGCAATAACGCGAGCGTCGCCAACAGGCCTCCCACATACAGAGGGGAGGCTGTCGCCGCCATCGCGCGCAGGGCCGCGGACTCGAAATCACTCAGCCGCCAGAGCGCGAGCAGCAAGCCCATCAGCGGCAACACGAGCGCGAGCGTGAGCAGCGCCCTTGCGTCGTGGCCATGGTGGTAGATCACGACCGAGACGGCCGCGGACAACGCCGCCGTGATACCCTGGGCGACGCGATCGCCCGGATGTGTCATGGCTGCGAGCTCGAGCGCGGCGAGCGGCGTGGCCAACAGCACCAGCAGATACCAGGCACCCGGCGAGCCTCGAAACAACAGCAAGAGCAGCAGCGGAGCGGCGATGGCGGCGCTGAGGAGCCGGGCACCGAGATTGCTCTTGGTCATCAAGACTCGCTCGGGCTCAGCCCGAGCTCCGCGCTGAGCGCGGCATGGAGCGCCGCATTGCAGCCGAATTCATAGCTTTGCCCCCCGCTCGTCAGCGACTGCCAGTGCCCTCCGGCGGTGAGCAGGATGGCGGCCCCGGCGCTCGTATCCCAGGGGCTCAACGCCCGCGTCAAATAGGCGTCGTAGGTCCCGTCTGCAACCATGCACAGCTCGATCGCCGCGGAGCCGCAGCGCCGCACCTCGCGCAGCTTCGGTGAGAGCCGTGTCAGCAGCGAGACCCCGGACTCCGCGATTTCTTTCCCGCGCACGGGCAGGCCGGTGGTCAACACCGCGTCCGCGAGGTCATCGATCCGGCTCACTTGGCAGGGGGACTCCGTGCGGTACGCGCGATCGTCGCGGCTGCCGCGCCACCACAGCCGCAGCGCCGGAGCCACAACGGCGCCCGCCAGGGGCTCCTTGCCGCGGCAAACCCCGAGGCTGACTGCAAAAAAGGGGTGGCCGCGCATGAAGTTCACGGTGCCGTCGATAGGGTCGCAATACCAAGTCAGATCGCTCGACGCCTCCCCGCCGCCTTCCTCCCCGACGACCGGGATTTCGGGCGTGAGGCGCTGCAGCCGTTCCCGCACGAGCTCTTCGCTGCGCAGATCGTATTCGGTGACGGGCTCTCGAGCAGCCTTGAGAGAGACGGTCTGAGCCTGCCGGAAGCCACCCAGCACGAGCCGAGACGCCTCGGTCGCGACCTGGAGCGCGATCTTGGAGAGCTCCCGGGCCTCGCCGGCTGTGCTTTTGATCATGTGGGCGGAGCCTAACCCAGCGTTGCGGAAAGCAGCCGGCACAAAGTGGGCGATCTCGAAACATTTGCCCTAGATTCGGGCTCGCAATGACTTTCCGGCTCGCCGCGTTCGTCGCTTGGGTATTTGCCCTGGCTTTGTCAGCGGCGGACGTCCAGGCGCAGCCGCCGCCGGCCCCGGGATGGGCGGCTCCTCCTCTACCTCCTCAAACGGGCCCCGCTCCGTCGTCGGGGTCGGCGTACGGTGCGGGACGGCAGCGCGCCAGCTCCTTCGAGTCGGGCACGTTATACGTCGCTTCTGTCGCCTACGGCATCGGCGTCGGGATCTGGCTCGATGCCGAGCTCGAGCTCTCGGATCCGGGGATCCTGCTGATCCCGCCGACGCTGTTTGGTGTGGCGGCACCGGTGGGCGCCTATTTCGTCAATCGTCCGCGGTTGCCCCGTGGCGTTCCGGGAGCGATCGCCGCGGGCCTGACCATCGGTGCGGGCGAGGGGCTCGGCATCGCCAGTCTGCAGATGGTCACGGCCGACAACCCCTGGGGCTTTCGCGGCCTGTCTCGCTCGATGGCGCTCGGCGCGACGCTGGGCGGAGTCGGCGGATATGTCGTGGGGGTGCTGCAGGAGCCGTCGCCCAACATCAGCGTATTTGCCACGAGTGGCGTCGTGTGGGGCACCCTCATCGGCTCCGCGCTGGGGCTGGGCGCGTCGGAGGCCGGCGTGCGATTTAGCACCGCGAACGATTGGATGGCTCGCGGCGGCTTGATCGGATTCAACGCAGGGCTGGTGCTCACGATGGGCCTCTCCACCGTGTTCGTGCCGACCCTGGACCAGCTCTCGTGGATGTGGATTGGCGGCGGCGTCGGCGCCGCGGTCTCGTTGCCCGTGTACCTTTTCTACATTGGCGAGGGGGGGCCCCCGGCCAAACGGGGATTATTGTTCTCCGCCACGGCGACGACGCTGGGAATCGTGGCAGGCGGCGTTTTTGGGCCCCTGTTTGGCGGGGTCGGCAGCGCGGGCCCGAGCAGCGGTTTTGCCCGTGTGGATTATTGGGCGCCGCTATTCCTGCGCGGCGGTCTGGGCCTTCAGGTCGGGGGCAGCTTGTTTTGAGCGCGCTCCCTGATTTAGAGTCGCAGCCATGACTTCGAACCTTCCCGGACGAATGGCGTTTCACCGCGGTTGGGCACGTGCGACCGTTAGGCCGCTCGCGTCCGTATGGATCGCTGCCGCGCTCGCCACCGCGAGCCTGGGCAGCGCCTGTTCGAAGCCGCCTCCACCCACGACGGCGAACGTCAAGGCGGGTGACCTGGCCGCGTCGGGTGATTGGTCCGGCGTATTCTACAGCCCTCTGTTCGGCCACCTGCACCTGGTGCGGGACAGCGGCGCCGTGAGCGGCAAGTGGCGCACCAGCAGCGGCGACAAGTGGGGTGAGCTGCACGGCGAAGTGACCGGGGACCTGCTCAAGTACAAATGGGTCGAGCACAAAATCGGGCTCGTCGGCCCCGGCGCCACCAGCCAGGGCCGCGGCTATTTCAAGTATCTCGTGCCCGCGGACGAGAACGCGAATCACGAAATCAAGGGCGAATGGGGCCTCGGCAACAGCGAAGTGGGCAGCCCCTGGGAAGCCATTCGGCAGCGTAACATGTTGCCTGACCCCGACTCGGTGCAGCCCGACGAGACGGAAAAAGTGAACGTGCCCGACGAATGGGACACCGACAACAAGGCGCCCAAGAAGCCGGAAAAAGCGCCCGCCAAAGAGGGCGGTGAAGCCGAAGGGGAGACTGAAGAGGGCGAGGAGTGATCGTTGCAGCCGACATCGGCGGCACCAAAACCAGCCTCGCACTGCTCGCTGCCCCGAAGACCCGCTCCGACGCGGAGCGCAGCTCTGTTTTCCTGCACACCGCCAAATACCAGAGCGGGCAGCACCCGGGCCTGACCGGCATTGTGCGCGATTTCTTGGCGCGCCAGGGCGTGCAGCCCGAGCGTGTGCGCCGCGTTTGTGCCGGCATTGCCGGGCCGATCGTGGAAGCTCGTGTGGAGACGCCGAACCTGCCCTGGGTCATCGACGCAGCCGAGATGAAGCGCAGCTTGGGTGTCGGAGCCGTTACCCTGATCAACGATCTGGAAGCCACCGCCGAACGCGCGGCGACGCTCGGCGATGACGACGTGTTCGTGCTCAATCCGGGACGCACGCCGGCAGGTCCGCTCACGAACGGTGCCGTGATTGCCGCGGGTACGGGGCTCGGCATGGCCGTTCTGCACCCCATCGACGGCGCATGGTGGCCCGTCGCTTCAGAGGGCGGCCACATCGATCTGGCGCCGCGCAACGATCTCGAGGTGGACCTGCTACGGTTCTTGCAGCGCCGGCACCGCCGCGTGAGCATCGAACGCGTCGTTTCAGGGCCTGGGCTCGTGGCCTTGTACGAGTTCTTCGTGGAGCGTGCGGATCACACACCCAACGCCGAAGTGCTGGCGGAGTTGCGCGCCACCCTGGCCGACGCGCCGCGCATCGTCAGCGAAGCGGCCCTCGGCGAACGTTGCGCGGTCGCGCGCAGCGCGCTCGATTTGTTCATCGCGCTGTACGGCGCGATGGCGGGCAACCTGGCCTTGATGGCCGTGTCGACCGGCGGCGTCTTCGTGGGCGGGGGGATTGCCCCAAAAATTCTGGCGCGCTTGAAAGGGGGCGGCTTCATGGCGGCGTTCACGAGCAAGGGCCGTTTGAGCCCGCTGCTCGAGGCGATGCCGGTGAAGGTCATTCTCGATCAGGATGCTGCGTTAATGGGCGCGGCACGGCGTGCCGTGCGGCTCGAGCTCGGGCTCGTCCGCGAACACTGAAATCGCGGCGCGCGAGTACAGCTGTGTCGTGTTGCCACGGCCGAGCGGGTGCCAAAGCCTTCGTTTTCTGCGTTTGCCCCATTTTGTCGCTGATGGCACCACCGTTGCAGACGCGTCGGATGGAGGTAATCTCATGGTTGAAGCCACGATTGTTCAGCGGCTCGAAACTCGCCCGGACCGGGTCCGTGACCACTCCGCGCACGGAGTGAATCGGCGCATCTCACAAGTGATGCAGGCTCGCGTCGAGCAGTGCATCCGCCTCGGGCGCGACGCCGTGGTCACGAGGCTTCAGGAGCTGGAGCGGGAGTGGGACATCGATCGCGTGCTGATGACGAACTTTGTGGTGCTGGGCGGCCTCACCTGCCTCGTTGGTGTGGAGCGCTACGCGGACGCGCCATTCTTCGGCGAGCGACGCACGGGCTGGCTGTATCTGTTCGGCGCACAGCTCGGCTTTCTGCTGATGCACGCCTCGATCGGCTGGTGCCCGCCCATGGCCGTATGGCGGCGGATCGGCGTGCGCACGAAAAATGAGATCGACGTCGAACGCGCGATGTTAAACGCGGCGCTCGAGCCGGAGATGGCCGTGATGAACGGAGGGCCTCCGCTCAGCGCGCCCCAGGTCTCGTCGTAGCGGGGACAACCGCGCGAGGCGTGAGACCGGCAGCGCCTCGAAGGTGCTGCCGCGGCCCCGCGTGGTGATGCCGCGCACTCGAAGGCCATCACGCAGAAAGTCGCCGAGCCAACACCAGCATGTGCGTGCGAAGCCCGGCGGGCTTGTCTTTGCGCTCGCGGTCCCATCCGATCAACGCGCCGAGTGCGAGCATCGCTAACAGTCGTTGAACGAGGTCGAGCAGCGACAGCGCTTGGATCGACAATGCATCGATGGCCTGAGTCACGCCGCGTCGCAGTGCACGACGCATGCCGGTGGTGCCGGCATGGCTTCGAGCCGCTCTAGTCGAGCAACTCGCGCCGATGGTTCGATGGGCAGACCAAATGCGCCGCAGCCGTGGCGTAAATGCACGCGCAGGAGCGCCGTGCAACGGGCGGTGAGAGGCGTTGACGGCAGATCTTCGATTGGCACGCGAGCTGCATTGACTGTGACGAGTCAGCGACCGGGGATGGGTTTTCAGGTCGAGCAAGTCACTTGCCAAGCGTGCGATGGAATGAAGCGAACCGACTTGTCAGCAACCGTCGAGAGGTTTGGAGAACCTACGGGCGGCAAAGGGAGAGGGATGGACTCCTCGCCCCGCTGCGTCGGTTTCGTAGTGCGTCGCTAACGCTGGTGAGGTCCCACCGCCGCAACCAACGGTGGGGCTTGCTCGGCCAGGGCCCTGCCCCGAGTCGCCGACCCCTATTTTGACGGCTGCGGACTGCTTGTCCGCTGGCCGTGCGCCTCGGACGATCACGTGATCATCCGAAGCCAGTTAACTAATGCCAGCATGACTCGATGACAGCACTCTTCACGGCGAAAGATCAGGGGCGAGAGACTATGGCGGAAGCGGGCAAAGGCGTGCACGAAACGGGCCTCTCGGCAGAGACGCTCGATCGCCACCGAGCCATTTCCTCGTTGATGGAGGAGCTCGAGGCGGTCGACTGGTACGACCAACGGATCGAAGCGGCGTCGGACTCCGAGCTCGCAGAAATTCTGGCCCATAATCGGGATGAAGAGAAGGAACATGCGGCCATGGTGCTCGAGTGGCTGCGGCGTCGCGACCCGGTCTGGGACGAATACTTGAAGACATACCTGTTTCGCGAGGGCCCTATTCGGGAAGCCGAGGCCGAGGCTCAATCCGCTGAAAGCGAGGCTCCTGGCCCCGACTGCGGCTCGCTCGGCATCGGCAGCCTAAAAGGCAGGCCATGAACGATTTGCTTCGATTGCTCGCGCCTCTGTCGAAGGAGGCCTGGAAGGCCGTCGACGACGAAGCGCGCCGGCACCTGCAAGTGACGCTGGCGGCTCGCCGTATCGTTGACTTCACCGGGCCTCTCGGCTGGCACACGTCGGCTGTGCAAACCGGAGAGGTCGAGGAGCTCGGTTCGGCGCCGGAGCCAGGGGTGAGCGCCGCTTTGCGCAAGGTGCAGCGCTTGGTCGAGCTGCGCGCTCCTTTCGAGCTGCCGCGCAGCGAGCTCGAAGCCATCGCGCGGGGGGCGAAAGCGCCCGACCTGCAGCCCGTGAAAGACGCTGCACGCGCCATCGGGCTCGCCGAAGACCGCGCGGTCTTCCACGGCTACCCGGAGGCGGGTATCCAGGGCATCTTTCAGGCGGCGGCGGGCGCGGCGCTGAAACTGACGCGCGATTACCAGAAGTACCCGCTCGTCGTTTCAGAAGCGCTGGCGCGGTTGTTCACCAATGGCGTCGGTGGGCCGTACGCGATTGCGCTCGGCCCTGATTGTTACGCCGGCCTCACGGGTACGGCCACGACGGGCGGATATCCCGTATTGCAGCACGTACAGCGCCTGATCGACGGCCCTGTGATCTGGGCGCCCGGCGTGCGCGGTGCGCTCGTGGCCAGCCTGCGCGGTGGAGATTTCGAGCTGATCGTGGGGCGGGATGTTTCGGTCGGATATCGAGATCACAACGCGACACATGTGCAGCTCTATTTGGAAGAGAGCTTCACCTTTCGCGTATTGTCGGAGGAGGCGGCCGTGCCGCTGGTGTATCAATGATGGCATCGACAACCGCTAATGAACAGGCTGCCCTTGAGGTAGGCGCGCACGAGGGAGAGTGTTTCGACCTGTTGCGCATGGACCGCCAAGTTCAGACCAAGGTTCGCCTGCGTCGCGTGGCGGAGCTTCTCGTGTGGGGAGGCTTGGTGGCCATCGGCATACGGCGCCGCGACGTGTTTGGCTATGGCTTGGCGGCGTTTGGCGCGACGAAGCTCGTGCGCTGCATGTCTGCCGAGCGTTCGCCGTGGCCGGCCCGCAGCAGCTGGCGCAGGGGCGAGGGCACGCCGGACGCGGTGGATCGCGCCTCGAAGCACTCGTTCCCGGCAAGCGACCCGCCGGGGCACGTGCCGTGATGCGGTGCTGAGGTTGATGAGCTGAGGTTGATGAGCTGAGGTTACGGCGTCGTGACGGGCGCCGCCAATCGTTCCGCGTGTCGGACGAGCGCGCTCCACGTGGTGTTGGCGCCTGACCACACGTGCGTCAACGTTTGATTTGACGTGTCGCGCATCTGTTCCGCCCAGAGCGACCATTGCGGCACGGGTGTTTGCATGCCCAAGACCGTCAGCGCGCCGAACACGAACGTCACAGCGGGTAGCCAGCCCGAACGGCTTGGCTGTGGGGCGCGCGCGGAGGGGGGTGGGGAGTCCATCGCGACGGGGCGCGTAGGGTTGGCGGTGCCGATTCGTATTCGCAGGGGGCTCGACCCCGGTGAAGCATACGGGCTGAGCGCCTGACAAAGTTGTCGCATCGAGCTCCAGCGCTGCGCCGGATCCAGCCGCAGACACACGTCGACGATGCGCGCCAGGCCCGGGTCAATGCCGGGGCGGGCTGTGAGCAGCGAGGGCCGTGGCCCCTTCAGAACCTTCCAGCAGGTCTCTTGAATGCTGTCTGAATCAAATGGGCAGCTCCCCGTCAACAGCTCGAACAAGACCAGCCCGAGCGACCAGATATCGCTACGGACATCGACGTCGAGCGACTTCTCCATTTGCTCCGGGGACTGATAACAAGGGGAGCCGAGGCTGGTTTTGGGATTGGTCAGCCGCACGTTGTCCGTGTTGGCAGCGTGCCAGCGTGCGATTCCGAAATCCAAGACCTTGATCAGCGGCGGGATGCCCGGGCTTTGAACTAGAAACAGGTTCTCCGGTTTGATGTCCCGGTGCACGAGGCCCTGTTCGTGCGCTTCGGCCAAGCCCAGACCCGCTTGCAACACGTAGTCGACCGCCGTGCCGGCGGGCAGTGGACCCTGACTGCGAAGCAACGCGTCGAGCGTGACGCCACGCAATTGCTCCATGACCACGAAACATCCGGACGTGCCCAGTCCACCGGCGTCATACACGCGCACGGTGTGGGGAGAGCTCAAGAGCGCGCCGGCCAGCGCTTCGGTCTGGAACCGAGCGCAGGCTTCCTGCGAGTCAGCCAGATCGGGGTGAATGAGCTTGATCGCAACCGGGAGGTCGAGCTCGAGGTGGGTTGCGGAATACACGACGCCCATGCCGCCATTACCTAGGATCCCATCGATTCGATAACGCTCGGCAAATAGCTCACCTTTGCACAGCAAGAACGCCACATAGGGGCGAGAGCTGCTAGGGCTCTCCAGTCGCGCCAGGCTTTCGTCCGGCGACGCCTCCCCCGAATCCGGTTCGAGGCCCAAGCCACAATCCCGCTCCAATGAATGCCGCTCGTGCGAGGCGGGCGTTGGTAGGGCGTTCGTGTGGCAGGCGATTGCTTGATTCACGCTACCCGACTAGGCAATTGGTATGCCCATGGCCAACCCACGGCTAAAGCTGGCACTCGCCAGCACTGCGATCGAGATGTGGTCGAGGCCATTTGACCCTACGAGTCGTTCTGCCCCGCTCGAAGGCGTGTCCGGTCGCTGGCATGTGCGCTCTGAACGGTAGCGAGGCCGCCAAAATACGCCGATTTGGCGCGTCCGGCTACGGCCGGGCCTCTGCCCGGCCAATGAGGCGATTAGTGCTGCAGCCCTGAACCGGTGGGCACGTTTCGTGCTCCTTGGGCGCGCATGAAAGCGAAGGAAGCCGAGGTCATCGTCATTGACGCGCCCCACCGTGCGGCGCTCGCCCTCGAGGCGTACCGACCCCGGCATGAGCGCTCCCACTTGATCTGTCGTTGGCCGGATGAATTGATGCCGGCCTTTGCGCGGCGCGTGAGCGAGCGACTGGGTTCGATTTGTCGGGGCGCAGAAGTGGCCGCCCTGACGTTGGTCATCGGCAGCGATGCAGGTTTCGACCAGTTGCTGCCCGAACTCGGCAAGAACCTCGCTGCGGCGATTGCTCCTGCTGGCTCGCTGACGTTGATGGGAATTGGCGCGACCCAATCCGACCTGGTGGGTTGGTTTGACGCCCTGCGCGGCATGGTCGATCCCTCTGTCACGCTGGGTGCGTGGGTTCCACAGTTGCTCGTGGCTTGAGTGCTCGTGGCTTGAGTTGCCTTCGAGCTGCCACCTCGCTGTGTGACTTTCAGCTGCGACCTTCAGCTGTGACGGTACACCACGAGGGTGACGCTCCGTCGTGGGAGCTGGCCCCCCACCGAGGGGGGCCCTGGATACAGCCCTCAGACGGGAGCTCTGCGGCCCATCACCAACGCTACGATGGCCAGTACGATAAACAATACGAACAGGACCTTCGCGATGCTGGCTGCGCCTGCTGCGATACCGCCGAATCCAAACAGTGCGGCGATCAGTGCGATGACGAAAAATACTGCTGCCCAGTGCAACATGGCTCCTCCAATGATGGTGAAAAAGGCCGCCGGGGCGGCTTCGAGTCCTTATAAGCAGAGGATGTGCCAAAGTACGTCCGCCGGGACTTTTGGCGTTGGGAGCTTCGATTGCACACACTCGCCTGGTGCGTTCGTACCCAGGTTGGCATTCTCGTCACATCGGTGGCCCACCCGTGGCCCAGCAGAAACCACCGGGCAAGTGTTGCCGGAGACCTCCGAAACTGTGAGAGTTGAAGTATGGCTGATAGTTCGAGTTCCTCAGCGTCGGTGACGCACGGGGCCAGCGCCGCGCCGCCTCGTACCGCCCAGACCGTCACTCCCGAGCCCGGTGGTGGTGACGGTGACGCGGGCGGCTCACGCCGGTCCGCCGCCTCTGCGCACGACAGGTTCGACGAGCTCTCGAGTGATCAGCTTCGCAGCGCCGCCGCACATGTGGCAGCGAGTGTGGCGCATGCGCTAGGCAGCCCGCTCAACGTCATCAGCGGGCGAGCCGAGATGATCCGTCGCGATCCGTCGAACGCCCTGAACCAGCTGACGCGGATCGAACAACAGGTGCAGAAGATCGCCACAGGCTTGCGCGAACTCGTCGACTATCTCGCTCTTTCGGAGCCCGCTCGCGAAAGCGCGGCGCTCGATGATGTGCTTACCGAGTTGAAGGCGTTGGTGCAATCCGCGGCCGACCGCCAGGGATCGGAGCGCCCAGGTGACCTGGAAGTGACTCTCACGGGGCACAAGGCGGTGGTCGATCGGCATCACGTGCTTGGAACGCTGTCGCTATTGTCGAGGATGGCCATTCGGACCTGCGCTGCTGCCAGTATTTCAGCGCAGCCAGCTCGGACCCTGATGTCCCCTCGGTTGACGACGAGCATTCAACCCCAGTGGATCATCTTTGAGCTCAGCGTCCCCGGCCTGCCTCCAGAGCAGGGCTGGCAGCTCGAGCAATTTCACGCGCGTCCCGGCGGGCAATTCGTTGATGCGTACCAGATCCTTTCGGCTTCTAGTGCGCTGGTGCGAGGGCTGGGAGGGCGCCTGCAGCTGGATCCGCTCCCGGATGAGCCCGCATCGGGCGGAGCCGCCGCGTCGTCCGCGGGCAGTCTGATCCGCTGGTCGTACCGCCGTCACGACACCGCCGAGCTGGATCTGGACGTGCGAAACGCGCATTCGTGAATCGAGGCCGTGAATCGAAGCCCTGAATCGAAGCCCTGAATCGAAGCCCTGAAACAAAAACGGGAGAAACCCGAACGAAGTTCGGGTTTCTCCTCTAGCGACGTCGCCCGACGTGGGTCAGGCGACTCGGATCATCAGGCGGCCCTGATCACGTGCTGTACGTCGAAGCTTCGTTCTTCGCGTTGTCACGCACGTGTTGCAGCATGGCCGGCGCTTGCCGTTTCACGTCGCGCAGCACGTCAGCCGTCGCGTCCTTCATCTTGTTCAATTCGTTAGCCACACGCTCACGCGT
Source organism: Deltaproteobacteria bacterium (assembly GCA_043780025.1). Lineage (GTDB taxonomy): Bacteria > Myxococcota_A > Polyangia > Polyangiales > Polyangiaceae > SZUA-265. Next base: position 12,284 of record JAYWEH010000794.1, read on the forward strand.
TTCCGGACCCGTCGCCGGAGCGAACAACAACGCTGCTGCCGCGCCTGCCAGTGCGCCCAATCCAACGAGCGCCAAGTTTTCCAGGGCGTAGCTGCGGCGGCGGCTCAGGCCCACGACGCGCAATACGTCGTTCGAGTCCAAGTGCGAGAGGCGCTGCGCCAGCTTGGTCGCCGCAAGTGTGCTACCCAGAGAAACTAGCAATCGAGTGTTCATGGTTCGACCTTTCTGATTTCCTATGCTTGTTCTTGCCTCCCGAAGCCCGGTTGGACCGTCTCGACTAGTCTTGCCGAGGCGAAAATGGCCGGCTCTGCCCAAATGACCAAAGGTTCGCGCCGGGCGGCTGCAAACGTGAGTGCAAATGCCGGACCAGCACTCCACAACGGGCGGAAAACCCGCAGGGTCGCGCGTATTGAGTCGCGCGGGCGCGGCGCCGCGCCCGCGGCTGCCCCACCTAGGGCAAAGGGTCACACCCAAAGCGCTCGCTCTTACGGCGAGCGGGGCCGGGGACCCGCGGATCGGCCATTGGATCACCGCCCCAAGGGAAGCCACGGCCCCGGGTATTCATGGCATGAGAGATGCACTAATTTGCCCCGATGTCTCGAGCAGCGGACGGCGACGCCCCCACGAGTCGAAGCGTGTGCTCGAGCGTGGCCGGGCATTGTCGGCTGCTACGCCGGATCCAGTACGCCGGGGCCATCCGCTTCGAGCGGACGTCCACCATCCTTAAGACGGCGAGCAGTCCGCTACGGCCGTGAGAGAATAGCCTTTCCACGAAAAGAGTGAGACGCGTGAACGAGTCAAACACAACGAGCTCCGCGAATGACGGGTTCGGGGGAGCCAAGGCCGCCCTCACCTATGGTGTAATCGCCGCGGGGTCTGCAGCGGCCCTGCTGCTACTGGTGCGCTGGGTCAGGGGCTCTCGCCGGGAGCCTCTGCTGTCGATCCGCATCGAGCCGGAGCGCGGCGGGGGCGGCGTGATGCCGGTGCTGGTCGGTGGAATCTCGCGTCTGGCTTTGGATTTCGCATTGCGGCGAGCGCGCGAAGCACTCGAAACCGGGCTGTCGCTGGACGAGCCGCAGGACGAGGGCGATCGCAGGCGCAAGAAGGCCAGCGCCGACCCGAGCCGTGATCCACTGGACGGGGATGATCCCGTGTGGGCCGAATCGAGCATTGCCTGAGGTTGCCATGTGGGTACGCAATCTGCTCAATTCCCGGGCCTCGACGCCCGAATCCCCTTCCGAAGCGGCCGGCTCGGATGCAGTCTCCGGCGAGGTGTCGAAACCACTGCGCCAGGACGACGCCATGCTCAACGAGCGTGACGCCACACAACGTTCGGCAGGCGTCGAGGAGCCTTCGTTTGGTGAGGCCCTCGATGAGACTGAAACGCGTTCTGACCGGGTGGCGTTTGCACTCCTGCCCGGCGATCTGCCGCGGGCGGGCCAGGTCGTCGACGACACCTACCGGATCATGTCGGAGATCGGGCGCGGCGCCATGGGCGTCGTGTTTTCGGCCTTCGATCAAAAGCTCGAACGCACCGTCGCGATCAAGCTGATCCGGGGCGAGCTTCTCGATTCCGGGTTCCGCTCACGCTTCATGCACGAAGCACGCGTCATGGCCCAGATCAATCATCCCAATGTCGTGTGCATTCACGCACTCGGCGACTATGGGTCAATGCCCTATTTCGTGATGGAGCTCGTGGAAGGCACCAATCTAGAACTCTTGCAACGCAAGAGTTCCGGACTGCTCGACGTCGACGTGTCGACGCAGATCCTCGACGACGTGTGCCGAGGCATCTCGGCGATTCACGCCGCCGGCGCGGTGCACCGAGACGTGAAGCCGAGCAATATCCTGCTCGACGCGCAGCTGCGCGGCAAAGTCGCCGACTTTGGAGTTTCCGCGCATTCGGTTGGCAATGCCGGCGCGGAAGTGGTCGGCACACCCGGCTACATGCCCCCGGAAGCATTCCACATCGGTGACAAGCCGACGCGTGCGTTGCCTCAGTCGGATGTCTATTCGCTCGGCTGCATTGCGTATGAGCTCTTCACCGGCAACCATCCCTATCGCCGCAAGGGCGAGCCGTTATGGACGGCCGTGCCGGCGCGCTCAGACAGCGTGGTGCCGCCGAGCAAGTTGCGCCCCGAGCTATCCCACGCGCTCGACCGGGTACTTTTGCAGGCGCTGGAGACTGACCTCGAGCGGCGCACGCCGTCGGTGGAGGTGTTCCGGCGCGGTCTGCTGGACGCGTTCCAGAGCGGCAGCATGCTCGAACGTATCGTCGTGGCGGAAGACGACGAGGAGTTCCGCGATTTGATTGAGATGCGACTCAAGGAGGAGTTTCCGGACGCCGACATCGAATGTGTGGGTAACGGGATAGCAGCGCTCGAAGCGTTTGACCGAAAGCCCGCCTCCGCCGCCTTGATCGACCTGCAAATGCCGGCGATGGACGGTGTCGCGTTGACCGAGCATTTGCGCACGCGCGAAGATTGCCGCACGATGCCCATCATCGTGCTCACCGCTTCCGGAGGAGCTCGCGAATGGCAACGCCTGTCCACGATCGGCGCGGATCGATTTCTGGTCAAGCCGGTTCAACTCGACGACGTCGTAACGTTCCTGCGCCAAGCCGTGCGCGAACGAGGAAGGCGCCTTGCGCAGTGACGGCGCGGGCGGTTTCCTGACTCGGCTGGCGCTCTGGTCCTGCCTCAGCTGAGGCGGGCTGCGGAGGATCATATGGCCCTCCGCAGCGTGCCTATCGCTCAGCTGGCCATCACAAACGTCACCTGTACGCCCAGCTGCAGCCACTCGAACGCGTCGCCGCCGGCGTCACCGGAGATGAAGTTGTAGGAGCCCTGCACACCCAGGTCGAGCAGGGGTAGCACCGTGAAATCCAGCGCCGCCCCGAGGTCTCCGGCGAGGTCGGTGTGGCTCTCGCGCGTCGCGATTAGGATGTTGTCATAGCGCAGGTGGCCGACGCCGACGTGGGCGAAGATGCTGGGGCGTACCACGACCCCCACGCCCAGGCGGCCTCCCGCCATGGCCCGATACACAGTGGGCTCGAGCGGGCCGCCGAAATCGTGGAAGCCCAGGTCCAGTTCTGTCGTGAGCGTGAGCACCACCAGATCCATGCGCGGACCGAAGAAGACGTCGACGCCGGCGCCCGCTTCTGTGGTGGGTTGCTCCATCGCGTCGTTGTAGGTGAGGGCCACGCCGAGCGTGTTGTCCGCGGCGGCGGGCTGCGACCAGACGAGCAGCGCGGCTGTAACCGCCGTCAGCGCGAGAGTTGGACCGAGTCTCGATGCGATGCAATTCATTCTTTTGGCTTTCCCGGTGTCGCAGAGCGCGAACCGACTCAGAGGCGCTCCGAGAGCGTGCCCCTGTGAGTGGAAGTAAGCAGATCACGTGCCACTACGATTGCCGGGGCGGCTGGTGGGCTGGCGCCTTCCTCTGTCGCCTTAGAGAAGTCGCTAATGTTTGGCCAAATAGTGCCGGTCCAAATATGGGTCTCCTGGCTTCTCAATGAGTAACTACACCTCGAGTGCTAAAGCGTTCCAACTTTTCCTCTTGTCTCTTGCCAGCGCCTTGGGCGTTGCGTGTGGGTCCTCTTCGAAGGGCGGCACTGCCGTAGGAGCGGGTGGGACGGAGATATCGGCAGGTGGCTCCTCCTCGGGGTCGGGCGGCGAGGGCACCGGGCTCTCGCAGGGGGGTGGCGAGCCAAACCTCGTCGAACCCGGGACGGGCGGAGGCAACGCTAACAACTGCGTTCCGACCACGTGCGAGGCGCTCGGTAAGGACTGCGGTCCGGTCGCGGACGGTTGCGGGGACGTGCTGGAGTGCGGCTCGTGCGGTGACAATGCTTATTGCGGCATCGTCACCAGTAACGTGTGTACCTCGTTCGCCGAGCTGTGCACGCCCGCCACGCGTGACGAAGTCTGCGCCGGCAAGGAATGCGGCGTGACCGGCGACGGTTGCGGTCAGGTCATCGACTGTGGCAGCTGCGGCAACGGTGAGGGTTGCGGCGTCGTGGTATCGTTCCAGTGCGACCCGGTCATCACCGGTAACGTCGACGAGTGTCCGGCCGAGATCACCGATTGTGCGGCGGTCAGCGCCGAGTGCGGGCTGATCGGCAACGGCTGCGGTGGAACGCTCGACTGCGGCCCCTGCGGCGGCGGAGAGGTCTGCGGCCTGAACACGCCGCAAGTCTGCGGTGCTGTGCCGGTTTGTCAGCCGCTCGATCCTGCCGTGGCCTGCCAGGGCAAGTGTGGGTTGGTCTCGAATGGCTGCGGCAGCGACGTGGCCGGCGGCGTGATCGACTGTCAGGCGCTTTTCCCCTGCCCGGGCGGGCAGACCTGCGGCGGCGGTGGTGTCGCCAATCAATGCGGCTCGAGCGCGACGGTGTCCTGCCAGCTCACCCCTCAGGCCACGGCGTGCGCCGGGCGAGAATGCGGCGCGGTGAGTAACGGCTGCGATGGCAGCTATAGCTGCGGGACCTGCGGTGGTGGGAGTTCGTGCAGCGCCGGACAGTGCACCGCGGCCCCGGTATGCAACCCGACGCCGATTGGCACCGCCTGCAACGGCAAGGCCTGCGGTCAAGCGGGTAACGGCTGTGGAGGCACGCATGTTTGCGGTACCTGCAGCGGGGGTCAGTCGTGCGGGGCCCAGGTCGCGTTCCAGTGCAGCACGCCTCCGCCCCCGGTGTGCGTCCCCCTTTCCCAGGGCCAAGCGTGCGCTGGCAAGGAATGCGGTACCGCATTCGACGGGTGCGGCACGGCACCGGCCAACACCTTTACTTGCGGCACCTGCGTCCAAGGCGAGTTCTGCGGTTTGGAGACAGCGTTCCAGTGCGACGCTCCTGAAGTTCCGCCCTGCGTGCCGAACGGTAACAGCTGCGCGTCGCTCGGCTGGGCCTGCGGCCTCGCCATCAACAACTGCGGCGACGTGTTCGATTGCGAAACGGAAAATCGCACCTGCAGCGCCTTCCAGGCCTGCACCGGCGGTATCGATTCACCCACGAGCTGCACTGGCGCTCCGGGCGATTGCGATCTGTGCGACAACGTGCCGCCGTGCGCCCAGAACAGCCCCACGCGCTTGACCGGTCGAGTGATCACGCCCGGGCGCACCGACGGCAACACCGGCAACCAGGTCGGCGTGCCGAACGCCTTCGTCTATATCCTGCGCAACAACGACGTGGGCGACCTGCCAACCATTTCGACCGGAATCCCGACGGGCGGGACCAGCTGCGACCGCTGCAGCGACCAGGATCTCGGGCCCGTGCTCGCGAGCGCGGTCACCGACAGCGACGGTAACTACACGTTGAGCGGCAACATCCCGACCGGTACGGACTTCTTGCTCGTGACCAAGGTCGGCAAGTTCCGCCGAGCGGTGGTGCACCAGGTCGCTCCGGCTGCCGCCTGCACGACCACCGCGCTGGCGACCACGTTGCCGAACAATCCGACGCGCCTGCCGCGCAGCTCCAGCGACGGCTCAGGCGTCAACCTGCCGGCGGTGGCCATCTCCACGGGCCAGATCGACGCCATGGAGTGCGTGTTCGAGAAGATGGGCATCGCCCAGACCGAGTTCGGCAACTTCGGTTCGGCCGCCCGCATCCACCTGTACCGCGGTGGAACCGCCGCCGGGTCGGCCAGCGGCGCCAGCATCGACGGCAGCACGCCCTTCGATGCCGATCTGTATGGCTCGCTCACGCGTATGCAGAGCTACGACATGGTCGTCGCCGACTGCGAAGGCCAGGCCTGGGATGGCACGGCGTTCAACCAGCGCATCGCCAACGGCGCCAACGTGCGCCAGTTCGTGAACCGCGGCGGCCGCATGTTCGCTAGTCACTTGAGCTTCAGCTGGCTGCACCAGAACAGCACGCAGGCTTATGCCGCAGGAACGTTTGCCACCACCGGGCTCGGCCAGGTCGCGACCTGGGACACCGACATCCTGGCCAACCTCGACAACAGCGGCACCGGCCAGGTGTCATTGCTTCGCCCCGCGGCCAGCCCGCGCATCCAGAACTTCTCGGACTGGATGTCGAACGAAGGCGTCACCAACGCCTCCAACCAGTTCGCCATCACCGATCCGCGCAGCATGGCGCTGACGCTGGGCCCGACCTCGGAAGAGTTCGTGTTCCGCAGCGGCGGCAACGGGCGCGTCCAGCAGTTCTCGTTCAACACGCCCTACGGCGCTCCCGTCGCGGACAGCTGCGGCCGCGTCGCCTACAGTGGCTTCCACGTGGCAGCCACGGGTGGCGGGTCGACACCTTTTGCCACTTCGGTCTTCCCGGCGCATTGCACGGGCAATCTGACCAGCCAGGAGAAGGTGCTCCTGTACATGTTGTTCGATCTCGGCGCCTGCGTGGGTGACGAGCCCGAGCCGCCGGCGTGCGTGCCCGAAGCCTGTCCGACCGACGGCAGCTGCGGCGTGATCGGTAACGGTTGCGGCGGTCAACAAGACTGCGGCTGCCCGCAAGGCGACGCGTGCATCGCGGGGCAATGCGAGACCCCGGGCTGTGTACCCACGACGTGCGAGGCCGAAGGCGTGTTGTGCTCGTCGATCTCCGACGGCTGCGGCCAAGTGCTCAATTGCGCGTGCCCGGTGTGCACACCGGTGTCCCAGCAAACGGCCTGTACCGGCGTGACCTGCGGCACCGCCTCCGACGGCTGCAGCGGTGTGTACACGTGTTCCACGTGCCCCTCGAGCTGCAACCCGATCACCAACTGCCCCGCGCAGTTTGACTGCGGCGTCGTCAGCGACGGCTGCGACGGCAGCGTCGATTGTGGCGACTGCGAGCCGGGTGAGGTTTGCGGCGCTGGTGGCCCCAACGTATGCGCGGTGCCGGAGTGCCAGCCGCTCAGCTGCGAAGATCTGGACGCCACGTGCGGCATGATCGGCGATGGCTGCGGTGGCTCCGAAGATTGCGGCCCGTGCCAGCCCGGTCAGACCTGCACGACCGTGGGCGGCATCCCCAACCAGTGCGACGGCTGCCAGCCGCGGAGCTGCGAGGACGCCGGCGCCCAATGCGGGCTCATCGGTGACGGCTGCGGCGACACGGTGGAGTGCGGGCCCTGCCCCAGCGGGCAGATCTGCGGTGCCCAATCACCCAATCAATGCGGCAATGGCCCCTCGTGCCCGCCCCAGACGTGTGAAGTTGCGGGCGCTGACTGCGGCATCATTGGCGACGGCTGCGGCGGCCAGGTCGATTGTGGGCCTTGCCCCGGTGGCCAGCTCTGCGGCATCGACACGCCGTTCCAATGCGGCGACCCGCCGGTCTGCAACGCGGCCACCTGCGCCAGCCTCGGCGCGCAATGTGGCGCCATCGGCGACGGTTGCGGCGCCCTGCTCGATTGCGGCGACTGCGCCCCGGGCGCGACCTGTGGCCTCGGCGAGGCCAACAAGTGCCGGATGATCCGCTGAGATAGAGGTTCGCTGGTGCTGCTGGCCCACGCAGCAGCGCTGGCGGATCCGAGCCTACGCTGAAAGTGAGGGGCCCATCGCCGTTGCGTCAGGCGAGAGGGTGGTGGTACCTGAGCCCAGCAAAGCGGGCGAAATCGCCGTCTACTGTCACCAACTCGCACCCGTGCTCGATTGCGAGAGCCGCATGATACGCATCCGCGACCAACTTGCCGCGAGCGCGCGCCGCGCGACACAGGCGCGCGAAAATCTCCCAGCTGGAGGGTCCAGGCACGAGCAGCCGCGCATTCGTTCTGCACCGCAGCCGCTCTACGAGCTCCAGCCTTCGAAGGCCGGCGCGTTCCGAGGTACGCAGTCAACGCATCGCCGAGCACTGCGCTCAGCGTGCACTGCTCCTTCGACGCGAGACGTTTGGCCGTTTCCAGCAGCCCTGGATCGAGATCTGCCGTCGTCCGCATTGTCCCTGCTCCATTTCCGAGCTCGCCGTTTGCGCTTGGCGAGCGATCAGCCGCGCTGAAGAGCCGGTAGCTCGAAAGGTGGCGATAGACTAGCCACCTTTCGAGGCCATACATCCACCAATGGCTAGTCGATAGCCACCCTGCACGGATACGCCGTCGATTTTCGGCAATCGTCTAGCCGAAGCGGCCGATAGATGAGCGTCAATGCGGCGCTTGGATGGCCATGACTGCGCGGACGATATCGCGTCGTGGCGATAGTCTAGCCAATTCGGAGCCGCCGATGCTCGAGGTGAACGATGCGCACACGGATGGCTCACGCAATTCGCGCGGCACGGCAAGCGGCCTGCCTGACTCAGAAGCAGCTGGGCATGAGATTGGAACTGAAAGGCCGTGCCGTGTACCGCTGGGAACGCGGCGAGAGCGCGCCCACGCGGCGCCACCGGCGCACCCTGATCGCGGCGCTCAACGGACTGGATCCGAAGCTCACCGCCGAGCTCGTTGCGGCGTTCGCCCCATCGAAACACGGCACCGCAACCGCGCCAGCCGCTCCACTACAACCACCCACGCCAACCATCAACCCGGCCACCGCCTTCGAGCTCTTTCTGTTTCGCATGGCGGACGAGCTCGACCTGCCCCCGCGCCGCGTGCGCACACCGCTGAGTCGTTTGCTCAAACGCGCCCGCGCAGCGGATTTGACCCTCGACGCCCTCCAACACCACCTGGAGGCGAAGATCGCCAACTCCTAGTCGCTGCCAACCGCTCAGGGCCTGTTGGGGCTGACCCGGCTCGGGTAGACCTGACCGGCCGGCGTCAACCTCGCGAGTGCCGCGCGCAACCAGTCCTGAACGCAGGCCGCTTGCAGCTCGTCGCGCGTGCGGAGTTCGCCGAGCACGGCGCGCACCTCACCTTCGCGAAACCCGAGTCCGCGCAACGCCGAGAACACTTTGCTCATCATGTCGGCGGTTTTTGGGTTGGCGACACCACCGTAGACGGAGCCGTCGGCATGCCGAAAGCGAACACCGGCCGCAGCATCGCCTTCCACGGCGAGCTCACCGCGATGCAGAGCGCGGTGGTGGGCAGCGCACACCGTAACGAGATTGAGGGCGTCGTGCCCGCCGCCCTCCGAGCGCGGCGAAATGTGATGGACGTCGAGGAAAACTGCGTTCCGGCAACCGGGCACTCGGCAGCGGCCATGGTCCCGGCGCAACACCGCTCGTCGCACTGCCGGAGGAACGTCTTGCCTTGCGCGGCTCGTCGAACGAGCGTCTCGCTTCGCGCGACCCACGTGGGGCGCGACGGAGTCGTTGGCGGGCAAAACGTCGTTGCCGAGCGGTTGCACGTCGACGCGGCCAAGATGTTGTGCGTCGCAGCGTGCCATTTCGACCACCCCTCGAGAGATCGCCACGACGTCCGAGCCCGCATCCTGTCGGCCCGCGCCACACGCGTCGCAGACCGTCAGCGCGAGCTGGTAAGTGGCGCGCCCTTCATCCCGCGAGCCACCGAGCACCTGACGCGACATCTCGAGCAACAGCGCGTCGTCCTCGAGCGTCGAACCTGCGCGGAGACTGAGCTCCGCCAGCGCTTGCCGGAAAACCGCCAGCGTCTCCGCCTCGACTTCGAAGCGCAATACGTAGCGGCGTGCCGAGTCATCGGTGGGTGACGTAGGCGTAGCTCCCAGCGCCTTCCCCGCTACCAGCGCTTCGAGTTGCCGCGCGGTCTTGTTTTTCGCCACTTCGAGCCACTCGCACTCGGTTTCCGCAACCGCGACGCGCGTGAGCTCGCGCACTGCAGACCAGCTGAGCGCGCCTTCCGAAAGCGCGCGCCTGAGCACGGGCAGCTCTTCGAGCGCTTCGGCCACGCGCAGCTTCTCGCGCGTGAAGCGCCGCGAGTAACCGAAGAGCCGCTCGACATATCACCAAACCCTCCAAAACCCAGGTGCACGTGAACCGCCGAGCGCAGCGCCGCGAGCAGCCAGCGCCCCTCTTCGGCCTCCGCGCGGGCCCGCGCCTTCGCCAAGCGCGACAACGCTTCATGAGCGATCACCCACGGAGCCTCGTGTTGCTCCGTCACCCTTGCGTTTATTCCCGGCATGAAAGCGAAGTTAGCATGGCGATTTTCGAGCTCCGTGCTGCCGCGCGGAGGGCGTTTCCGCACCTAGATCGCTTCCGATCACGTCGCGCGAGCAACGCCGCGCGGGTGCTGGCTCCGCAGTCGTGTGCGACGCTCCGCCGCGCCAGTCAGCGTCTTCGCCCGTCCTCATTCGGTTAGATCCGTCGACTACTTGCCAGCGGATTTCGGGCGCACGCAATGCGACGCCATCGAGCGATGTCTCGGCGCTCGTAGTATCCTGGTCGCTCGACATGGAAAAGCCCCCAGAGCCCCAAGGTTCGAGCGTAGGCAGCCTGTTGGCCGCCCTGAGCGAGCTCGAGCTAGACTTCCTGCGGGCGGCCTCCGATCTGTCGCGGTACCAAGCGGAGCTCAGCGAACTCCTGAGCCTCGAGCTCGGCATGTCGCCGCACGCATACTGGATTGGCGCTTGCGTCGATGGGGAACCCCTGGCCGCGACTCTGAAGCCAGAGTACCGAAGCTACCGGCAGCGGCCGCGAGTGGGTGACTGGGAGCCCTTCTTCCACGGGTTTGAATGCGACATGGAAAACGTGGCAGACGGGCGCTTCGTCCGCATGGACTTTGGCCCTCGCAGCCGGCCTCTGGCTCTGAGCGGCTTTGGTGTGCTGCAGTATGTGATGTGCGCGCGAGAGCCGTGGAGGTCGTTTCCCGTGTTGCGAGAGTGGCTCGCTGAAAGTGGCCCTCCCTACGGCCCGCTGTCGGGCTCCCACGACAAGATGTCAGGCATCTGGAGTCGGCTGGTGGACATGAGCTTGTTCGATCCGGCTGATGCGGTGCTTTGGTCTCGCCGGCACGAGTTTGAAGTCTTCGACGCGGAGATCGGACGGACCGTGGTGCGAATACCCGAGGACGGCACCGGGCCGACCGCTTCAGATCTCAGTTTGTGCGGGCGAGCGGTGCTCTCGCTTTACGCCACTCGGGTTCTGCCAGAGGCGGACCGCAGCGGTCCCGAGGCGCTGGGGCGCACGTACTAACGACACTCCAGCAGGCGAGGGCAGCCGCCCGCCGGCGCGCCGCTTACGCCGCCGCTGCCCGGAAACCCCCTATCGCCACCCGCCGCTAATTCGCTGCGCTCTCGTAGCGTTCGAGCTTGCGGTAGAGCGTGCGCCGGTCCACGCCGAGCAGGCGCGCGGCCTGGGTCTTGTTTCCCTGCGCGGCCTTGAGCACGCGCTCGATGTAGCGCCGCTCCAGTTGATCGAGGGTCAACATGTGTTCCGCATCGAGCTCGCCGAGGGGGCTTTGCGAGCCTTCGTAACGGCGGATCCGCTCCGGCAGGTCGTCGACCGTGACGTGTTCGAAGCGCGTCAGCGTGACTGCGCGCTCCATCGAATTTTCGAGCTGCCGCACGTTGCCCGGCCAATCGTACTCGAGCAGCTTCTTTGCCGCCTCGCTCGAGATGCCGACGACCCCCTTGCCGATACGTTCGGCGAACTTGGTCACGAACAACTGCGCCAGCAAGAGCACGTCATTGCCGCGTGCGCGCAGCGGCGGAATGTGGATCTGCACCACATTGAGCCGATAGTACAGGTCCTCGCGGAACCGCCCTTCTTCGACCTCGCTCTCCAGGTCCCGGTTGGTGGCGGCGATGATGCGCGCGTCGACTGGCACGACAGTGTTGCCACCGACCGGCCGCACCTGGCGTTCCTGTAGTACGCGTAGCAGTTTGGGCTGCATCTCGAGGGGCATTTCCCCGATCTCGTCGAGGAGTAGTGTGCCGCCGCTGGCCTGTTCCAAGAGGCCTTTGCGGTTGTTCTTTGCGTCGGTGAACGCGCCTTTGGTGTGACCGAACAACTCGCTCTCGAGCAAGCTCGCGGGGACCGCGGCGCAGTTGATGGCGACGAACGGCATTGCGGACCGGTTGCCCTCCGTGTGCAGCGCACGTGCCACGAGCTCCTTGCCGGTGCCGCTCTCTCCGCTGAGCAGTACGGTGGTGTCGGTACTGGAGACCCGGCGTATCAGATCGTAAACCTTCAGCATGGCGCGGCTCTCGCCGCGCAGCTCACCGACGCCGCGCTCGTTCTTGTCCGCTACGATGGTGAGCCGCTTCACCTCTTCGCGCAGGTGGCGGTGTTGGACCGCGCGATCGATCACGTGGGCCAGCGCCGCCATGTCGATCGGCTTGTTGATGAAATCGTACGCGCCGGCCCGTATCGCGCTGATGGCCGACGACATGTTGCCGAAAGCGGTGATCACGATCACCGGAATGTCCGGGCGGTTCTCCGTGAGATTTTTGCACAAGTCGAGGCCGTTCATGTGCTCGAGGTTGACGTCGGTGATAACGACGTCAAAATCCTTCTCTTTGCACAGCTCCAGGCCTTCTTCGCCGCGCACCCGCCACTCCACCTGCCAGCCGTTGGCCTGCAGGCTATCCTGGATCAACTCGCACATGCTCTGATCGTCATCGATCACCAGAATCGTCATGCTCATGCGTGGTCTCTTTCAGGAAATGGGATCGCTCCAGAAAAAATGGGATCGCCCGCCCGCAATCCCAGTCTTGCTGTCCTTCCCCTCGAAGGTCCAGTTGTTTGTCTAGCTTGGCTTGTATGTCGATATGGCGCGGCGTCGCCGTGACATCTTGACCCGAGTGTGCCCGGAGTCGTGCCCGCGAGCGGATTTGGCGTGATCGCTGCGGGTTGCGCGAAGAGAAACAGAAACAGTTGTTGTGGCCGGGAGACGTCGGCAGACCGGGGTACTGGCCCCGCGGCCTTCGGGATACCCACCGCGATCGAGCTAAACAGGAAGCCCCCCCTTCTAATCGATGGCATCAATGGGGTTCAGGGCTCTGGGGTGCGCGTGCGCCGTTTGGTGGCAGTTTTTTTGCTGGCGGTGCACCGGCGGGCGGTTGCTCGCCCCCAGCCGCGCCCGGGGTGACCGAGCCTTGCTGGCCAGTTTGTGAGCCATTGGGCGAGCTGTTGGTGTTCGCGCCCTCAACGATGATCTCCACGCGGCGGTTGTTCGCTCGCCCTTCCGTAGTGTCGTTGCTGGCTACGGGCTCGCTCTCGCCGCGCCCGACGGCGCGCAAACGTTCAGCAGGCACCCCATGGCGCTCCAGGTACACGCGGACGGCTTCGGCGCGAGCCTGGCTGAGCTCGCGGTTCTTGGCGTCGCTGCCGCGATCGTCCGTGTGGCCCACTACCGTCACGGGCCGATCGGGGTACGCGCCGAGAGCCTTCGCCACCGTGGCGAGCCGGCCCTGCGCAGGGTCCGACAACACGTGGCCTCCGGCCTCGAACAACACGCCGCCGGACAGGCTGATCACCAGCCGGCCCTCCTCCTCACGCAAGGCTTCGAGCCGTTCCAACTCCTGACGGGCGCTTTGCGCCGCCAACTGGGTCTCCGAGAGCTGCTGTTGCTGCGCCTGCAGCTCCGCTTCGCGCTGCTTCAGCACCTGCGCGTTCTGTTGCAGCTCTTGCGCGGTCTGCGTCAGTTGTTGCGCGTATTGAGTGCTCTCCGCGTTGGCGCGCTCGGTCTTCTGCACCAACCCGGCCTCGTAGGTCGCGTCGGCCCGCTGCTGTTCCTTCTTGGCCAGCGTTTCACCTGCGCCGGCGATCGCGAGTTCGGCGCGGCGCGTGGCGATATAGGCGTGGTGGCGTTCGCGGCTCCCGCCCGCGTCGTCTTCATGCGCCTTTTCCGCGGCTTGTAGCGCCTTGTAGGCGTCATGGACCGCGGTCGGGTTTTCCTGTGCAGCAGGGCCGTTTCGCGCTTCTGTGTAGGCGCGCCGCGCCGTCACTAACTCGGCCGTGGTGACGCCTGCGCCGCAGCCCGCGCAAAGCAATAGCGACAATACTCCGACGTGGTTTCGTATCTGGCTTCGCATGTTCGGCTCCCGCTAAATCTCACTGAAGGAATGTCATTGTGGCTGTGGGCTGGTGCCCGTCTGAGGGCTGGTACCCGTTTTTTGCCAGGCCTCTTTGGCCTTGAGCTGTTCCTGCTCGGTTTTTGTCAACTGCAAGGCGAGGTCGGCGTCCGCTCGCGCTCGCTCGAGCACCAACGCCGCGTCTTCCTCTTCCCCGTCGTTGGCCAGCCGTTTGGCTTCAGCCATCTCTTCGCGGGCGAGCTGGAGATGTAGCGAGGGCTTCGGCAAGTTGGTTGCCCCCATTTCTTCGGCGGCTCGCACTGTTGCCCCGACCTCTGACACGCGGGCTGTACTCAGCTGAGCGCCGCCGCAGCCGAGGACCGCGGCGGCAAGAAGCAAAATATGACGATTGAGCATTCCCAAATCCTTTCGCCGGTTACACTGGAGCATCGGGATTAAAACTCCCCGGTGGCGACGACCCCGCGGGAACCCGCGACGTTGGCGGGCATGATACGGAAGGAAAGGACCTTCGAACCATCCGCGCCGCTGACCGCAACGGTGCTGGTCTCGGGCCACATGAAAGAGCCGAGGATCTGCAGTGCGCCGAGGCCTTGAAAGACGCCGTCGGTGACGAGCAATACTTTGTTTACTGTTTCGCCATCACAGTCGCCGCTGCAATCATCGCGGCTCGCGAGGTCGAACCAGGGCCCGACGATGGGCGCGTAAAGATGCTTGTCAGCGGAAACGTCGCTCTCAATCGCCACGACGAGTGCGGGCACGTAAGCGAGGCCCAGCGTGAACACGCCTGAACGCAATAGCGTGCCATTGGGGCCCGTCGAGGTCGGTTCCGCTGTTGGCGTCGTCGATGTCACGACGACCGTGTCATCCGCCCGAGCCGTGTCGACCGAACACCAGATGCCGAGAGCAGCGAGGGTCGCCAAGACAGTGACCTGAGGTTTCATACGCTTTTTTGCCTTTCAAGAAGGGCGGCCTCGCCGCCTCTGAACACCTTCTTCGCAAGGTCGATGCCAACTTCGCCGTTTGGCGTCCGCCGCGCGACATCGAGGACTTTCGCGGGCCTTTCTCGCGTCGCTCGCTCCGGACGGACGACCCTGCCGTCGCACCGGCGCCACATTTGGGCAATTGTGTCGTCGTTGAGGCGGCCGCCCGGTGGCACGCTCGCGGCGGACGCATTCCGACGGCGAGAAGAGTCGAAACGCCCGTCTGCCCCGCGCCGTTCACGCGGTCCGAACTTCCAGCTGCCGGGCGACTACGGCGCGAACGCCCGCCTCAGCGCGGGCCAGTTGGAGGGCCGTCTGGCGTTCAAAGTGCGTACGCACTGAGCCTGACAGGGTGACCGTACCATTGGCGACTCGCACGGCGATAGCACTGCTATCGAGATCGGCCGACTCGATCAATGCACCACAGACTCGCTGCTGCAGATCCTCGTCAGCGCTCAAGTGTCCGAGCGCGCCATGCGTCTGCGGTGCGGTCCCTTGCGTTTCGGTCATCGCGAATCGTCCTTCCGAGTGGAACGTCGTGCAAGTCTACAGCGTGAAAGCAAAGGCCATGCCGCCTCGGCCGGCAGCGCTCCTGCGGCATGTTCTTTGCTCTAAAGACCGCTCATGTCCTCAGCGTCACTGGTGGATTGGGTCATCCTCGGGGCCGTCGTTTTGTTGGCTTTCGGCGCGCTCTTGCAGCTCTGGCTGCGGCGATCGGCGCACCGCCGAGGCATGGCGCTGAAGCAGCGCTTTGGACCCGAATACGATTTCACGGTCGAGCGCTATGGCCGGTTCAGGGCCCGGCGCACGCTCACCGCTCGCTTGCGCCGGGGCGAGAAGTTACACCTGCGGGACCTGTCGGCAAATGAACGTGCCGAGTTCACGGTCGCCTGGCGCAACACAGAGGAGCATTTCGTCGATACCCCACTCGCGGTAGTCGGCAAGGCACATCAGCTCGTGCGCGAGCTGATGCTGGTGCGCGGCTATCCAGCCGCAGACTTCGATCATACCGTGGCAAATCTGTCAGTGCAGCACGCGGATATCGTCCATCACTATCGGGCCGCGCATGCGCTCGACGAGCTGGCTCGCTCGGGCTCACTCAGCGCCGATGAGCTACGAGAGGCGCTTGGGCACTGGCGCACGCTGTTTGCCGCGTTGCTGACACCGGACGCTGCCCACAGCTCCGCCCCTCCGTCGGCGCCACGCGATCGCGGGACTGTCGACAGCCAGCATTTCACGATCCGCTCGGCAAGCTCGCAGTCGTCTCAGGGGCGTTGAGCCGCCGATGCGAGACCGGCGAAATCGGGTTGCTCTGACCGGCTCGCACGCGGCGTTTGTGCCGACCTGAGGCAAAAAGGCAGTCGTGGATCCCAAGAGGCGGCGCGATCCGGGACTGAAATGGCCGTGCGGACTGGCACGCCCCCTGCACTGGGCTCTGTGGGCGGGAGCAACAAGGAGCTAAAATGCGGCGTGCGGTTGCATCACAGGCGGTCGATGGAGAGTGGCGAATCGTCTCGGGTCTGAGGCCCTGTCCCGTGTGCGGCGGCAGTGAGCATTGTCGAACTCATACTGAAGACTCGTTTGCTTGCTGCGTGCAGCAACCCTCCGATTGGAGGCTCAGCAATGGAGGCTGGTTGCACCAGGTGGAAACCACCTCGATCCGGCTTCGCGCCGTAGATCGGAGGTTGTCCGGTCCCGTCCCTGTTGGTGTTCCTTCGTGAGCGAAGAGGCCGCGCGAGAACGCCCTCGGGCAACTTCGGCGGTCTGTCCCGGTTTGAGCGACGAGACAAGCTGGGATGATGCGGAATTCCTGAGGGGTGAGCTCCATAACGAAGAGCACCTGATCGCGCACGCCGAGGAACTGGCACGCGCCCACGGCGCCCCCGCTCGTAGCTTCGGTCCGGGCCCGCTGCGCCGGCGATTTGCCGGCGCGCGTGAGCGCATTGCCAGCGCCTACCGGGTGCTGGCCTCCGAGGCGAGGAGTCGGCGGGATCCTTCCCCCGCCGAGGAATGGCTGCTCGACAACGCCAATGTCGTCCAGGACCAGATCCGGGAGATCACTGAAGATCTCCCGTTCGGCTACCTGATTGAGCTGCCGCGCCTGACGCGTGGTGTGATGCGCGGCTATCCACGCGTCTATGCGCTGTGCATCGACTACCTGCGGCACACGGACGCGCGCATCGATCAGCGGACCCTCGCTCGCTACGTGCTGTCGTATCAGGCCGTCGAAAGGCTGACCATCGGCGAGCTGTGGGCCATTCCGATCATGTTGCGGCTCGGCCTGATCCTGAGCGTCGGTGCCTTGGCTGCCTCCGAAGTGCGTGCCCAGGAGAATCTACGCGTTGACGTCTGGGCGGAGCGTTTGATCCTGGCTGGGACCGACGTTGCTGCCGCGCGCGAGACGCTCGCCGCGCTGGGGCGCCAGCAGCGGGAGGCCGTCACGCCAACATTTTTGGTGCAGCTGCTGCGCCGCTTGCGCGAGCACGATGCCGCGCTGGACGTGGTCCGCGAATGGGTCGCGGAGCGCTGCAAGACGTTTGGCATCAGCCCGGACGAGATCACTCGGCGAGAGCACATGCGCCAGGCTGCCGACCAGGTCTCGGTCGGCAACGCGATCACCAGCATGCGAACGGTCTCGGCCGCTGATTGGGAGTTGTTTTTCGAGCGCACGAGCGAAGTCGAGGCCGTGCTCGCGCGCGACCCGGCCGGCGCGTACGTCGAAAGCGACAAAGCGACTCGCGATCGTTGCCGGCATGCCGTCGAAGAGCTGGCGCGTTCGGGCAGCATGGACGAGCTGTCCGTCGCACGAGCGGCGCAAAAGCTCGCCGCCTCGGCCACTCCTGACGATCCGCGCGGCAGGCGCGCCCATGTCGGTTATTACCTGATCGACGGCGGCCGCCCGGAACTCGAACGTGAGGTGCGCTATCGCCCGAAGCTCCGCCCGCGCATCGTGCGCGCGGTTTTGAACCATCCCGCGCTGTTCTATTTCGGCGGCTTGGCGGTCGTGACCTCGGCGTTGGTGGCGGCCCTCGCCGGCGCCTGGCTACCCATCCTGGGGTCCCCGTTGTGGCTCGTCGCGGCTATGCTGCCGTTTGGGCTGCTGGCGAGTGAAATGGCGCTCGCGCTGGTCAACAGCCTGGCGGTTACGTTGTTGCCGCCCCGCTTGCTGGCGAAGTTGGAGTTCGAGCGCGGCATTCCCGAGCAGCACCGCACGCTGGTGGCGATCCCCGCGCTGCTCGACAACGAGCGGACGCTGGCACAGCTGATCGAGGATCTGGAGGTTCGCGCGCTCGCCAATCCCGATCCCCATTTGCACTTTGCGCTGCTCACGGACTTCACGGACGCAGACGCCGAGACCGTCGACGGTGATGCCGCGCTACTGTCGGCCGCCCGCGCACGCGTCGCCTCGCTCAATGACCGGCACGGGCAGGCCCAGCGTTTCTGGTTGCTGCACCGGCGTCGCGTGTACAATCCCGGCGAGCTCCGCTTCATGGGCTGGGAGCGCAAGCGCGGCAAACTGGAGGAGCTCAACCGGCTCTTATCGGGTGAAGGCGAGACCACTTTTGCGGTGGTCAGCGCGCCTCCCGAAGTGATCGCCGGCATCCGCTACGTGATCACGCTCGACGCGGACACCGAGCTGCCCCGAGACGTGGCCAGAAAGCTGGTCGGCGCGCTGGCGCACCCCCTGAATCGACCGGAGCTCGATGCTTCCGGTCGCCGCGTCGTGCGGGGCCACGCCATCATTCAACCCAGGGTGGGGACCTTGCCGGTGAGCTCGCGAAAGTCGCGCTACGCCGCCATCGCGGCTGGCCCCTCAGGCCTCGATCCGTATACGAGCGCCGTCTCGGACGCGTATCAAGATCTGTTCGCCACCGGTTCGTTCGTGGGCAAGGGTATCTACGACGTCGCCGCGTTTCAGCGCGTGCTCGAAGGCCGCATCCCCGACAACCAGTTGCTCAGTCATGATCTGTTCGAGGGTCTGTTCGCCCGCAGTGCGCTCGCCACAGACATCGAGGTGTTGGATGAGCAACCCGCGTCGTACGCGGTGCAGATCGGGCGCCACCATCGCTGGGTGCGCGGCGATTGGCAGCTCTTGCCCTGGCTCTTGCCGCGCGTGCCGGGCAAGGCGGGCTCGCAACCGAACGACCTCTCGCTGGTCGACTATTGGAAGGTGGTCGATAACCTGAGGCGCAGCCTGCTCGGCCCCGCGCTGGTGGCACTCTGCGTTTTGGGCTGGCTTTTCGAACCGCGACTCGGATCGGACGTGTTCGCGATCGTCGCGGCTCTGTTCGTGGTGCCGCTCTGCGCGCGCCTGGTGCTCTCGCTGGTGCGCGCGGCGGACACCACACAGCCACCCGCAGGCTCGCTCGGTGGAGATCTCCACGCCAACGCCCCGCAGGTCGCGCTCAGCTTCCTATTTGCGTTCGATCAGGCCTGGGTGTCGATGGACGCGATCGCGCGCACGCTCTACCGTCTGTGCGTCAGCCGCAAACACCTGCTCGAGTGGACGGCGATGCGGCAGTTCGCCCGCCAGAATTCCACGTCGCAGGTGCCGCGGCGCATGTGGTTTTCCGGGGGCGCTTGCTTGGCCGCGTTGTTGGGCGTCGCGCTCGGTCGCCCCGAGGTCTTGCTGTACGCGGGCCCTTTGCTAGCGATCTGGGCAGCGGCGCCGCTGGCAGCCGGGTGGCTCGCAGGCC
>JAYWEH010000795.1:0-6513 GCA_043780025.1 Deltaproteobacteria bacterium
CGAGCGTAACCCTGCAGGCACGTGAGTCCGAACGTCTGTTCTCGTAGCGCCCGCGTCGGTAGCGGCACACACGGAGGTCCACATGATATGCGTGCAGCCGAATCCGCTCTGAAATGTCAGGGCAACGCGCATGCCCAAGTGGGGGCCTCGCAGAACCGGCCCATCTCGGGCCGTTTGAGGGTTGCTCTAGCATTCGCGGCCTCGAGCACTTGACTCGCGCCGGTAAGAGGCTCATCTGTAGATAAGGGCGCGACGCTGGCGGCTCACAGGGCAGCCGGCGCCAGAGTTTGTGAACAGCACGTCGGACGTCGGCGTGCACATCGCGCGTAACGCGGTGAGGTAACGGATTGGTTCGCTTCGCCCTGGAAGAGAGGCAACGCAAGCTTTGATCTTCGAAAAACAGGAAACAGCGTCCTGAGGTATCTCCCCTCGGGATAAAGGCCCTAAAGGGTCGCGTGAGAGGCCTTTCGAGGCACTCGAACGCAAATGAACGCGGCTCGCCAGGGTTATGTCCCGGGGCCGCGTTCTCCTTTTTGTGCTCTCGAGACCCAGTGATGGCAACCGCCCCCCCCGGGCCTGGTTCGCGTTAACGGACGGCCCGGAAAAGGCCGCCGTGAACGTTCGCGATCCAGGGCCTCCCATCGGGCCCAACCGAGATGTTATGCGCGCCACCGGGTAGCCGAACCCAGCCGAATGCGGCGGGCGCCCCGCTGGTAGCGGGCTGTTCGTTCCAGGCGTGGACGTCAAAACCACCGTCGACGGGCCCGCAGCCGATCGCCCAAGCGTAGTTGCCGACGCCGATGCCGATATCCTTGGCGCAGCCCGGCAAGACTTGCCAGCCCGCGCTAGTTACGTCACTCGAGATCCGTCGGTAGATGTCTCCGATGCTGTTAACGACCCAGGGAATGCCGGTGGGGCCCACTGCAATGCGCACCGCGTGACCGTCAGACTGGCCCCAGCCCGCTCCGTTCCACTTCTGGATGGTGAAGTCCTTGGTGCCAACGGGGGTGCAACTAATCGCCCACACGCTGCCATCCGCTCCGATGCCGATGTCTCGAGCGCAACCTGGCAGCACCTGCCAGCCCACATTACCCGCGGCACTCGACAGTCGTCGATAGATGCCTCCGTTATTGTTGACGACCCAGGGCACACCGTTCGGCTCGACGGCGATGCGTACCGCGCCGCCATCAGCGATCTCCCAGTCCGACCCATTCCACTTGTGAATGCTGAAGCCGCCAAATACCGCGGTCGTGCCAATCACCCACGCCGCGCCGAGCGCGGACACTCCGATGTCTTTCGCGAGCCCGGGAAGCCGTTGCCAAGTATCGTAGAGGGAGCTGATACCCACGTTGTCGTCGAGCGCCAGGTCCCGATCGAGTCCGGCGAAGAACGGGAACAGCGTCGCGCCGGCCACCGATGAATGGTGAAGGCCGAGCGCGTGCCCTGCTTCGTGCAACATGACCGACTGCACGTCGACCCCGACAGACGGATTCGTGACAGACCAAGTTTCCGCCGTATCGAAGGTGATTGCACCGCCGTTTGCCGGAAACCAGGCGTGGGCTAGCGTGCCACCCGGGCCGTCGATGGTTGCGAAATCGATAGGGATCTGCGGCGTCCCCGCGCCGAGTTGCGTGAAGGTCAGGCTGGACTGCCCGGCCCAGCTCGTGAACGCACCGGCCGCTGCTGTTTGCGCTTCTGCCAGCGTGACGTCGTTGGTGTTCAAGACCCTGAAGGTCACGTTCGGCCCCGGCCACTTCGAACCGCCCAGCGCATACTTGTCCACCCGATCGTGGTCTTGCATGCCGTCGGGCACACCACAACGAGGACGCTGAAGCATGGCGCGCGTCGCGGTATCCACGACTCCGGTCTCGAGCAGGCCGGCTTGGGTTTGGAACGCCTGGACCGCTTCACTCATGCGCTCATCGAAAAACATCGGATCTTCTGGCACCTCTCCGACTAGGGGCTGCCATTGCGGATAAGTCTCGGCGAGAATTGGGTTGGGAAAGTAACCGAACTTCGTCAAGTAGTCGTGGACGGCGAGCACCTGCTCGCCGTCCGCTCCCATGCTCAGATCCTGGTTGAGCTGCCCGAGTCGCTGCTCGAGGGGCTCGAACATGAGCACGGTTTCGTCCGGCGCTCCGCAGCTCGCGTTGGCGAGCACACAGAGGCACACGGACACATTGAAACCAATTCTGCTCGTGTTCATGTTCCTACGCTTGATGCCGAGAGCACAGATGGGGCGGCGTTGACTTTTCATGGGAGGACTATTCTTTCGTTTCAGACAGAGATTGGGGTGGTGCGGGAGGGGGTTACTGACAGTGATTGGTGCTGCAGTAGTTCATGCACGAGATGAATGGCTGCACGCAGAACCCGCCAAAAATCCCCGCGAAAGCCAGGCAGAAGCCGAAATCAATCTGGCAACCCGACAGACACGCGCCACATACGGTGCCCGCGGCTTGCTGATGCGTCCCCAGCTCCGAGGCAGTGGCATCAGCCGTGGCCACCGGAGACGGGGCAAGCCGGTACAGCGGCGGAATGATCGAAGGGTCGATGTCGGACCGCTCCGCAAGCGCAGGGCCGAGCGCCCCGACGAGTTGAACATCGGTATCGAGAGACCCGTCCGCGAGACGTGACAGCTCTCCCGACACCCGAACCCGTTCCCACTGGGGTTCCGTGCTGATGAAGATACTCCCGGTGGGCCCTTCGAGGCTCAGCTCGAGGCCGATCTCCAGCTTTTCCAACTGATCCGTCAGCGTCATTCGCAGCAAGAACTCGCCGTCCGCTGCGTGGACCGTGGTGACGTGCTGCTCTGCGCTCCGTTCCAGGTCGAAACGAATGAGCTGTTCCCCTTGGCTGAGCGTGCCCGACAGGCTCTCGCCCGTGCTGTCGAAAATGGTGAGACCGTTCTCGTCGGGGCCCTGTGACTCAGTATTTTCGGCGAGGAAGGGCTGCGCCGAGTCCGAGGCTTCAATTACGTCGGTTCCGGAACAACCTGCTGCCCACCCGATGAACAGGGCCATGGCAGTCGTTCGCAGCGGTTGACGGGATGGATGAAACAAATTGGTGAAGCTAGCGGTGAACGCGTTCATGTGAATGACCTCCTGTAGATGATGATGCGTGAGCCGCATTGCTCGCGCCGGCAGGTCTGTTTGCGCCCGCCTGGTCAATCGTTCGATCGCGCCAATCGATTTCTGACAGTCGAATCGTGTCGATCGGTCCGCGCCGCGAGTAACAAAATTCGATGTCAGAAACGCGGGGCTGCCATCGAAGGACCGCGCGGGCTGCGCGAACGCGGGCAGGCCGGTGCACGAGCGAAGTTCGTGTGATAGGGTCGGCCGTGGCTGCGCCTCCCGACCCTGCCGATCTCCTCCTGTTGCGCGCCGCCGTCGCACGGGACCCCGGCGCAGTACGCGAGGTGGTGCGTCGACTCACCCCGGTCATTCAAAACCGGATCGCTCGAATCCTCTTGCGCGGCTGCCGCGACCGGACGTCCTCCATCCGGCGAGAAGTGGAAGACATCACCCAGGATGTGTTGCTGGCACTGTTTGACAAGCAAGGCCAGACGCTGCTGAGCTGGAACCCGGAGCGGGGCACCACACTCGAGGGTTTTGCGAGCGTGGTGGCCGAACGCCTGGTGATCACCATTCTGCGCAATCGGCAACGCAATCCGTTTCAGCTCGAGCCTCATGACCCGACGGATTTTGACCAGGCCGATACAAAGGCGACCCATGCCGATGACGCGCTCGGTGCACGCCAAACCCTGCTGGCCCTGGCCCAGACACTGCGTGCCCAGTTATCCCCGCTGGGGCTAGAGATGTTCTATCGCTTGTTCGTCTGGGAGGAAAGCGTGGCGGTCGTGAGCGAGAATGCAGGGCTTGGCGTGGAAGCCGTTTATCAGTGGCGCAGTCGATTGAAAAAGCAGGTTCAAACGCTCGTCGAACAAGCGGAGACCCGACAGTGAACGAACGAGCGTACGGCAACTCCGACGACCTGTTGATGCGCTTGGGCCGGGTGACAGCCGAGGAGGCTGAGCACCCACTTTGGCCCGAGCTCGAACGGCTCACACGGGGTGAGCTCGATGCAGCGCGGGTCGCCGAGCTGGAGCAGCAGAGCCTCGGCGACCCGGCGTTGCGCCAGGCCTTCGAGGCCCACCAACCCCTCGCCGAAACCGAGCAAGAACGCATCAGCCAGAGCATTCTAGGCGCCATCGGTCGCGTCGGCGACCCTTTGCGCAAGGCGGCAGCAGTTGGCCTCGAGCCGCTCGACAGCGTGCCCCAGCGGAACGTCACGCGCGCCAGCGCGAGCCGATATCGCGCTCTGTGGTTTGCCACCCCTCTGCTCGCGGCAGCGGCAGCGATCGCGCTCTGGCTTCAAACGCCGAGCCTCGAAGCGCTCACCCCTTACCGCATCGAGATCCGGGGCGCCGCAGCGCAAACACGCTCACCGGAGGGCGTGGCCACATCAGCACAACCCATCGCGGTGACGCCGGGTCAGAGTCTGGAGGTCCTGCTCCGCCCCGCCGTGGCACACAGCGCTCGAGTCGAGGGGCGCGTCTTCGTCGAGTCAGAGGGTCGGCGCTCAGTGCTCGACGCTTCGATCGAACGCTCGGCGTCTGGGTCTTTGCGTCTTGCACTGCACGTCCCCGGATCCATCGCGCGCGGGCAACTGGTCGTGCTCGTCGCGAGTTCGGTCAAAGCGGCGGAGCTTGCCCGCGCTGAGCAAGATTCGGGGCCTGGTTGGCAGCAATTTCGGATCCCGTTCGAAAGCAAACCATTGCTCGGCACCCCACCGCGCTAGCCACGCGGGCGCATTACTCTCTCGCGTCGGCCGGTCTGGGCAGACACGTCTCCAGGCTGATGCCCAACGAATGCAGCTGACAGACATTGGCATCGAGCGGCTCAGCGGGGTTGCCGCAAAAACACACCGGCTCCGTGTCGGCACCGCACGTGTCGAAGGCGGGCGCTGGCTGGCAAACGGCGGCTCCCAGCGCGCAACTGCCATCGTCCTGCTCGTTCGAGCAAAAATGACCGGCCGCGCAGGTCCAAGGGGGGAAGCAGGCGGCGCCCGCCGCCGCCGGACGGCGCGGCGGATCGAGCCCGAGGTTCCGGCAACCGATGTCCTCGGGGGCATCGACGGGCGTATCGACCACCGCCTGCGCCACCGGAGTGAACGTGGCCAGCGCGGTGACGGCGCACGCCGTCGGTTCGGTAGCGCTACAGACGTCCGTGCCCTCGAACAATGGGCATTCCTCGTATCGGTAGGACGCCGACAGAGCCGTTGCAGGACATTGATCGACGGGCCACGTCACATGCCAGTCCAAGCTCTCGCCGAAGCGCCAGCAGCTGCCGTCACCTCGGCCTCGTGTGCGCAACCGTTCGAGCCGACCGTCGATCGGCTCCCAAGATTCGCCGCTCAAGGCCAGGCGAGATCCATCCCAAACCGCCGAACGGGCGTCGAAAATTCCGCTCAGTGATTCGCAGTTGGGGTGCGAAAACGTGATGCCACTCCAGGCGACTGCCAGGGCACACGGCGGCGCGAGCGAAGTCAGCGTGGGATTGGAGACCGCCGCGTCCACATCCATTTCGGCTCCGGCGTCCGGAGGCCGAGCCGCGGGCAGAACAGCCTGCGCTGCGTCAGGGGCGAGCGGATCGGGCGTCGCTCGTGGCGCAGCGTCGGCGCTCGGTACATCGGCCGCGGGCGTGAGCTCGCCATGGCTTTCAAGCCAGGTCGCGTCGCGAGCGCAGGCGCTCGATCCGAGCGCGACGGCGAAGAGGGCGCTCGAGCCGGAAAATGGGCTTCGGTGCCGACGCATCAGGGCGAAACTCTGCGAATGATCGCCGTTTCATCCTCGGTGAAGACACCCCCCGACAGGGGTCCGGAACGGGTGATGAGCGACGCGGGGTCAAACCCAACGGATTGGAAAAACACCTCGCCGCGCAGGACGTTGTTCGTGAGCAACTGGGGTGCCACGACAATTTTTGTCAGGCCAGCCTTGACCCATACGCTGTGGAAGGCATCCGTGCCGCTCAGGCGTTTGAGCTTGGCAGTATCGAGCGTGATCGTGTGACCGTACATCTTCATGACCTTGCTGTAGACCGGCAAAGACTCCGAACACGTGGCGCACGTGATACCCCACGGCTGCGGCACGGCCCAGGGCGCCTCGTATTGATCGAGGGCTGCCGCGTCGGGGCAGGGTGAGTTGGACCCGCCGCACGGCGCGCCTTGCACTCGTTGGAGCTCGTCGTGTTTCTGGTGCACGAGATTCGCACCCGCCACGCTGGCCACCTCGCAGTGTTGGCCCAAGGCGGTCAACGCGGTGCAGCCGTTGACTTCTACGACTTCGGGGCGCAACGGGGGTGGGCTGGGGGCGTTGAGATAGAGGTCGGCCAAGAGCGGGTTGGGCGTCAGAGCCATCGCAGCGTCGTACAACTCGTTCAAGACCTCTTCAGCGGAATAGGCAGTACCGCGCTGAGCCCAAAGTCGTGCTGCTGCGCCGGAAACGACCGCTGTCGA
>JAYWEH010000796.1:0-6509 GCA_043780025.1 Deltaproteobacteria bacterium
ACGAACCAGTGTTTGGTGGACTGATCCACGATCCAATCGGCGCGGCTCTGCACGGGCTGCCGCGCTTTGTCCGCCCGCGTGAGCTCTCCGCCGTAGGGCAGCTCCCACGGGGCCTTTTCCGCTGTCTTGTAGTCTTCGACGTGCCGCACGTTGGGCCCGCGCTCGAGCACGAGCGTCTTCAGGCCCCGCTCACACAGTTCCTTGGCGGCCCAGCCGCCGCTGATGCCCGTGCCGACCACGATGGCATCATAGCGATGAGTGCTCGTCGACATGAAAGGCCGTTACCGCAGAGCGAGCAGGCGCCGCTGTCAGCAGCCCGGGCCAGCGCCGTCGCTGCGCGCCCGCATGGTGGCTGTACCGAGCACATCGTCCGAGTCCGCGAGTGCTTGCTGAACAGCGTCCGAATCGGTGCTGCCCGGATCAAACGTGGGCGTGGAGAGCGCGTACAGCACGAACTCGTAGACGTTGCCGCAACCCCCGGAACCGAGGAAGCCGCCGGTATCCATGTAGTTGACCTGCTCGGTGTTGGCCGCGGGCACCCCCGGCTCGGCCCCGCCGGGTAGGGCCGCGGGCAAACCCGCAGCGCTAGCGGGGATGTTCCACATCACCCAGTGCGTGAACGGCTCGTCGCCGGGCGCGAACGTCAGGTCGTGCAGCGCGATGGCGAAGCTCGCCGTGCCCGCCGGCGCGCCCACCCAGTTGATCTCCGGCGAAATGCTGGCGCCACCGCCGAGCTGGGTGTTCTCGTTGGGGAAGAAAGCGCACGGGTCGGCGTTGTCCGGAGCGCAGCCTTCATCGCTGTCAAAGGCGGGCGAGCTCACGCTGAACGCTGCCGTGGCCGCGTCACGATCCCCGGCATCTGGCGGGGATCCCGCCGACCCCGCGGACCCGGCCT
Organism: Deltaproteobacteria bacterium; assembly: GCA_043780025.1. Lineage (GTDB taxonomy): Bacteria > Myxococcota_A > Polyangia > Polyangiales > Polyangiaceae > SZUA-265. The sequence goes on from JAYWEH010000796.1 coordinate 896, forward strand.
CACCACCACCCGCACTGCCGGCAGCACCAAAGTCGCCACCACCCCCGCTGTCGCCCGCAGAACCTCCGTTGGGACTGCCGCCCGCCGCAACATCACCGGCGCTGCCAGCGCTGCCACTATCTCCCGAACCGGCCGAGCCCGCCGTGCCGCCGGTGCCGTTGTTCGGTTCCGAGTCTTCGGAGCACGCGCCGAAGAGCAACGGAAGGGACAGACCCGCAGAGCAGACGCCTAGTCGAATGAGCCTCGAGTTCACGACCCGTTCAATAGCCGGTCGGCTAGGGAATTCAATCTCCGCGCCCCCGAGGCCGGACTGGCCGGCAATCTGGTACCGGGTTGGCCGCAGCGCGCACTCCATTCCGCCCCAGTGTCGCGCGTTGCTCCGCGAAACGTCGAGTTTTCGCGGAGAATTTCCGGCACGCCATTTGCTCGGGCGGGGGCATGAGCAATGCAAGCAAGCGAAGCGAAGGTAAAGGCGAAGAGATCGGCGGCAAGATCAAGGCTGGCGTCGGCAAGTTGATCGGCAACGAGCAGATGCAGGCCGAGGGCAAGGCCCACGAACTCAAGGGCAAGGCCAAGCAAGAAGCCGCCAAGGGCGCCGAACGGGCCAAGGGCAAGGTTCAAGAGGCCGTCGGAGCTGTGAAGAACAGAATCGGCGCCGTGATCGACAACGAGCAGATGGAGGTCGAAGGCCGCGCCAAGGAGCTCGAGGGCGAAGCTCGCCAAGCCGCGAACCGCAAATAGCTCGATAGCTCGAGCCGGGCGCCTTCTGGGGGGGGCCGGCAACGGGGCCCGACCACACACACCAGGGCGATACACGAGAAGAGGGCGCCGCGGGCGCCGCCCGCGACATGAGCTCCCGCATCGGGGCAGCTCATGTCTCGTTGCATTGGGCAACACGCTCGCAATCTATTGGCAAACGAAGGTTGAGGCGCTCCACACACTCATCGCGAACGCGCTGGTAGCTCCGTTGTACTTGATGCAACAAAGGCCTCCCGCCTTCCTCGTCGAATCATACAGCACGTCCGTGGCGATGCAGCTACCAGAGCTGCTCGTCGCACCGAGGTTCATGTAGCCCGACGGGTCGATCGCGACCTGGTTACCACTCACTTGTTGAGAGATAAACGGGTTCACGTCGACGCCGTTCAGGGTCGGCTTGCCGCCGGCAAAGATCAGCTGGACATAGGAGTCCGCGGGGGCGCGCAGGGCCTGGCCGTTCGGCTGCGCGATGTTGTACCAGTAGTAACTGCCGCACGGAGCGCCGGTCGTCTTGTGCGAGAACGTCAGACGGTGGGGTTCACCCGCCAAGAGGGGAGTGATGGTGAATTGCTGCGCTAGACGCCGTTCGTTGGTTTCCTGCGCGAGGGGCGCGTCATTGTTCGTCGACTGGCCCTCGATTTGAAACACCTTGCCCGGTTTGGTCTTGATGATGTGGGTGCCTTCGCCGGTCGGAATGAACGAGAGTTGTTGCGTGGCTGCGGTCGAACAGGGCCGTTGCACGATACGGCTGAGCGGCGTGTCGGTCAGCATGTCCATGCACTTGCCGCTGCGGCGATTGACGATCTGATACTTGCTTCCGTTCTTCGTAATGTACCAGTGGAAGCGATCGTCGGTCGCAACGTAGGTGCCCTGTTCGATTACGGCGCCGTCCGCCAGGCTGCCGTTGTCGACTCCCAGAGCCTTGCCGCTGTGCCGAGCCGTGAGAGAGTACATGGCCGTGGCCACGAATTCGGGTGCAGTTGCGGTCGCCCCCGCGCTAACGGGCTCGAACGACCAATGAGCTGCCGAGTTGGTGATCTCGAACAGGTGCTGAACGACAGGCGTGCCATCCGCCTGATTGGTGTCTTTCACGCGTAGCGCCTTGAGGTCCTTCGATCGGATTAAGTAGTAGCCGCCATCCACGCCCGCGAACTCGAAGCGTTGCAGAGGATCGGTGGCATTGCAGGTCCTCTGCACCATGCTGAGGTCGTTCACCGATGAGTTGGCCGACATAGCCAAACACTTGCCACTGCGCACGTTGACGAAGCGGTGTTTGCCGTGGTCCAGAATCAGCCGCCACTGATCTGCGCCGGTCTGCACTCCGGCGCCGCGCTGCTCGATGAGCGCACCGTCGGCAGTGGAACCACCTACGACGGCCATGGGTTTGCCGGTGCCGCGCCATTTGACCCTGAACACGCCCTTGTCGACCGTCAGCATGATATCGACCAGCGATGTGAGGGTCGTGCGTTGGGCCGCGTACCAGGTTGTGAGCTTGGTTCGATAAACCGAAGGGCTGTGGTTGGGAATGTTGCTGGTCACATCGTCCTGCAAGCGCAGGAGCGCAGTGATGTTGTCGCACCCACCGTTGCACCGCAGCTGGCCAGTTGCCGAGAGCTCGAGTTTGCCGTTCCTGACCTCGAAGTCGGCGTTCACATCCCAACGGCCCAGCTCGTTGGCGACGGCCACCGCCAGGGAAGCGGCAAATGCATTGAAATCGTACTGCAGGTCGTCGCCGGCACAGGCCGCCACGGCTTCTTCGATGCTCCCGAGTTCTTCGCTACTACCGAGGTCGAACTCCGTTTCCGGGGCTCGCCCGGTGTCCGTTTCGTACCCTGCTCCACAGCTTGCGAGCGCCGCGGCGCCTACCAACCCGATGACTTGCCTCGCTAAGCGTCGTTTCATAGCCCGTTTGTTCCTCATTGCGCAGTGCGCTATCGCTGGGCTTCACTATGAACGCGCCTTAACTCGAGGCTAATTATTTAAGTATTTGCGTTAGTTTTTTGTGGGCTGGCGCACGCCACTGTAGGCGCGAGCTGTCGAGTCTTGGCGTCAGAAAAAGGCTGACTCGTATCGGCACAGCGGTCCGCGCGGGACTCGATGGCCAGGGCACACTCTGTCGCGTGCTGACGAGTTCACATGCTCCAGGGCTCCGATAGCACGTCGACCTCCGCCGACCACTTGCGCTGAAGCGCAAAGATCTCCTCGACGATGCCCGCCGGCAACGGCTTCGGATCTCGAGCGTGCCTTAGTAGCTCCTCCAGCCCTTCGAGCCGGCTCGTTGCGCCGACGGTGGCCTGCACGCCCGGCACCGAATGCGCGAAGCGCACACAAAACTCCGACCAGTCGGCGATGCCCGACCGCTCGAACACGGGCGCCACGGCCCGCGCCCGCTCCACCAGATAGGGCCGCCACGCCGCCCCCGGCACGTCGCGCAAGCGGTGCACGTTCCCACCCGCCACCGTGCGCATCGCGATGATCGGCAAGTGCCGCGCAACGAGCTCATCCCACAACTCGTTCGATGCGAAGCGTTGCAGCGGATTCAGATAGAAGATGTACGCGTCCACGAGCCCCTCGAGGTGCCCCCGCTCGAGCGCCGTCAACACCGTCTGCGACGTCCACGGAAACACCTCCATCACGAACCGCCGCACCAGCCCCTCCTCACGAATCTTCTCGAACCCCGCACACACCGAGCCATCGGCCAGCCCCTGGCCCACGTTGCCGCCCGGCGAGATCTGCCCGACCTCCATGAACTCCCGCTTCAACGGCTCCAGGTTCTGCCGGATCACATTGCGCACGTCCGCGATGTCCTTGCCGCCGATCTTGTAGATCGTCGATGGCAAGCGAGACCGGTCCTCGTCATAGACTTGCCCTAGAACCTCGAGCGCGTCGTCGTATTGGCGCGACGTGTGAAACCACACGCCGGCTGCGATAGCTTTGCGAGCGACTTCGAGTGCGCGAGCGTCGGGCACGTCGGAGTGGCCGAGGCGTGTGGTGCCGAAGATGTACCGGGAGAACGTCATGGGCGGCAGATTACGACGCGAGACCCGGAGGGCGCCATCGGAGATCGCCGGGACCCCCTTCGTGAGCGGCGCGCACGGTTCGTGTACGAACCGGCGAAGCCGCTCGCAACATGGCCCGCCGGGGCGGCCCGCTTTCAACAGCGCTCGGCGCCGCACAGTTCGCGCAGGCGGCGGGCCAGGCCGAGCACCTCGGGGCTCGCGAGCTCGGAGGACCCTGAACTAGCCATCCAGGGCCACCTGGCGCCCCTATTTAACCATGAATGATCAGATATCGGCAGCGATCTGCCCTTAACCGATCATGAATGGCGATGGCTGGGCAGCGAGCTGCCCGGATTGGGATACCCATGTAAAGTTAACGGCAGCCAGCTGCCGTCAACCCGCCATATTATGTCTAGTAGGGGCTCAGGCGAGGACGAAGGCTTTTCGCACGAAGCTCGTAACGCTGCCGGCCTGACCGACACCTCTAGTCGGAGCCTTGCATTTTCGTGATATTTTCTCTGCTGTATGAACGAGGAGGCTTCGGATGCCGAGCTGGCCAGGCTCATCGAGTCGGCCGGGCAGGGGGCAGAGCTCGCCGAAGCCGAGCTCTATCGGCGCTTTGCGCGCCGCATCGAATTGTATGGTCTGCGACACCTGGGCAGTCGGGCAGCCGCGGAAGATCTGCTGCAGCAGGTGATTCTGAGCGTGCTGTCGGCGGTGCGAGATGGGCGCCTGCAGAACCCGGAGAGCCTGGCTGGGTTTGTGCTCGGCACGTGCAGAAACCTGGTCTCGGACGCACGGCGCAGGGCGCGCAAACAGCGCGATCTGGAGCGCGAAGGCCCCGGAGGAGACGTCGTGACGTTGCCACCCTCGCTCGATGAGACAGACGTGGCGCGGCTGTTCGGTTGCATGGGCGCGTTGCCCGAGCGCGAAGCCACGGTGGTGCGCATGAGCTTCTGGGAAGATCGCGCCGCCGAGGAGATCGGCGAACGGATCGGCGTGAGCACCGGCAACGTGCGGGTGATCCGGCACCGTGCGATCGTGAAGCTCGCAGAATGCCTGCGAGTTCGAGAGAGCCTGCAAGATCAGGAGCATTTGTGAGCTGTCCCAGCCTGGAAAGCGTCGCAGCGTGGTTGCTCGAAGAGCTGCCCCAGAGCGAATCAGCGCTGTTCGAGGAGCACTACTTCGAGTGCGATACGTGCCTGGGCCGCGCCGATCGGTTGGAGCGTCTGCTCGAACAATTGCGTAGCAGTCTGCCGCCGATCTTGACCTCCGGTCGCAGGCGCGCTTTCGGAGCGAATTATCCGCGGTTGCCGGCGGTGCGAGTCGATGGGGGGCAGCGCGCCACCATCCATCTCGGGCCGCGTGCTCGGATGGGCCTGTGGTTGATGCAGGCGCCGCTCGGCCAGGTGGCGCGGGTCGACTTCGAAGCGCGCGCTCCGTCAGGCGAGTTGCTGTTTGCGCTCACCGACGTTCCCTTCGACGAGCAACGGGGTGAAGTGGTGCTGGCTTGCCAGACGCACTACCGGGCCCTGGCGATGCCGAACGAGCTGCATGTGCGGCTGACGGCGACGGGCCCGGACGGGTCCCGGAGCCCACTCGGCGAATATATTTTGAATCACGAGTTCGAAAGTTTGTAACGACTCGCTCGCGGCCTCCACTTCCTCTCCAACAGGAGGTCCCATGACCGTAACGAACAGCCAGACCGGCACCCGCATCGACGAGATCGCTCCGCGCATTTTCCGCATCAGCACGCCTGTCCCGCCGAACCCGGCGCTGCCACCGGGGTTCTCGTTCAACCAATTCCTGCTGGCGGCAGAGGAGCCGCTGTTGTTCCACACGGGCCCGCGGCGCATGTT
>JAYWEH010000797.1:0-6502 GCA_043780025.1 Deltaproteobacteria bacterium
GTCATGTAACCGATGTTTTGTTTGATGCGCTCCGCGTCTCGCGCGATATCATAGCCAACGACTGTGCCCGACCCGCCCGACGGCGTCAGGATGCCGCACAACATGCGGATGGTCGTGGATTTGCCGGCACCATTCGGCCCCAGCACTCCAAAGATGCGCCCGCGCGCGACACGCAAAGAAACGTCCCGCACGGCCACCCTCTCCCCGAAACGCCGCTCGAGCCGATCGGTCGCGATCACCCACTCAGAGTCCATGGGCGCCTGCGCTGGCTTCACCCGTGGCTTGCTCCGATTTAGTCGCTTCGAATAGCACGCGCGCCGGGACCCCGGCGTGCAACCGGCGCGCGGGGTCGTCGATGCGCACGCGCACGCGCACCACCAGGTTCGGCCGCTCGCGCTCGCTGAACAAGAAGCGCGGCGTGAACTCGGTGTGTCGCGCCACGTGCTCCACGCGCGCGGGCAGCGGCGCCTCCTCCGCATCGACCCAGACCTGGGCGGCTGTGCCAAGCTGGATGCCAGCCAAGGCCGCCTGCGGCACGAACACCTCCGCGAAGGGCCGAGAGGTGTCCGCCAGGGTCACGATGGGCGCTCCCGCGAGCACGATCTCGCCCGTTTCACGGTGATGGTCCAGAATTTCTCCGGCGACCGGCGCGCGCAGCTCGAAGCGGCCCTGGCGCTGCTCTTGCACTTCGAGCAATGCCACGCTGGCAGCAGCGCGCGCGCGCTGCACCGCCAACTCCTCGCGGCGAGGCCCCTCCCGCAAGAGGCGCAAGTTGTGCGCGAGCGCATCCCGCTCAGCCTGCGAGCGGTCCACCTCTGCCGTGAGCTCCAGCACGACCGCACGCGGCGTGACCCCTTGATGCACGAGCACGCTTTCGCGGCGTAGGTTTTCGCTCAGCTGCGCGATGGCCGCGTCGGCCGCGCGGATCCGCGCTTGCAGGGCGCGCACCTCTTCAGGTCGGCTGCCCGCGGCGACCAGGGCCACCTGCGCGTGCGCCGCCGCCGTCTCGCTGCGCCGCGCTTCTGTCGCCGCGCGTTCGAGGGATGCATCCATGCCGGCGAGCAGCTCACCCGGCACCACAGCGTCCCCACGCCGCACTGCCAGCTGCGTCAGCCGGCCTGGGTACTCGAAGCCGAGCTCCAGCTCCTCGAACTCGACGATACCTTGAAACTCCGCCGCGGCGTCCGCCGGGTCCAGACGACAACCACTCACACTAATCAGCCCAATCGCCGTCAGCGCTGACCGCAGCGCCGCAGCGCCCGCCGACTTCGGAGCATTTTTTATCATACGACCAGTAATAAACTGAAATGGAGAGTGGCGCAAGCACGGCACCCGAGATGGACGTCGACGGAGGAGCGGCGCCCGGCGTCAAGCTCCGCTCTTCAATGGCGGCCCCGCAAAATCGCGGAGACTTTCAGCGAGCGCCCGTTGACGAGGTGCTCGCGCGTGCTCAAGTCAAGACAAGCCGTGTCCAACAGCTCTGCCGTCCAGTTCGAAGAAGCCAACTCCAAGTTGACCGCCGTCAAGATCGTGCAGCGCGGTCGCCGGCCCTTGATCGGGGCCGTGCACCGTTCTCTGCTCGCCCTGGGCGTCGTGATCTCGTCGTACGAAATTCACGCCGGCTCGTCCGAGCTCACCGAGCGCCTCGTGTTCGAACGAGATGACGGGGGCGAAGTCGAAGCCAGTCTGAGCGACGACACAAAGGCCGCCATCCTGCGCGTCGCGCGCGAATACGGCTGAGCGCGCTAGTGTGCCGAATTCATCGAAACGAGGGGTCATTTCGCCGCCCTAGGATCTCGGCTCGAATTTGGGAGCGGGAAGCCTGGGCCACGCCCGAACTGCGAGCGCCGTTGTGATCGCGCTCGCCGGCGCGCTAACATCCGGCGATGAGCTTCAGCTTCGCGGTGGCGATCCGGTGGGTCTCGGGCTGGGTGCTCGCCGCTTCAACTGCGGCGTTCGTGTGCACCGCGTGTGGAGGGGAAGCGCCGGACGCGCCTGTCGATCCCAACTCGATGGGGGGCGGCGGTAGCGAAATTACAGACATCGATCCGGAGCTGCTCGCTTCCGAGGCGGCGTGGACGAGCTGCGGAGGCCGGCTCGAATGCCGCGCGGTCGAGGTACCGGTCGATCACACGGATCCAGATGGGCCAAAGCTGTCCATCGCGGTCATGCGCGCGCCGCGCTGGGAGGGACATGATTTCAGAGGCGTGATCCTGGTCAACCCGGGTGGCCCGGGTGCCTCTGGCCGGCCATTTGTCGAAGCGCTCGACGCGCGGCGCGCCATCGGCGTGCTGCAAGGCTTTGACCTGGTGGGTTTCGATCCCCGCGGCGTCGGCGGCAGCGCCGCAGTGGCCTGCGGCGGCGATCGCTATCCGAGCGACGCGTTCGAGAGCGGCGGCGTACCGGAGCTGGTCGAGCTCTTCGCGAGCGACGCCCGCGCGTGCGCCGAAAGCATGGGGCCGCTCTACGATCACCTGGGCAGCCGCGACGTGGTCAGCGACATGGACCTGATTCGAAAAGCGCTGCGCGAAGAGCAGCTCAACTTCCTCGGCGCATCGTACGGGACGCGGCTCGGCGCGCTGTACGCCGAGATGTTTCCGGAAAACACGCGCGCGGTCGTGCTCGATGGGCCGGTGCAACCGTCGGCGGACCTCGGCGAGCTCGTGGTCTCACAGGTCAATGCGCTGGTCGCCGCCGTGCAGGAGTTTATCGTCGACTGCGACGCGGCGATTCTGATCTGCCCGCCCGCGGTAGAGGACGTGGTGAACGCGCTGTGGATCCATTCGCTCGATCGCGACGCCGAAGAGCTCTTCTCGGGCTTCTGGCGCAGCAACTTGACGCAGCCCACGGGGCGCGAAGACATCGCGGACTTCCTGTCGGTGTACGAGTTCTTCCCCGAGATCTGGGACGATTTGATCGACACCGCGCCCGGAGGCGTGTCGAGCCTGAACGGCATGATCAACCAGATGGTGCACTGCACCGATCAGAGCGCGCCCATCCTGAGCGAGAGTGAAATCACGGTGGCCCTCGCCGACATCGGCGCGCGCGCACCGGCGTTTGTCACGCCCGCCCTGGCCATGGCTTCTTGCACCGGCTGGACCGTGGCGAACAATGCCGTCGCGAACATCCGCACGCCTGACGCGCCGCCGCTGCTCCTCGTCGCGGGGGAACACGACATCCTCACACCGCATCACTTCGCCGAAGAAATGCACGCTGCGCTCGCCGGTTCAGTGCTGGTTTCGAGCGCGCACTATGGTCACGGGGTGCCCCTCGGCAACAACCCGTGCATCGATGACATTCTGGACAACTATTTCAATCAGCTCGAGTTGCCCGCCGACGGCACGGCATGCCCGTAGCCCGACCGTGTTGCTCGGCGCGAATTCGCGCCCCTCTCGCCGCCCCCATTCGTTTTCGAATCGGTTCGTGAAACAGACCGGACAGCGGCCAGGGGAGTATCGCCGCAAGTGGCTCGAGCGCAAGACCGCGATCCGCCCCGACGACAAGGCGTGGCTGTTACCCAGAGCAAGCGGCACTCTGGCGAAAGCGAGTTCGCGGAGCGCGGGCTGAGGTCAGCGCAAGGCGTCGAGCAGGCGCTGCGCTTCGCTCTGGCGGTAGTGGCCGTAATGGCCGGCGGCGAAGGGCTCGAGCTCGCGCCGGGCGGCTGCTTTTTCGCCCAGACGGATCTGGTTGAGCGCGGTGTTGTAGCGCGCTTCGGGCACGAAGCGGCCGCTCGGGAAGCGCTCGAGGTAGCGCGCAAATGCGTCGATGGCTTCGCGCGGCCGATCCTGGGCGACGTGCAGCTCGTGAGCGGAGCGGAAAGCGCTGAGCTCCGGATCGGATGGAATTTGACGAGGCGGAGCGGGGGCGGTCGAGGGAGCGGGAGCGGTCGAGCTCGGGGACGTGCGAGATCGGGACGGCCTCACAGTGGGGGGGGCTGCAGCGGGAGCGGCGGCGACAGCGGGGGCTGGAGCGGCAGCGGATGCAGCGGGCACGGGCGCCGGAGCGGGCATGCGGATCGCGGGTTCGGTCGTGGGGTGGGGTTTGGGAGGCGTGGCTGCGGCGCTGGGTTGCGGGGCTTGGGCCACACCGATCGCGATGGCCAGCGTTTGCCAGATCACCGGCCACTGACCGTTGCTTTGGGCCCAGGCGCTGCCGCCAACCAGGGCGGACACGAGCGGAGCCAGGATGGCCCAGCGCAGGAGCTTGCGCTGGCGCCGCTCGTGCAGTGTGTTCATGACGCGGGCGCGCGTAAAGCCCGCGCCTTCGCGGCGGCCCGAGTGCGCGGCGCGCAGCTCGCTCGCGGCGCGTGAGAGCACATCCCGATCGTTCATCGGATGCCCTCCCGTTCTAGCGCTGAGCGCAGCCTCTTGCGGGCGTGGTGCAGGCGCGTGCGCACGGTGGCCTCGGGCGCACTCGTGATCTGCGCCGCTTCGGACGAGGTGCGTTCCTCCACGTCGCACAAGACGAACGCGACGCGCTGCTCGAGCGGCAGCTCGTCGAGGGCGCGGTTCAGCACGGTGAGGAACCGGTTCTGCTCCGCGGCGCGCTCCGGCGTCTCGGGGCCCTCGGCCAAGGGCTGTGCGCCGAGCCGCGCCATGGCTGCGCGGCGGCGCATCGCTCCGCGTACGTAGTGGCGCGCGTGGTTGATCGCGATGCCGGTCAAGAACGAACGCAGCGACGAGTCGCCCTTGAAGCCGCGGATCGCGCGCGGCAATGTCACGAACACTTCGTGCACGAGGTCTTCGGCGATCGCGGCATCACCCAGCAGCCTCGCCGCAAAGGCTCGCACCGCCTCGTGGTGCAGGTCATAGACCTCGCCGAGCGCCTGAGCTTCCCCTTCGGCGACGCGCGCGACCAGCTTCCCGAGGGCGGTCTCGGTCGAGGCGGATGCCGTATTGAAGTGCAAGGCGCGCATGCCGGCGTACAGAGCGAAGATCACGGTGACTTTACCCCCACTCGCGCAATGTTCACCACAACTCTATCCCCGCGCTGAATTCGGGATCGACCGCTGCGTCTGCCGGGCCCTTGGTACGGAAATGATGATGCACGCCGCCACCGGCGAAAACCGCGACCGTTTCGCTCAAAGCCCAGCCGGCGAGCAACCGATAGCGCAGGTTGGTGTCGTGCTCGTCGTACGCCCAGCCGTTCGAGCGGCTCGACGAATTGACGTCCAGATCTAAATGGGCGCGCCCGAGCTCGAAGCGTGTACCGAGGCTGAGGCCTGGCGCGTAGCCGAAGCGTCCGCCGTCTCCACCGATGGCTTCGCCGCCGGGTGTGTAGCCGAGGGTCGGCATGGCGTAGATGAAGCCAGCATCGAAGCGCACGCCGACGTTGAACGGCTGGCTCGTGCTATACCACGCTCGAGCGTGCACGCCTCCGCGCCGATTGTACGGTACGTACGCGAGCGATACGCCGTCCACGTCGCGAGCCACGTTCACGAGGCCGAGCTGTACCCCGTGCACGTCGCGAGCCACGTTGACGAGGCCCACTTGCACGCCGTCGACGTCACCCCCCACATTCACGATCGCGAGCTGCGCGCCACTCAGATCCGACGACCCATTCAGCCACGTGCTGATCTGCACGCCGTCGACCGGTCCGGCGGCGACGTTGGCAACGCCTGCCATTTGCACGCCGGCAAGCGCTCCAGAGTAGTTGAACATGGAGCTGAACTGAGCGCCATCGAGCTCGGCTGTCGCTACGTTGACGGCTCCCGCGAGCTCGACGCCGGCGAACGGCGCTCGCTCTACGCTCACGGCTCCCGCGATGTCCACCCCGCTGAAAGCTTGGTCGCCCACTCCAAAGACGCCGCCGATGCGCGCGCCTTCGCCGCTGCCTCCGTGAACGAAACCGATGCCGCCGAGCTGCACGCCGCTGCTCGGGCCATCCACCCGGATCACACCGCCCGCGTTCAATCCCACGCCGTCGAGCGCACCAATATGGCTATAGAACAGGCCGAGCTCGAGCCAGAACCGCCGTGTCTCCGCGTCGGAATGCAAAGCTAACGGATGGAACACCGACAGGTTGATTGCGGACGATCGCAGCTTGCCGCTCGCGCCGGCCGGCTCCCGGACGGCATCGCGCGGCTCTGCGGGGGCGGGAGTAGGAACGGGCCGAGCGGGCTCTGTTCGCAAGGTTCCGAGCAGCCCACTCACCTCATCGCGAGCCAGGTTGCCCGCGAGCAGCGCCGCGGTCTCGGGCAATTCGTCGTCACGCGCCGGCGCCGGCACGCTGCGCGAGACCTCCACGCCGGCACGGCTGCGATAGCTCACCGTCAGCGTGCGCGCTTCGTCGAGTAGCAACGTGACGCGCACGCCCGCGCGTTCAGCCGGTGGCAGCGCGCGTTCCACCTCGGTGACCACAGCATGCGTGAGCCGTGCGGCATCGATCGAGGGCCCACCTGGCGCGACCACCACGTCGAGCGCTGCCGGCTCTGCCGCCGCCCCCGAGCCCCCGGCGGGTGCGGCCACGAACAGCGCGGCAAACAGGCACGCGGCACCGAGCC
>JAYWEH010000798.1:0-15566 GCA_043780025.1 Deltaproteobacteria bacterium
CACCCCGCGAGCGGGTGACTCGGACGTCACCGCTCTCCAGATCGAGCTCCGTGCGGAATGCGACGTGATCTTCGAACGGGGCGCCCGAACACTGCGCTGTGACCTCGAAACTCAGCCGATTATGGCTACAGGGAGCATCCGAGACCACGTGCACAGTCACGGTCTCGGGGCGCAAGCGTGGTTCGAAGGTGCAGATCGCTTGGCGCAGCTGGCGTTCGAGGACGGAGTGATCGATGCTGCTGGCGGTCCTGCCCGATAGGTCCGGCAGGCCGTAGTTGAGCACCGAACTCCTGGCCTGGGGGTGGTCAGTCAGGTCCATTACCGCGTCCAGGGCGGTGGCGTTGAAGAGCGCGGACAAAGCCTCGCGCACGGATTCGAGCAACTCAGCCCTCGAGGCCACTCCGGCCGACGGAGCGCGACCGGAGCCCGCGCGAACCGCGCGCTCGAACAGGGGTAACCGCTGCGAACGGGCATTCGAGGCCATCACGCGTCCTTCGCCGACGGCAACTTCGAGACCAAGCGGAGGGACACGCTCAGGCCTTCCAATTGGTAGTGAGGTCGCAGGAAGAAATTGGATTTGTAGTAGCCGGGGTTGTCCGGGTCTTCCTCGACCACCACTTCAGCGTCCGCGAGTGGTTTGCGCGCCTTCGCCTCTTCGCTCGCGTGGACGGGGTCTCCCTCGACGTATTGAGTGAGCCAACGCTGCAGCCAGCGCTGCATGTCGTCGGTGCCCTTGAAGGACCCGACCTTGTCTCGCACGATGCACTTCAGATAGTGCGCGAAGCGGCACGTCGCGAACAGGTACGGCAAGCGCGCGGCGAGGGCGGCGTTTGCGGTAGCATCCTCGTCGTCGTATTGCGCCGGGCGGTGCAGGGATTGGGCTCCGATGAACGCCGCCAGGTCGGAGTTCTTCTTGTGCACCAGCGGCATGAAGCCGGCCTTGGCCAGCTCCGCCTCACGTCGATCGGTGATACCGATCTCGGTTGGGCAAGTCGTGTCGACGCCGCCGTCTGACGTGGGGAACGCATAGGTGGGCAGACCGGAGACCGCGCCGCCCGATTCGATACCGCGGATGCGCGAGCACCATCCGTATGTCTTGAAGGAGCGCGTGATGTTGGCGGCCATCGCGTAGGCGGAGTTCGCCCAGGTGTAGCGGGTCGCGTCTGGCCCGTTGGTGTCCTCTTCGAAGGCAAATTCGTGTACCGGCTCCGAACGTGCGCCGTAGGGGCGGCGTGCCAGGAAGCGGGGCAAGGCAAGGCCGATGTAGCGAGACTCTTCTGCGTCGCGCAGCGACCGCCACGCTGCGTATTCAGGGGTGCTGAAGATGCTGATGATGTCGCGCGGATTGCCAAGTTCCCCCCACGATTCCATCTGAAAGAGCGACGCTGCCGGGGCTGTGATCACCGGCGCGTGGCAAGCGGCTGCCGTCTTGCTCAGCTCCGACAACGTCTCGACGTCCGTCGGGCTATGGTCGAAGTAATAGTCCGCGATCACGCAGCCGTAGGGCTCACCTCCCAGCTGCCCGTACTCCTCCTCGTACAGCTTCTTGAAAACAGGGCTCTGATCCCAGGCGACGCCCTTGAAACGCTTGAGTGTCTTGTGCAGCTCCTTCTTGGAGATGCTCATGACACGGATCTTCAGCATGGTATCGGTCTCGCTGTTGTTGACCAGGTAGTGCAGGCCACGCCAGGCCGCTTCGAGCTTCTGAAATTCCTGATCATGCAAGATCAAGTTGATTTGCGCGCTCAGCTTGCGGTCGATCTCCGCAATGATGGCTTCGATGGACTCGATGGCGTCGCCCGAGAGTAGGGCGCTGGTCGAGGCGGCCTCGCGCGCCAGCGTCAGAACAGCGGCTTCGACGTCCTCTGACGCGCGTACGCTCTGCGGCTTGAATTGCTTTTTCAGCAAGGCAGCGAAGCTGTCGCGCGCTTCCTCGTGCTCGTTCTGGGTGACAACCTGGGTGGGTGAGGTCTGGAGAGCTTCGGTGTTCATTGTTCGCTCGTGGGTGACGGAGCTGCGTCGGCGCCCGTCGTTTCGGGTTGAGAGGCAAGTGAGGCGAGGGCCTCTGGATCGTGAATCAGTCCAGCGATGAGCTCCTCCGCGCCGCTCTTGCCGTCCATGTAAGTGATGAGATTGCTCAGGCGAGTTCGCGCTTCGAGCAAGCGAGCGAGCGCGGGGACTTTGCGCGCGATGGCGGCGGGCGAAAAATCGTCCATCGAGTCAAAGCTGATGTCCACTTGCAGCTGGCCTTCGGAGGTCAACGTGTTGGGCACGCGAAGGGACACTCCCGGCTGCATCCCCGCCATGCGTTCGTCGAGATTTTCGGCAGAAATTTCGAGAAATTTGCGCTCGGATGGGGGTGGCTGGGCCGCGCCGGAGTTACCCCTCAGGTCCGCCAGCACGCCCATCACGAAGGGCAGCTGGATGCGCTTTTCTGCGCCGTAGACCTCGACGTCGTATTCGATCTGGACGCGTGGCGCGCGGTTACGTGAAATGAATTTTTGACTAGTCATGGTGCAACTCTCGAGGTGGTGATTTAAAACTCAGTCATTTGGACGCCGTGGTTCCAGCGATGAGCTCGACCTTGGCGAGGGCGTCTGGTGCGATGTCTTTGACGATTGCCATGAAGTCGAGGGTGGCCAGACGCTGGCAACGCTCTAGCAAGAGCGGCAGTGGGCTCGACGGCTCGTGGGCGCGGTAATACGCGCGGAGTTCGTCGAGGCGGCGGACGACGTCGTGGCGATCGCGGATTGAGTTCGGTGCCGGCGCTGCTCGGTGCTGAGCGTCATCGGCAATCGCAGCCGGCGCGAGCAACACATCGGGTGCAGGGGAGGGTGGATCCGCAGCGGGCTCGGCCGATACGCGTTGACAGAGCGCCAGGGCCGCCTGACGGAGCAGCAGCGAAAGCGGCGCGAATTCGGGCAAAGGCACCTCGGCTCGTTGGAATGCGGCAGTGAGTGCCGCGAGGTGGTCCAGCGCTCGTTCGAACAGAGTGAGCCATTGCACGAGCTCCCGCGGGTCCTGTTCGAGCAGCGTGGCCTCGATCCGTTTCGACAGAGCGCGGCTCGGCTCGTCCTGGTTGGGATGGGGCGAGATCGCGGTCGCGATCTCCTGGAGAGTGACGGGGCCGTGCACCCGCGAATCGAGCAAGGGCGAGCGACGAAGCTCTCGCAACAGCTCGGGCGCGCACAACGCTGCCAACGCATTCCTGCGAGCCGTGAAGCTCGGGTCGTCCTCTGGATCGAGCTGCGGATGGACGGTGTCCCAGAATTCGTCGAGCAGACCGCGCAATAGCGCGAAGGCGTGCAGGAACGCCGACAAGCCACCACGTGCAAGCAGCGCACGCTGAAGCTTGAGCGCGATGCGCAGGTCCTTGCTGCGCTGGAGCAAGCTGATGGCTTGCTCCACGACCACGTCGGGATCGGGCGGCTGCCCCGGCAGAATGGCGTTACCCATCTGCCGATCCGGCGTGCCCTGGGTGGCACGCTCGAGCGCGGCGAAATCCGGAGAATACTCCAGATTGGGGCCTGCCGGCTCCACTGGCGATACGGGTTGAAGGAGACTGCCTGTGTCGATGAGCATGACTAAACCCGCGGGGTTTGGGGCTGCGGTCCTTCGGACGCGTGGGGCGAAACGGTGTAGGCTGGCGCGCTGCGGCGCCGGCGCCTCACGTCGGACTCGGGAGATGAGTCGACCCAAGCGGGTCCCCGGTTGCCTGGTTTTTTCGGAATGGTGTGCGCGGAAGCGCGCTGTGCTAACCCAGTGGGTGTCGTGTCGGAGGCCGTGGATACAAAGCCCCCAGTGAACCCGGCGGCCTCGAACGGCGCCGCGCTGGTGAGCGATACCAGGGCTTTTCTGATTGCCTGGCGGCGGATTTTGAGCAGCGCAGACCGCTGGGTGCCGGCCGAGGTGGACAAGCTGAGGCAGCAGTCGCGCGTACTCGAACAGCGCGCTCGGGCGTCGGGTGTGGGAGGCCTGGCCCATCACCTGTCGAGCTGCGAAGAGTGCCTGGCGGGGACGCCTGTCGATCGGATGGAGCTCAGCCGGCGTCTGCGCAACGTGTCGGAGCTGGCTTCACAGCTCCGTCAGGAGCTGGATGCGGGGCGGGTGCAAGCGGGGGAAGTGCGTCCCAGCCATGCCCCCGTGTCCATTCCGACGCCGGCCGCGGCTTCGGCGGTGCCCGAACCGGTGCGCGTCGAGCCGCAGCTGGTCGTCGTTGCGCCACCTCCGCTCCTGACGGCGGCGGATGAGCCCGCTGTCGCGGCAGCGGCGGCAGTAGAGCGGAGCGTGCCGCCTGAGCTGCGGCCCGCCTCGGCGCCAGAACCCAGCGTTGCCGTCGTACCGGCACCGGTGCCTGCGCCTTCAATTATTCCCGCTACTACCGCGGAGCCGTCACCGGGGGGGGGGGCACGGTCGGACGCGGGCTCCTTGCTCGGTTTGCGAGCATTCGGGGCTGAGCGCAAGATTCCGGGCTCTGGGCCTCCGCGAGTCGGCCCCAAGAAGCCACCTCGGCTCGACGTGGATTCACGCGGCCTCGTGGCACTCGATCAGGCCGCCGAGGTCGCCCGGGAGCCCTCCCGTCCCGCTGCAGCGCCGTCGGCGCCCGCGTTGTCTCCACCGCAACCGCCAGTCTCCCCACCGGCCGCAATCTCCCTGCCGGCCGCAATCTCCCTGCCGGCCGCAGTGGTTCCACCCCCCTACGAGCGGGTGCTGGCTTCACCGGTAATCGCGCCTCCGCCGCTGCTCGACGCAGCGCCGCCCGGGGCTGAGCCGTCGCCGCCAGGCACGCCGCTTCCGGTTGCCGCCGCCCCCATTGCGCCGCTAGCGCCTGCGCCATCCGTGGTGCCATTGAACTTGGCGCCGGTTGCGGTGCCGCCGCCGTTTGTACCGTTGCCGGTGCCAGCCCCGCCGATCCCAGCCTTTCCACCGCCGTCGATCTCAACCGCAGCGATTGCGTTGGCGCCCCCGCTAATGCGCCCCGTGCGCACACCCCCGTCGCTGCCGGCGTTACGGGGGGGCCCTCCGGCGGTGCTGCCGCTGGGGCTCGGGGGGCCGATCTACGCTCCACCTCGTACACCGCCTCCGCGGGCGGCTGCGATACTGATGCCGCCTCAGCGTGGCGTGTCCGCAGCTGGCGCGGAGCCGATCCTGGCTGATCTCGAGTTCCGGCTCGATCGCATTCGGCGTGAGACGGACCCCGCGCTGCGCGCCACACCGGCGCCGCCGGACAATGAGTTCGAATATGCCCTGCCGCGCGACTCCGAGCGCCACAGGCTCCTCGGCAGGGGCACTGGCATCCCATGGTGGTCGGGGCCTCTGCTCGTCGTGTGCGTCGGCGCGGTGGTGGTCTTGGTGCTCGTGATGCGCGGCAAGCCATCAGGGCAGAGCACAGCGGACGGCTCGGCACTCGAATCAGGGCAAACCGCATCCGGATCCGGGTTGCCGCCCTCTCGTCTGACCAACGAAGGGGAACGGCTGCGCGCGCTTCTCGGGCAGATTCATGGCCACGGCGGCGTCGAATCACCAGAGCTCGCCGATCTATTGGATGA
This sequence comes from Deltaproteobacteria bacterium, assembly GCA_043780025.1. Lineage (GTDB taxonomy): Bacteria > Myxococcota_A > Polyangia > Polyangiales > Polyangiaceae > SZUA-265. The sequence continues at coordinate 5,550 of JAYWEH010000798.1, forward strand.
AGAGGCGTCAATCCTCAGCCGTGCGCTCGAAGCGCCCTGCGCTGAAGGCTCTGTTGCCTGCATCGCCAGTGCGCAGGCTCGCGATGTCTTGCTCACGGAGGAGGCCAAACCGGTGCCGCCGCGGCCGCTCGCGCCGCCGCTCGGAGCATGGCTTTCCGGCCTGAAGCTACCGGGGATCGGGGTGAAGGACGACGCGAAGGTGCGCGAGCTCGTGGAGTACCACACCGAGAACACCGTGGGGCGCGAAGCCTTCCAGGTGCTGCTTTTCCAGTGCGGCGCGTACCAGGATCTGATCCATCAGCTGCTGTTGCGACACGGGCTTCCGCTCGATCTGATGGCGCTGGCCATGGTGGAGAGCGGTTGCGTCTTCGATGCCGAGTCTTCGGTAGGCGCGCGCGGGCTCTGGCAATTCATGCCCGCGACTGCCAGGGCGTATCACCTGCGCGTTCGCGCGGGCGTCATCGACGAACGCATCAGCCCCACCAAGTCGACTGACGCGGCACTCAAGTTTCTGGCGGATCTGCGGCGCAAGCTGGGCTCGTGGGAGCTCGCCATGGCGAGCTACAACATGGGGCCTTTCGGCCTGATCGCACGGCTACGGCAAGCGGGAGGGAAAGCGGACTATTGGGACTTGGCCAACGCCGGGCGTTTGCCGGCAGAGACTGCTGCGTATGTGCCCAAAGTCCAAGCGTTCGCCGTCGTCTTGGCGAATTTGGAGCACTTCGGCTTCCAGGCAGCGCAGCTGCGCACGCCGGAGGTGACGTCCGATCTGGACGTGCCCGCCGGTACTCGGCTCGGTTTGATCGCTCGCGCAGCAGGCAGTAGCACCACCAAGATCCGGGAGCTGAACCCCGAATTCCTCGGGGACAGCGTGCCCGACTTGGCGAGCGAGCACTTCAAGGTCCGCGTGCCCAAGGACGGTATCTGGCGCGCCCGCGACGGGCTGCCGGAGCTGCTCCGAGATTCGGGGCACGCGGACCGATGTGTGCCGCACAGCTTCGATTGGGGACGCCAGCGCTTCACCAAGACCATGGCCGAGCGCTGCGAGCAACTGGCCGAGGCGCGTTAGCATCTCGAAACTCCCGGCGTCGAGGCGTCAGTCCCAGGACTTGTTCGCAGCGATGTCCCAGCCCTTGATGATGGAGGGTGCGCCGATGCCGTTGTCGGCCTGGGGCGTGTATTCCAGCCGCGCCTTCGCGAAGTTCAGCGTCAGGGTTTCCGTGAGCTCGTCCGCTGTCTGCTTGCCACCCGTGGAATAGCCGCTGACCAGCACCTTCTCGAGGTGGACCTTGAGGTATTCGAGCGGCGAGCCGCCCGCTTTGCGCACGGTGATCAGCGCCTTCGGAACGTGTTCTCCCTTGCAGCACAGCGAAAATAGGATGGCCGACGAGCGATCCACCTTCTTCACCAGCGTCAGATCGTGGACCTGCACACGGCCCGCTCCTGCGCCTCCACCCGCGTGCGCGGTGCCGCTCTGTGCCGCACCAAAGCTCCAGGAAATGAGATCGATGTCGTTCTTACGCGTGTCGTCGATGGACTCGCCATCGACGCCTTCCAACTTCAAAAACATGTCGTCAGCCATTTTCTAATTCTCCTCGTCTCGTTGACTCGCCCCGGCCGCACGAGAGCCGAATGCCGCTCGCTCGCCCTTGACCCTGAACATTCGACCTTTGAGCGGCTCGGGTTGCGGAAATTCGTCAACTGCGTCTCACGAGTGGCCGACAGATACGGCATCCACGAACTCCGAGGACGCAGCCGTGACGTGCAAACCGATTTGGTCCGAGGGCGTGCTGGTGAGCCAGCACCATTTTCAGCAGCAAGATCGCTACCACGAGAGAAATTTGAGCGAGCGCCTGCGCTCTCTGCTGCATTTTGAATGGGGCATCACCGAGGTCGAGATCGACGTCTCCGCGTTGCTGGCGCAACAGTTTCGCCTGAGCCGATTTGCCGCGACCTGGCCGGACGGAACCAACGTGCGCTGTGGCGCCGGTACCCCGATGGCGAGCCCGGAGGCGCGCGGATTCGAAACGGCCTTTGCGGCCGGAGATCGAATTCTGCCCGTATTCATCGGGCTGCCGGCGGCGATCGATGGCAATTTGGTTCTGCCCGATCTGTCGGAGTGCCGCCGCTACGACACAGCAGTCCGTTCCGTGGCAGACGAAAACGATCCGTCACGTGAGAGCGAGATCGAATGGGCCCGCCCCAATCTGCGCGTGTTCTTCGGTCGCGAGGATCGGCGAGGCTTTGACACGATGAAGGTGGCCGAACTCGTGCGCGACGGCGCGGGCAAGGCCTTCATTCGGGACACGTATGTGCCACCCGTGTCGAGCTTGCGCGCAGCGCCATTTTTGCAGACGGGGCTGCAACGCGTCTTGACGACGGCGCTGGCACGTCAGCGCGACCTCCTGTCACAACGCGGCCGGCATCAGAACGGGACCCTCTCGTTTCACACCGCGGACGCGCAGCGCTTTTGGTTACTGTACACGTTGGGTAGGGCCGTACCCGAGCTTTCGCACCTGCTCGAGATTGGCAAGGCGCATCCGGAAGAGCTCTACGTTGCCCTCGCGACGCTGGCGGGCACTCTCGCCACCTTCGCTGAAGGCGACGAGCCTCCAGCGCTGCCGCGCTTTGATTTCTGGGCACAGGGGGACGTCTTCGAGGCGCTGTTTGCTCGCGTGCTCGCGTTGCTGACGGTCGAGGTTCGCGCCCTGTATCGGCAGGTGGAGCTCGAGCGTCGGTCAGATGGCATGCGCCTCGGCAAGCTGGGGGCGGACGTCGCCAATGAACTGTTCGTCGCGGTGCGCGCCGACGTGCCGGAGGAATTGCTGCGCGAACGCATCCCGCGACTCCTGAAAATATCGGACTGGAGTCAAATCTACGATCTGGTCAAACAATCGCGCGCGGGAGTTCGCGTGGAGCCGGAGTGGAACCCGAGCGCGGCACTGCCGCTCCGTGCGGGTACATACTTCTTTCGCGTGCATCGCGAGGGGCCTGCCTGGAAGGCGATCGAAAAATCCGCGACCGTCGCGCTGTTCCTCCCGCCTGAGCGCGAATGGACCAGCGCCGTCGTTTCGCTTTACGCGATCGAACCCGAACACCTCACCTGAGTCACCGCCATGTATCATCAGCTGTACGAATTGTGTGTCGAACCACTGATCGTGGTTCATGAGCTCGCCGCCGGCGCACGCGTCGAGCCGGCAGCCGTGTCACGGGAGCGGCTGCAGGCTGCGTTGGATCGTCTTGCTGAGGACGGCGGGCGCCGCGGCCTCAGCAACGCCGATCTCGCCGAAGCCCGCTATGCGCTCGTCGCCTTCATCGACGAACGCCTGCTCGAGTCGGATTGGGCGGGCCGTGGCGAATGGATGAAGCAGCCGCTGCAGCTCGTGAACTATCACGAGAACGCGGCTGGAGAGCAGTTCTTCGTGCGCTTGCGCGCCTTGCTGGAGGCGGGAGGCCGCACCGGTGCGTTACTCGCCTATCACCTTTGCCTCAGCGCGGGGTTTCGTGGCGCGTACGGGCGGCGAGGGGACGAACGGGCCTTGATGAAATTCGCGCGCGCCACCGAGCGGGCGCTCGGGCAGGTGTTGCCGAGCGAACCGGCGGTTCCGCCGGTCCCGGCTGCGTGCCGAGTGAGTGTCGCGCGGCCGCTCCTGCATCGGTCCTGGTGGGTGAGCGCCGTCTGCGCGGCGGCGTTCGTGGCCACGTTGGCCGCGTTGGTCGAGCGCGAGCGCGAAGGCTGCAGTCACGAACTCGTCGGCCTCGCCTCGGCAACCGGAGTCGCACGATGATGACATGGTTTCGGAAGGCGATCTTTCCGTGGCGCAGGCGGTCGGCCTGGGCGCCTGTCGAACAGATGGAGCGCGCAGCGCTGTCCAAATTTCGAGCTGCCTTGGAGCTCGACTTGCGCGTCGCGCGCCCGCTTTGGGGTCAACGCCGCTTGGCGCTGCCCTTCAGTCGAGCCCGGGACGCGGCGGTTCCCTGGTATCTGATCCTCGGCGAATCGAACGCCGGCAAGACCACACTGATCCGGCAGTCCGGACTGGACCCGTCCCGACTCGAACTGCGGCGCCCCGTGGATCGCGATGAGCGCGATTGCGCGTGCGAGATCTGGACCAGCCAAGCCGCGTGCCTGATTGAAGTGGCAGGGCTGCTCCTCGACTCGGACTCCGCGTCCGACCGCTCTGCATTGTTGTTCGACCGACTGTGGCGCGCGCGGCGCGGCCGACCTCCGGCGGGCGTCGTGGTGGTAGTGAGCCTAAAGGAGCTGAGCGGGGGTGGGGCGGGCAAGGTCGCCGCGCTGGGCCAGCGCCTACGGCAACGCCTGGAGGCGCTCCGAGACCGTTGCGAAGCCGTGATACCGGTCTACTTCGTCTGGACGTATGCCGATCGGATCCCGGGCTTCACCGAATTCTGGCAGCGCTGCGAGGCCAGCGTGTTGTCTGCGCCCTGGGGCACCCGCCTGCGCCCCCCCAACGCACAAATCAGTCTTCGCGGTGAAGTCCTCGAGGCAGCGACGAAGGCGCAGTTGCGCGCGTTGGAGGGGAACGCTTACGCCGCGCTCCCACGGCGCCTGTCTGCAGCGCAGAGCGCCGCCGAGCGTCGAGCCATCTTGAACTTTCCGCCGTCGCTGGGCTCCTTGTGCGAGCCAATGGCGAAGCTCGTGCGCTACGCTACGACGAGTTCGGCTGAGGCGGCGTTAGGCCCGGTTCGGGGCGTGTACCTGGCGGGCGGCACTGGAAAAGAGCGCTACTTCACGGCCCAGCTCTTCGAATCGGCCATCGTCAATGATCATGCCGCTAGCCAGCGGACGCCTGCATTCAAGAGGCGCCAGGTGCGCCGTGAGCTGTCGGCGCTCGTAGCGCTGTCAGGCGGCCTCGTGTTCGCGACCGTGCCCGCGGCGCTCGGGTACATCGACAACGTCGACCTGATCGAGGCCACCTGTCTGGAGGCAAGGCAACATCACGCTCCGACGCCAACAGCGCCGGATGTTGCAATGACGAGCGCCCCCCCGGCGGAACCAGCTCGGCTCGACGTATCATTAGGCGCGCTGACGCGTCTCGAGCGAGCCGCCGAGGGATTTAGCGTGCGTCACTGGTGGGGACCGCACACGGCCCGGCTGCTCCTGGGTCCCGCGTCGACGCTCTACCTCGAGCGCTTGCGTGACGTGGTGAACTCCACCGTCCGAGAGCAGCTGCTCGCCTCCTTACGGTCGGCTTCCGATGTCGCTCAGCTGGACGCGGACAGCTTCGAGGCGGCTTACACGGATCTTCGCCTCTACTTGATGTTGGGCCGCGGCGGTCGCATCGAGCCCGATTGGGCTGGCCCCGAACTGGCCAGGCTCTGGGCGCGCGCTCGTCAGCGCGGCGCTTATCGAGGCGACGGGGATCTGGAGGCGCACGCTGCCCGATTTGCGCGGGCGCTCGCCGATCGCCCTGAGTGGTTGTGGCCTGAGGACCCGGCATTGGTGGCTCGTGTACGCGGGCTGCTCGCCGCCGTGCCGCTCGAGGAAGTGGCCTACGCGCGGCTGGCTCGCATGGTGCAGAGCATTGGCGCGGTGCGCGCGGCGGATATTTTCTCGGGCGCCGCGGGTCGGCACGTGCACGGGTCAGCGGTCGTAGCGGGCCTGTATACGCCGCGAGGTTGGACCGAAATCAATCCAAGTCTCAGCGGGAGCGTGCCGTTGGGGATCGACCCCTGGGTGCTCCGCGATCACTCGGAACCGCTGGCGCTCTCGACGGAGCGGCTGCACGCTGTGTACTTCGATCGTTACACGCGAGCCTGGCTGGATTTCTTGGTGGGCCTGGATGTCGTGGCACCCACCACGCTCGAACAGGCCGTTGATCAGCTGCATCAGCTCGCGGAGGTGGAAGGGCCATTGGTGCGCCTGTTTCGGCACCTCTCCGACAATGCCGAGTTGCGCTGGGCCTCACCGACCGAGTCGCCGGTACAGGTCGTCACGCAGCTCGGTTCCGGCGCCGGCGCAGCGGTGCTCGAGCGTCCGGTTGCACTCGAGTTGTCCACGCGCTTTCGAGCCTTTGCCGAGTTCCGAGCGGGATCACCGTCGAACCCTGAAAGCGCAAGAAATGCGCCGTTGTCCCAATACATGGAGCAACTGCGCGGGTTGGAGCTCGGTTTGCGCCAGATCGCTGGAGGTGAGCTGCCGCTCGACCTCGAGTTCACGGATCGAGCAGCGCGAGCCCAGCTGACCGCCGAGCGCCTCCTGTCGCAGCTCCCCGACAGCCACCAGCTATCGCTCGCGCGCCTGCTATTGGATCCGATCCGCGGCGCCCGCGCGCTGCTACAGCGGAAGGACGCAGCAGAGATGACGGAACGCTGGCAGCGTGAAGTCCTGCCGCAGATAGAACAGCTGCGCCGTCTCTATCCGTTTCAACCCAGGGCTTCCGCCGAGGCTTCGCTCGAACAGTTCTCGAAGCTGCTCCACCCGGAAGGCGGCGAGTTCTGGAAGTTCTTTCAGGCCCACCTGGCGGCGCGCACCGTTCAGTTGAACGATCGCTTCGAGAACGGCACTAACACCAACGCAGAGCCGCTTTCGTCCGCGTCCTTGCGCTGCCTTCAGGCGGCCAAGGCAATTGGGGATGCGTTGTACGGCGCTGGCCCTGCGCCGAGCTTCTCCTTTGCGGTGAAGTTGTCTCCACCGCACGATGGATCATCGATTGCTCTCGAGGTCGACGGCCAACGCATCGCACAGGCAGATGAGCCCGAACATTGGCAGTCCCTGGAATGGCCAGGCAAAGGCGGAAACGTGGGTGCGGCGATCGCCGTAACCCGTCAGCGGATTTCGAATGAGGTCCGCCGCGAGGGGGAATTGGGACTGATACGGCTGATGCGAGATGGCCAGGTCCGTCCGGTGAGTGTCGGCTCTGCTCTGCTCGAAGCGCGCTGGCAACTCGAGCGCTCGGGTCCGCCCGTGATCGTCCAGATCCGCCCGGCGACGGACACCCACCCGTTCGTCCCACGCCTGTTCGAACAATTTGCGTGTCCTCGGCAATTGCTGGAGCGTCGCGCAGGAGGCGCAGGGTGATGCGCGCGCTCAGCGTAACAGTCTCCGTCGCTGGCGAACCGGGCGAGCTCAAACACGAGTTCTCGCGATTACCCGTCACGTTCGGCCGCCATGCGGAGAACGACGTCCGGTTGCCAGGGCGCCATGTTTCAAACTTTCACGCTCGCGTCGAGCTCTGTCGGGGCCGCCCGTGCGTGATCGACCTGGGCAGCACGAACGGTACCCACGTGGGGTCGAGCGAAGCGGGCAAGCTGCGGCGCCTCGCGCAGGGCGCGGCGCACGTGTTCGATACCGGCACCGAATTTTGGATCGGCCAATACTGCGTCAAGCTGAGCGCCAGCGAGCCTCGCGAGAACGCCGCGCCCTTCGAGCGGATGGCTCCAGCGCTTTCCTCGCTCAGCTTGCCGCCGCTGCCGGGTGAGCTGAGCGCGCCATCCGCAGCTTTCGTTGTCGCGGCAGTGGAGGCAGGAGCAGGCGCCGAGGCGGCGAGCGCTTGTCCCAACACGCGCGCCTTGTCGTCATTGCCACCCGAAGTTGTCGCGTTTAGGGGCTTGCAAGAGCTGGTGGATTCGCTGGCCCCCGGGCTTTCGCTCGAGACCGCGGGCGACGTGGCGCGGCTGGTCACGCGTGTGCATGCAGCGCTCGAAGCATTTTGCCAGTGCTTCGCCAGCATCGACGCCGCACGCCGCACGCAACTCTCGCAACTCGCCCGAGCCTGCGAGCTCGAGGTCCAGCCGAACGCGCTCGGTGCGACGCCGCTTCCGCGCGAAGTGGCCGCGTCGATCTTGGACTTTCGGAACGGAGCTGTGCCCCGAGCCTTCGATCTGGAGGGCGGCCTGAAGCGGTTGCTCGCGCAGGAAGCGACGCTGCTCGACGGCGTCATCGACGGCGTCGGCGCGCTGCTCAGTGATCTGGACCCTGCACGTATCGAAGCCGAAGTGCATGCGCTGCCCTGGCGCTTCGATTTTGCGCGGCGCGCTCGTCATTGGGAGGCCTATCGAAGGTGCCATGCTGAACTGAGTCAGCGAAAGGGCGCGCTGCCGCGCGTCTTTGGTACCGCTCTGGCACGCGCGTATGCGGCCCACCAGGGCCGCCTGGCCAAGCGCTCTGACAGGTAGCGCGCGGACAACAGTTGAGGGGTGGATAGCAGCTGAGTGGTCGGATAACAGCTGAGCCGGATTCAAGGGGCCGCTGGCGACGTTTCGTCGAGCGCGCGAGCCAGCGATGCGTCGGATTCGATCAACTGATCGTCGGTCAGGTGCAACAAGCGTTTCAGCTCAAACTTTTTCGTGTCACCGCGCGTGCTGTCGCGCACGGTGAGCTGCTCCGTCACGTGAACGCCGTCCGATTTGTATTCGAGCTGCGCGCTGAAGTGATAGTCGAGCGCAGCCCGGCCCGGCCCGACCGCGCGTCGCAGCGCGCGCTCGCTCGGAATCGCGGCGAGCAGCGCCAGGGTGCCGCCACGCAGTGCGTAGAGATGCACGGCCGCGTCACACGGCGTAGAGCCGGGCAGGGGGCCCCCGCTGGGATAAGGCGGCAAGGTGGCTGAACAGCCCGGTGCGCTCGCCGCCACCAACAGCTGCGGCCCGACCCGCTCGATCGAAAGCGATGGGGCCTCCTCGAGGCCCGGATGCAACCCGAGCGCGTACACCTCGTGGCGTTGGCCGCGAACCCCGACGAGTGCGAGCAGCCCCGCGCGCTCGGACCCGTCGGATCGCAGAGGCAGCCAAGCGGCGCGCAAACCACCGGCGGGTTTGCTCCAGACGATGGGTTGGTCGGCACGCCGCCAGGTTTTGGACCCGTCCAGGGTACCGAGTGGCGAGCCTCCCGCGCAATCACGGGCACGAGGGGCATAGGCGCCAGCGCTCTCGGCATCTGCGCGCCAGAGCAGGGACCAATACGTGTCGTCCGCGTCCACACCGGGTGCCGCTTCCGCGAGCGGCCCGAGGCAGATGGGCACCGGCACCTGCTTCCGGACGGCGTGCTCCGAGCGACCCTTGGGCAAGCTGCTCGAACATGCTGCCAATGCGCCAACCAGGCCAATGAGCAATGAGAGCCATCGGGAAAGGCGGTTGAACCCACGACGATGCGCGCTCAATGGACCTCCAGAGTGCCCACGGCCCGGAGCAGCTCCGCTTCGTCGCGACGAGGAATCTCCCCGTGATGCACGATCTGGACCAGGACGAGGCGAAGGTCGCCTCGGATGAGCATTTCGCGGCTGTGGCTGGTCAGCGCGCCACCAGGCGCTTCGACGTCTGTTTGAAGCGAATAGGCGCGGCCCTGGCCGCGCGTCGTGGCCATCGGCACATCTTGTCCGACGATGCGTGCACCCGCCTTCTTCACCTCGGCCTCATAGCGCGCCAGGATCTCTGACCAGTCGTCGTGTTCCTCGGCGTGGCGCTCGTAAAGCGCGAAAGCATAGGCGCGCGGCGATACGTAGTGAACGAATGCAGCCCCCGGCTCGTTGCTCGCGTCGCGAATGATCCAGTTGCGCGGGTGCGAAAAGCGCACGGCTCCCCGCAACACCTCGACGCCGATGAAATCCGGCTCGACCTGATCGCTCGGCCAATTCAACCGAGGCTCAGGGCGCTCAAACGCGGCCACGGCGCCATCCCCGAGCGACCAATCATAAAAGGTTCGATTGCGTTGCCCCGCAGCATCGCTGCCACAGGCGAGCGCCAAGGCCACCACACAAACACCCGACCGGGCAAAGCGGAGCGGAAGCCCCATGCACGGCAATCTAATCTCGATGGCGCCGGTTTCAAACAACTCGTGCGTTCCCCGAGCCGACATTCGTATCATGTTCCGCCGCAACCCCGACCGAACCGCTTCACGCAGCCTTTGCTGGCCGGCCGCGGCAGCGCTCGTGGGTGCTCTCGGCTGCGGGTCTGCCGCGCCAGAGGCGTCATCGCCCTCGGGCTGGGAGCGTCACGTGTTCGCTCGCGGGAGCCTGGTCGGGGATACGCTCGCCGGGGTGATGTGGCGTGCCGAGGTCT
>JAYWEH010000799.1:0-6497 GCA_043780025.1 Deltaproteobacteria bacterium
CCCTGCAGGGCGACATCACCGCCCTCGACAACGTCTCGCTGGGCCTCGGCCTGGGCGCGGGCGCGCTCCTCGCCGGCGCGGGCTACTTGTACTTCAGCGCCAGCGCAGACGCTGGCAAGCCGGTGATCGGAGTCTCTGGATCGACGCTGATCGTGACGGGCGAGTTTTGAGGGTCGCATCCGGTGAGACGCGAAGAGCAGGTGCAGGTACGTCGGGATGCCTTCCGGCTAGGGTTTGAGTTGTGATTCATGTTTGCCAAGCAACGATCGAAATCGCCGTTCATTGGTGCAGTCGCTCCCCACTAGCCATCGCGTTGAGTCGCTACTCTCAGTTCCGTGCGTATCCGGAGAATCCACGCCTCTACTTCGGCATTGCGTACAGGCAGGTAGAGGTATGCCAGAACGCTTCAGAAGGCCGAGACTGCAGTACCTAAGCCCTGCAACCACTCGGCTGGAAACGGCTGGAACAAGACATGACCGAACGCTTCCGTGGCTGCTTCGCTATCGGTGGTATCGAATAGAACGTCGAGAAGCGGACTGTTGTCCACACCAATCCGCACGACCCCAAGGTGAAGGCTCATTGCGCGCACGTCATTCACCAGCCCCAGCCGAACTGTGGTTAGCGCTCGTCCCGTCAGCCTGCGACCGAGTTCGACGCCGAGGTACTCCCGCAGCCGGAAAAATCGTGCCGAGAACGTGACATGGGGTTTCCGTCTTGGCAGCTAGCGGCCCAACAGCAAAGCAACTCGATTGGCCAACGTCATCGCCTTGTCATTGAGAAAATCGCTCTTCATCCGAATTTCGTCCGGCAATGCGGCAACGATGCTGAAGGGTACGAGCCTGGGATAGCTGCTCGTGGGATTGGGCATTTTCGGCGAGCGCTCGAGAGGTGGCGGCGGCGAGGCATCCAGCACGGCGACAGGCGGAGCCGTCGAGATGTTCTCCTCACGCAGGGCAAAACGAACACTCGGGCCGAGATTGTCATCGTGAATGTACAAGTGCTCCAAGAGCTCGTCGTCCTCGACGGCAACGCCGGGCTCCTTCGGTGGAGGTGCCGGGCGGAATCCCACCGCACAAACCGCGTGGTCGACGAATGGCTGGTCTTCCACCAGCATGTGGCAAGCGATCAGAGCGGGGTAGCCTGACCGAATCAATGCGGCACAAGACGCGGCGAACCGGCGGCGAGAAAAGGCCCGTTCGATATTTCCTTCGAGCTCGACTTGCTCATCACCGTCGAGAACCGATGGCTGCAACCCTTGGGCCCGTATCGCGTGACACAGTTGCTCGACGACGAGTCCCTCCGAAGCTGGAAATATTCTGTGCGATAGAGGCCAGTGCGCCTTTGCGGCCCGAGTGATCTCGACGGTCGTCGGTACGGCGTGGTGCTCATCCAGCGCCGACGAGTGCAGCATGGTCCACAACGCGACGGTAGCGCACGCACCGACCGCCGAATCTTGTTGCTGCCACGCGAGTCCCTCGACGGTAAGTGGAAGGCCAGCAAGGTGCACGTGATAGATTCGCGCGGGCCTCTTGACTCTAGGAGCTTCTCGCCGCGTTTCCGGATACCAGCGCAGCACCGTGCGCCCGAGCGGTGTGGCTCCCAGAGGACGAATCACAATGAAGCCCAAGTAGGCGGCCTGCAGCTTCTTCAGCGCTGTTGGCTGTCCCTGAAGTGCGCCGTTAAAGAGGGCACTCGCGTGACGAGCATCAACGCTAAACACATGCAGACGCCTGCACGTGTTTGGATAGCCGCGGCTACTCGTGGAATAGCACGCCGAGAGCTCCGCCAAATAGTCGCGGTCGAAATAATTCGGCTCTTCGATGACGGCTCCGGCGCCGAGATCCGCCAGGTAGCAGCGCAGATAGTCGACCGGAGGGGACGACGACAGACCGCTTGGGAAATCCGTCCAATCGAACGCCGAAATCTTCAGCGCGGCCGGCCTATTCCCCCCGTCCGGGTTCACCGCACTTTGCGCCGCAATGTTTTTTCCGTCACCGGCGTGCGATACGCCCGAGCCCGAGGATCCGTAATCGCCTTGGCTTCCGCGATCAACTCGAGAGCTTCACTCGAATCCGGCGCTCTCAGTTCAACACCAACGAGCGATGCACTCTTTGCATTCGGCGGAGCATCCCAAAGGGATGCATTACCTGCCCTCGGCAATGAAGTACCGGTGCGCCGACTCATACCTGACCTCCCCAGCAAGATAGAACCGCGAACGGCTGAAACCTCAGCTGCACGGGCGGACAGTAATATCTGGGCGGGTCTGCGCAAGGCGAAATCATCGTTGGCACTGCCATTCACAGCTCTGACACGGTCGCGTTTTCAAGCGAGTATCCGCATCCAGAGGAAGCATGATGCTCTGCGTGTTGACGCCCGCTAGTGCCTCGGCTCCAAGCAAGGTTCGAAAGTGCTCTAGACCAAGCAGCGCTCCCGCATAAGCCGCCAGATGGGGCAAGACACCTGAGAACTGAGGCGTCTGCGCCAACCCGCAGCCACCCACCGGTGCTCCCGCGGCGCGCGGACGGACGTGGCAGCCCATACAACTCGAAATGCCGGGCGCGAGCGACAGCAATTGCACGCTGCCGTCCGAGTTCGTGGCTGCGTCAAAAATGCGGGGGAATCCGCGGCGACTCAGAAATTTTCGGGTCTCCGGTTCTCCAACCGCAGAGGCAATCAGCCCGCCGGCGGCAGCGCACTGCTGAAGCGCAACGATCGCCTCTTCATGTTCGGCTTTCCGAGTTATCGCCCGTACGGCCCATCGCTTGGGCATGAACGCAGCCGCAGCGTGCACCTTTGCGCGCTTGGAGTTCGCGTCATCGATCGTTGCGATGGGTGAGCGGTTCATGCTGTGCCATTCGACGATGTCATCGTCAATTGCGGTGAGGCTTCCTTCTAGCGGACATTTGCTGATGAACCACAGGTACGCCGCGCCAACTCCTCCGACCCCGACGAGCGCGATATTCGCACTCGCCGGCCAGCTTCCTTGTTGCTCTTGCTGCACGACCGACCGTTGAGCATAGTTCCAAGTCCACGTGTCGAACACCACGGACCCTGGCCACACCTGCTGCTCCAGCTTCGCCCCGCGAGCGAGCTCTACGGCGCGCAGGCAGATGAATTTCGCAGCTTCGAGCGCCGCAAAGAACGGGCCGGCTGGCGAGATTCCCGTTGTTCCCCAAACCGGACTATCGAACCCGATGAGCCAATCCGAAGCGTCCACATAGGGTCCCCTGCCAGGCCCGATTCCAAACGCCAACGCCGGAAGCGCCATGTCCGGCCGCGAGTGCACCTCGAACGGTATGCGATCTTCCAGCCCGCGCAGCGCGTCCAGCGTCGCAGCGGTCTTCGACATGCGCACCTCCGCAATAACCGGGTCCATTCGAAGGCAAAGTCCGAGCAAGACCTCCATAGCGAGCAGCTGGCTCGCATTGGGAACGGGCGGAAGAACCAATTCGAGCGCCACTCCTCGTGTCAGCGCACCAAAATGACGGTCTCCAAACGCCTCAGTCCGCGATTCGCCGGCTGCGATCCGTGCGGCGAGCTGAGGGCGCACGACCAACAAATCAATCATGGGATCCTCACGACGGCGTCGAGCACTCGCAGGCGCTCCCGCTTTTCTCCGTTGCCCCATTCGCGCCAAATCTCATACCGCAGCTGTTCGAAAACGGCCCACGAGGAGAAGTTCGAATAGCTGCAGCGGCCGAAATTCGGAACGACGATCGAAAGGAAACCTGGCTCCGCAGAATGCGGCAATTGCTCGTCCACCGTTGAATGGAACGCATTTCGAGGGTGGCTGTGGACCTGTGCCAGCAGCGTAAGCCCACGAGCGTGACAATGAGCGTAAAGCAGCCCCGTCTGCTCTGCTGGAATGTGCACACCCCATTCGCCGGACGCGACAAACGGGAGCGCCGTCGTGACGATCGCGAGACCCTCTTTGACGATACCAGCCCAGCAGAGGGCTCCCTCGTGCCCCTCGCTACCGCGCCAGCGCAGGTGTTCCCGCGTGACGTCCAGGACGGTGCTTGGCACCACGTGCCGACGCAAACCCTTCAGCTGCGTCTCTTGCTCGAAAAGTGGATCCGCGCCCTCTAGATCCGACGAGACCGTGAGCGCGCAACCGGAAACGCCTGTCGGGGCAGGTACGGATTCAGTCATTGGATCTCCTAAGCCCGGCTAAGGATGTTGGGCACGAGCTCGGCGATACAGTCGTCCGCGGTGGCGGGCAGCCACAGACGATCGCCGTGCCAGCCTCCCCTGTAGTAGTCAACGTGGTACGGAATGCACATCGTGGCGACGTCGGAGGGGGTTTGCGTGACACCCGCGCCGGCGTCACCGTTCGTCGTGAAGTTGAACTTGAACTCGGACTGTGTCCATCGAGCGAGTGCCCAGAACCGTAGAGTGGGCGGCGACGCGGGATAGTCGACAAATCGCAGTCCGAACAAGCGACGTGGCGCACCGTTGCGTCGCACCAACACCAGGAGCGACGCAAAACCCGCTGCGTCCACATCCTTTCGCAGGTCAAAGTCGCCGCCCTCGAAGTAGTTAGCCGCGAGGGCGCCGACAATTTCGCCTCCCGTCATCATGCGTCGTTGTGGGGCTTGATGAGATACACCTTCGAGCCGTGGTGCAGGTGGTAGTCGGCGACGGTCTTCTTTTCGTCGAACTCTGCGCCGGGATCTCCGGGCTTCGAAGCCAGCTTGTATTCGCCGGCCTTTTCGACCGGGATACCGAAAGCCTTCAGGGCCGCCCGCTCGAGTTCACCAATCAACTCTCGCGGCCGGGTCTGTACCTGCTTGGCGGACGTGGCAATCACGGTTACGGCGAAACCGCGCACTTCTTCGTGACTAGATTCTACTGCGTCCATTTTTCCTCACTTATTGCAACCAAACGCGAGCTCCAGACCGCTGAAGCTCTACAGTTCACAATGTACGCCGCTTTGCGAACAGTGTCAAGGCGCGTCCTCGGGGCGTTGCGGCGCCAACCGGGAGCGGGCCTTTGGGTTACGCTCGGCGCAGTCCGGGAGAACTTGACAGGCCAAGGGTGCTCATCCGGATGGCGGCCGCCTGTCGCGACACCTCGAGCCGGCGAGCGATACGTACTGCTAGACGCAGTTCCGACCCAGGAGGCACCCGATCGCATCCGGGAAAGGCCCGGCTGATTTCCTCACGCGCAATCTCGAGGAATACACCTCGCGGCATCAGGAGTACCGCCATAGCCTGGTTGGCTTGGTACTCCCTGGGATCCACGTCGTCCGAATGTGGGACGTTGGACTTCAAACATTGCTGCCGATGGCGTTCCATCCGCAGGCTCCGTCGACCGCCAGCACCCGGCGGAAGGCCTACGTCGAACAGTTTTCGGTGCAGGATGACATGCCCGGCTTCGTGCGCGAGAGTCGCACGCCATCGCCCGCGTGTTCCCACCGATGGCTTGCGGTTGTCGAGCGCCGAGCCCGTAAGATCTCTATTTATTGAGATCCTTGCGCCCTTGCCGCGGAAAAACTCGGTCGTCCCGAGAACGTCTGAATCGAGCTCCGCATAGTGGTCCAGCGCAACGGACAGGTGCCTTTCGACGAAACGCTCGAGGTCTACCACCGGCTCCGCTACCGTCGGCATGAGGCCCGAGGAGGTCAACTCACACTCGATGATCCTCTCGATTTCCCCTTGCGCAAACCAGAGCTGCGCCTTGCCGTTCGCAGCTCTATAGCGCCTCATCGCTTTTGCTTTTTGCCCATTTCGTCGACGGTCCTCAGCAACGTTTCGAGATCCTCGTCGCGAAGCCGCTTGTCCGAGATGCGACGGAACAAGAGGCCCGCCGTTGGGTGACGCTTCATGTAGCGCTCGGCCTGATCCCCCATGCGACCCGCCATGGCCATCAAGTCATCGAACTCAATCTTGAGCTCCGCCGCGAGTTTCCGAAGCACGTCTTCAGAGGGCACCCTTCGGTCGTTTTCGATGTCGGATAGGTACGAGGGAGCCAGACCGAGCTTCTTGGCCAATTCCCGAAGGGACTGGTCAAGTCCCACCCTCGCATCACGCAGTATCTCCCCCAACGTGCCCCCCGTTGTGTTCGCCATGTTCGCCAATTAGCGTATGTGGACAACTTGTCAACAAATGAGCTGTCATTCGCGGCGGGGTGGAACGGGAGTGTATCGAACCGACGATTGCTCGCACTTCCTTAGGCGAGGGCATCACGACGTCTCCTTCGTTCCATTTTGCGATGGAGACGGCACTCAACCGGTGCGGTGTCGCGATGACCACCAAGATTCCGCCGGTGGCTCTCTGTGGGACCCCAGATCTCAAATTCGGCAACGACTCGCTGCCAAATTGCTGGGCCAAGGGCGTCCTGAGGTGGCCGGATCCCAAATCCTGAGTTGAGCTCACCGCTGCACCCCCACCCCCTCCCCAATCCAAGTTCAACTCACCAATCCGACCCCCCACCCCCCGATCCCCTGAGTTGAACTCACCCGATCGGGGGGAGGGTGCACCGATCCCTGAGTTTAA
>JAYWEH010000800.1:0-2751 GCA_043780025.1 Deltaproteobacteria bacterium
AGCACGACGTGCTCGACGCCACGCGTCGAGAGCTCTCGGGGATCGGTATTCGGCGCGCGCTGTTGTGCCTCTTTGAGCCACCGAGTACGAGCCCCCAATACGTCCGCCGCATCCGCATCAATGCCGAGGAGCGAGCCGAAGGCGTTGGGAGCACCCGCGAGGAGCTGATCCAGATCGGGCAGATCCTGGAACGGCAACCCTGGCAGGCAGAGGCGCGTTACAGCGCCGTGGCCGAACCGCTATTTTCCAACGAGCAGACGCTGGGGGTGGGCGTGTTCGAAGTGGGGCCCCTGCAGGGTACGGTGTATGAGTTCCTGCGCGAGCAGATCAGCGCGGCCCTCTACACGGCGGCCCTGGTCAAACAGCTGGTCAACGAGACCACGCGGCGGGTCGCGGCGGAGAAGGAGCAGACCGAACGCGAGCTTCAGATCGCCGTCCGCATCCAGACTGGCATCTTGCCGCGTGAGCTGCGCGCGCCAGGTCTCACCCTCTGCGCGGGTATGATCGCTGCGGCGCAGGTGGGCGGCGATTATTACGACGTGTTGCCGGTCGTTGACGGCTGTTGGCTGTGCATCGGCGACGTAGCGGGGCACGGTTTGAGCACCGGCCTCGTGATGCTGATGGTTCAGAGCATCGTCGCTGGGATCAGCGCGCGGTCACCGGATGCGGCGCCCAGCGAGCTCCTGGCAGTGCTCAATCAGGTTCTTTACCACAACGTTCGCGACCGCCTGCAGCGCGACGAACACGCCACGGTAACCCTGATTCGCTATACGCGTGACGGCAAGCTGGTGTTGGCGGGCGGCCACGAGGACCTCGTGGTGTGTCGGGCCAAGACTGGCAGGTGCGAGCTCTTGCCCACGCCGGGCCCCTGGGTGGGCGCCTTCCGAGACGTCGGGGACTCGAACATCGACAGTCACTACCAGCTCCACGTGGGAGACGTCCTCTTGCTCTACACCGATGGCGTCACGGAAGCGATGGACACTGCCGGGCGACAGTTCGGGTTAGAACGCCTGTGCGACGAGTTCGCGCATGTCCACCGCGAAAGCGTGGAGGTGATCCACCGGCACCTGATGCGTCGCGTCCTCGGCTGGCAGCTCAGCCAAGCCGACGACATCACGCTGGTGGTCGCGCGTTACCTGGGTTGAGGTCTCCCGTGGCGGCCACGCCAGCGAGCGTCTCGTGCACCCGTGCCGCGCGGTGCCGAATCGAAGCGCTGATCATCTCGAGCGGTGGCAATTCCGGATCGCAGGCCACGACCCTGGTGATCCGCGCCATGGCGCTGGGGGAGGTTCAGCTGCGCAATTGGTGGCGCGTGATTCGTCGCGAACTCGCGGCGTGGATCGCGCTCGGGGCGTTGCTCGGCGCGATCGGGCTGTTGCGCATCGTACTCTGGCAGGCCGTCAGCCCCATCTATGGCGAGCATTATCTGCTCGTCGCCACGGTCGTGTTTATCAGTTTGGTTGGTGTGGTGACGTTCGGGACCACCGTGGGTTCGCTCTTGCCTTTTGTCCTACGCCGGCTCGGCCCGCCCCGCTGATCTCGTCCGCTCCCGCATCGCTGCAGTCCCGCGTGGCCTGAGCGGCCTCGCGAGCGCCGTCTCGTACGGGGCATTGATGTCGCTGTAGTCGCGCAACGCCGCCTCGAACTGCCGGCGAGAGCTAGCGATGTCCCCCCGAGCCAACTGCACGCGTCCGGCGGCCAAGGCCGCTGCGGCTGCGAGTGCCTTGCTCTGGAACCGCGCGGCCACGCTCGCTAGCTCATGGGCTGCCGACTCCGCTCGGCCGAGGTCGCCCGCGGCCAATTCGATCTCGATTTGCGCTTCGAGTAGTGGCGCCCGACGGAGCTCCGTGTTGGGTGGCCACTCCTTCGATGGGACGTTTGAGGGGTTGTCGAGCGCTTCTCGGATGGACGCCACGGCGAGCGCGACGTCGCCTGTCGCGAGTTGGACCAAGGCGAGGCCCGGCTGCGGATCCCATCCGACCTGGTGAGCTGCCATGAAAGCTTCTTCCGCGCCTGCGATGTCGCCCCGACGCAGCCGGATGCGACCCAGCTCGCACAGCGGCCATCCGAGCTCCCGGCGCAGGTAAGGGCGCAGCTCTTCGCAAGCCAAGAGCGCTTCCTTCTCGGCCTCGGCGAAAGCGCCGCGAAGCCTGAAGATTTCCGCGCGGTGCACGCGGCAGCGGCCATGAATGCTCCCGACGGGCTGGCCATGCCGCCAACGCTCCATCGCCGTGGTCCACTCTTCAGCCAGGTCGTACTGCGCGAGCGCCTGAGAAGCGCACACCAGCTCGCAATAGACGACTCCCGTCGAGAGCGGATCGAGCTCGCCGCTGACCGTCGCCACGGCGGCTTCATTGAGGAGGCTGAGCCCGTTTGAGACATCGCCCATCAGGATGAGGCTGCGTGCTTCTGCCAAGCGGCCCATGGCGGCCGCGGCGGGATCGTGCCGAGTGCCCAGCTCGATGGCGCGCCGAGCCCACTGCCGGGCGGCCTCGAAGTCGCCCGATAGCAGCCGTTCGTAGTTCCGAATGACTGCCAGCCAGGCGTGCACAGGCGTCTCGGCAAGTCCCTCGAGCATCCGTTCTGCCCGTTTGAGCCAACCCCTGACCGGGGCTAGCAGCGCCGTGTCGAACAACAGGTGCTTGGCCACGCGAACCGCCGCAAGCGCCGCGCTCAGGCGATCGCCAGCTCTTACAGCTTCAGCGTGAGCCCGCTCCCAGGCCTCGATAGTGACATCGAGATGACCGGCGG
>JAYWEH010000801.1:0-2749 GCA_043780025.1 Deltaproteobacteria bacterium
GACGCCCTCATGTACGAGGTCATCGACTACCCCTTCGCGGGTGGACTCCTGGGCAGGGATTACCCCGCGGAGTTCGGCGGCGACCCCACCGTCGAGGCCGTCAGCAATACCGTGCTGAACGGCGCACAAGATGGGACCATCATTCTGCTGCACGACGTTCAGCCAGCACTCAACCCCCAGCCCACGCCGGACGCGCTCGACATCATCATCCCCGAGCTCAAGCGCCGCGGTTTCGAGATCGTGACGCTACGGCAGCTCTTCGCGCGCAGGGGTGTGGACCCCAACAGTCAACAAGACACCCTCTGGAATAGCGTCCCGCCAGCGAACTGACTCAGGCGCTGAGGCCTGCTTACCTGGACCGGCCCGGCGTCATTGCCGGGCCGCGCGGGCCGCCGAAGGCCTTGCATCGAGGCGCCGGTGTACTTCACCCTCGGGCCCGTGTTTCCAGCCTCACGCTCGTCGGGCCGCCTGCAGGCCCTGCTCACGCACCCGCGTTTCGCGATCGCGGCCGTCATGGCGGCAATCGCGATCGCCTTGCCCACGATCGGGCTCGGCTTCTACAGCGACGACTACGTGCTGCTCGGGCGGATCCGCGGCCGCCTACCGGGGCCACACGGCCCCTTCGACCTGTATCGGCTGACACCGCCGAGCGGCGCGTCCGTCCGCGAGATGTACCCGTGGTGGTCCGCGGAAAAGCTCGAGATCGATTTCTCGAGGCCGCTGTCGAGCGCGCTCTTGTGGCTCGACCACGCCGTCTTTCAGCTTCGGCCCCTCGGGTACCACCTGCACAGCATCGCCTGGTACGCCGCCACCGTCGCCGCGGTGGTGTTCGTCCATCGCCGCGCGCTGCCGGGAGTCACGGGCGCACTCGCCGCGCTCGCGTTCCTTCTCGACGACAGCCATGTTCAACCCGTGGCATGGATCGCCTGCCGGCACGCGCTCGTCTCCGCGGCACCCGCGCTGTTCGGGCTCGGTGCCTATCTGCGCTACCGCAGCGGCGGGCAGCGCACTTGGCTCTGGCTCACGCTGATCGGGCTCGGCATCGGGCTCGGCGGCGGCGAGAGCGCGCTGGGCGTCGTGGCCTACCTCATGGCGTACGAGCTCGTCGGGCGGACCGACGCCGCGCGTGACCGCTTGCGGGCCCTCAGCCCAATCCTGGCGCTGACGGTCGCCTACCTCGCACTCTACTCGGCGCGAGGGCACGGCGCTGCCGGCAACGATTTT
Organism: Deltaproteobacteria bacterium; assembly: GCA_043780025.1. Lineage (GTDB taxonomy): Bacteria > Myxococcota_A > Polyangia > Polyangiales > Polyangiaceae > SZUA-265. The sequence goes on from JAYWEH010000801.1 coordinate 1,225, forward strand.
TACTTCGCGCCCACCTCCGATCCGGCCGGATTTTTGGGCGTGCTCATCCTGCGCGCGCCCATCCTGATCGCCGACGCCATCCTGGGAGCGCCGACGGATCTGGCGAACCTCGTCACCCCCCCCCATTCGTCGTGCTCGGCATCGGCGCCGTCGCTCTCCTCTACGCGCTGTACCGCGCGGTTCGAGCGGAGCTCTCCGTTCACGAGCGGAGCGCCTTGGCCTGGCTGTTGCTCGGTGCCTTCGGATCGCTCGTCGTGGCCGCGGGAGCCTATCCGGGCTCGCGCCTGCTCTTGGTGCCGAGCGTCGGCGCGTCCGGCTCGCTCGCCATCTTGATCCGGGCCGGCCTCACCAGCGCGCGCCGCCGCACCAGCGTCCGCGCCGCGTGTTTCACACTCGCCGCCATCCACTTCGCGCTCTCACCGTTGAGCTTCGTCGGAAACACGCTGATGCAGACGCGCATCGCCCGCACCACAGAGGCCGCAGCCCTGCACGCGGAGGTACCGCCACATCGAGCAGGGCCTAGCGCCGCGCACTGGGTGTTCATCCTGGTCGCCTCCGATCCCATGGCGGGGCTGTACGCCGGGGCGATCCGGGCCTTGCTCTTGCCGGGCGAGCCGGAGCGCGGCGGCGTGCTCTCGATGGCTCGCTCACCGCACCGCCTGACCACGACCGGTGCGTCCTCACTCGTCATCGAGGCCGAGCAGGGTAGCCTCCTCGACGGCGGGTTCGTCGGCGTCTTCCGATCGAGCCGGGACGCAATGCAGGTCGGCGACGCCTTCGTCATCCCGGGAGCCACGGTCCACGTCCAGGGGGTGAGCGCCGGAGCGGCAACGCGAATCGAAGTCGTCTTCGACCTGCCGCTGCACGACTCTGGTCAGACGCTCCTCGTCTGGCAAGACGGGCTACTGCGCCAATTCACGCCGCCGGCTCTCGGCGAAAGCCGACAGGTCTCCTGGAGCCCAGGCCCCATCGGCTTGTTCTAGAACGAGCTCGAAATCGGCTCGATCCGCGTTTCGGTGCCGAGAAACAGGCCGATGACCTCCGCCTGCGTTCGAACATGCGACGACGGCCCGAGGGACCGAAAAGCACCGCTGCCCGCCAGCGCCAAGGGAAGGAGGAGCTGATCGGCGAGGTGCTCCCCCACGGGCACGCCCGCCTGCAGATAGGCGAGCGCTTGCCCGGCGACGTCGTCCGCAATCGCTTCGGCTAGAACGCCTCGTTCTCCAAACCCCGTGAACACTTCGGTCACGTTCTCGCTGTCGAGCTCCACGCTGACGACGTTACCCGGGCCCGCCGCGTTCTCGACAACTTCGCTGCGCAGCCGCTGTCGCTCCCATTTCATTCGCTGACGGATGACCTCCAGTTCGCGTTCGGCGATCGCCCTCGGCAGCGACGCGACGACAGCTCTTGCGGCATACGAACGCAGGGCACCACGCGCCAGGAGCTCGAACCCCTGCAACTTCGCGCACGGTTCGATCGCGACGCGGAAGCGTCCCCCCCCCGCTGGATAGAACCCTGGCTTCTC
>JAYWEH010000802.1:0-6482 GCA_043780025.1 Deltaproteobacteria bacterium
CCCCGAGCGACAAGCGGAAGCAGAGCCTCTACTTCCCCGAGTCGATGCTGCAGGAGATCAACGACGAGGCGTCTCGACTCGAGCGCTCCTTGTCCTGGATCGTGCAGCGCGCGTGGAAGACAGCGCGCCCCGACATTCGCAAGATTCCGAGCTCTCGCCGCGTCGACGACAGCGATGCCGGTGGCGACTCCGGGGACGGTGCCGGCGGATCGTCGCCCTGATCCGCCCTCGGTCGGTCGGCGTCACAAGTCGGCGTCACAAGCTGAGCAAGATCTTCGAGACGTCGTAGAGCACGTCGCCGCGTTCTGGCACGGGCACGAGCGATGTGTGCGCGCGCAACGCGGGAGCGCGGGAGGCGCAGCTGTCGACCAGCGTGTTATAGGCGTAGGCCATCAACGTGCGCAGGTTGATGACGTCGTACAGGTTGTATTCGGCGAAGCGCCGCAAGGCTTCGCGATCGCCGTCGCGGCCCGAACGAAATAGCGCGCCCGTGTTGCCGCCGTCGAGCCCTTCCAGGTGCCTCGGCCGCGTCAGATGCAATGACGTGAGCCGGCGTTCGATCTGCTTGAGCCCGCCTTGGTGACCGAGCCGGCGCAACACATGGCGCAAATCCACGTGGGCGCGCGGTGGTTGCCAGTAGGGGAACGCGCGGCGCAGGATGGGCAGATCAAACGCCAACCCGTTGAACGTCACGAGCAGCGTCCAGCCGCGCGCGAGCGCAGGGAAGCGCTCGAGGTCGGGCCCCGCTAGAAGCAACCGAGGCCCGCTCCGGTCGAGAAACCCGATCGCCGAGATCCCCGCGCAGCCGACGCTGTCATCACACGTCTCGATGTCGAGGTAGGCCGCGCCCTCGCCGAACGCTTCAAACAGCCGCCAATGTTCCTCGTTCGGCAACAGGGCGGCTAGGCGATCTGCGTCGCGGTCCGCCCAGGCTTCATGCGCAGCGGAGAGCCCGGCGCGAAGCGCCGCGTCTGCGAGCTTCGACAGGTGCGGCTTTGACAGTCGCAACTCTGACATGGCGTATTGGCCCCAGTGTGCAATGCCGGCTCGCCAAAGCCGGCGTTCGCTTTGTGGCCCCACACCGGCAGCGAGCTGGAACGTCGACGTGATCAGGATGACGGCTCGCAGCCTAGCACTGATCTGATGTCCAGCATAGGTGCTCCGTAGGCGCCCCAGACTGGGCCGCTCGCTACCAGGCCGTACGGTCGCGCGCGGCTCGTGGCCGCGGCACGGGTGGCAGCGCCAGGCGAGGGGGTTCGGCGAGCCACTGGTCGAGACCGCGCGTCCCGACGCGCTGAGCGGTCACTGCGATCAGTGAGACGGCAGCCCGCTCCAGGCCGCGAACCCAGAAGCTCTTCCTCGGTGGAGGCGCGCCGAGTAGCTGCGACATGACGTGCCCAGGGCTGCGCCGCGCCCGCAGCCGCCCGACGATGATCGCCCCTGCTGCCACGATCAAGGTCACTGCGGCAACGATCTTCAGCGGCCCGGCCGCGTCACGCGCCACGTCGACGATACGCTGGCGCCGCTGATCGATCACGTCCAGTCGCTGGGACAGCGCGGACCGCAGTTCGGTTGCGCAGCGCTCCAGGTGTTCCCGTCGGCCATTTCCTTCGCTCATTTCAGGTGCTCCTCGATGGTTTGGAGATCGGCGCTGAGGCGCGCGCGGGTGCGCTGGAGAGGCGTTTTTGGCAAGTAGCGGTAGCCGACGTAGCCAATGATGGCGACTTCTGCGAACACGATGCCGGCGATCAGCAGGGCCGCGCCAACCGTGCCGCCGAGCGCGATGACGACCGCCACATCCAACAGCGCAATCGCAACGATGCCGAGTACAGCGGCGATTCCGATCAGGATGGCAGCGCGCTTGAGCTGTAATAGATCCTCACCGAGCTCCTCCCGGGCCAGCTTGATCTCGAGCCGGGCGAGTTGTCGCGTTTCGTCGAGGGTCTGCCGAAGCAGCTCCGCCGTGGGAAGACTTTCGAGAGGTTGGTGCTGAGGGGCGCGCGATACCACGGCCTGTTGCAATGCATGAACGATGCCAGGGAGTGAGGGCCGAGGGGCCAGGTGGTCAAAGTGGACCGCACGACGGCCGCTAATGCGGCACCAGTGCGTCGATGCTGGGCGCGCGCTGGCTGGCGCGAAATTCGATCAGCCTGAACGTCGCGAGGCTGTGCGAAATGAACGGATCTTCAGCCATGATCCGCTCGAGCTCCGCGCGGCTCTCCGCGACCGCGATGATGATGCCTCCGTCACGCGGGACCTTGCGCCCGGACACCAGGAAATGGCCGCTCGAGTAGTGCTTTTTCAGGAACGCGACATGAGCCTTCATGCGCGCGTCGATCTCGGAGAGGTCAGCGGTGTAGGAGAGCTCGATCACGAACATGGCGAGAGGACTCTCTCAGCCAAGCGCGTCCGAGAGCCAGCGCAAACCTCGCCGCACCGGCTCCGGCACCACGTTTTCATACAGGCGAAGGGTTTCGGTGCGGCGGCGGCCGTCGCGCAGGATGCCGAGCTCGATCGTTTCGCCGGCGCGGTGCCGGAGGTGCACGTAGTCGAGGGCGGTGCGGGCCACTTCACATGCGTCCACTCCATTGACGGAGTAGATGACGTCTCCCACCTGAATGGGCGCTCGCGCCAGCCGGGCGAACAGGTGACGTACATTCACGCGGGAGGCGAAGCCATCGGGACGCAGGCCGAGGTCGCGTTTCTCCGAGGCGCTGAGCGGCTCCGTGTGCGCGTAGGAGAAGGATTTGGACGGATTGTCGAAGCTGGCGCGCTGCCAGGCGGCTTCATTGGGGAAGCCCGGGTCGTAGCTGGATTGGTCGAGGAGCGCCGCCAGCTTGGGGTTGGGCTGCACGTCGATGATCAGATGCGTGCGCACTTCACCGCCGTTCACGACCGCGTGTTTGGCTTGATTGTCGAACGTCCAGACCTCTCCGACCGAAAAGTGGATCGCGCGTTTCTCCGACAAGAGCAGCGCGCCGTCGTTGGTCGTGATTGGGAAGTGGACGCGGAACGGGGTTTTCCATGCCGGATCGTCATCCGTGTGCGGGCGGGCGACGCCGAGCGGGCGCATGCGAAAGACGAACGCATAGGTCACGACGCCGAACGGCCCGTCTTCAGCGATCAGAGAGCGAATGTATGGCAGCTGACTCAATATCGGTTGATCGGAGACCTCACGCGTCGTGAAATCTTCCGGCGTGCCCTTGGCCCCGCCGCGCAAGAGCAGCATGTTGGAGGAGAAGTGCGCCCCCCAGTGCGTGCTCGCCCAGGCATCCGCCGGGATCGAGCGGTACTCGGAGAGCAGCGCCGAGACATCCACCGGCACGGGCAGTTTTAAAAAAGAGCGTTTGGCATGAGTCCAAGGCTTCGCCTGCCCGCGTGAGGTGGGGGTTGCACGGAGGGGTTGCGTTTCGAGCGCTCGAGCCGCGTCATTGGAGGACATCATGTGTTGCACCGGGTTGGAGGGCGAGATTCGGCGCAGGTGTCAAAGCAAGAACGAGTCCATTGGCCGTTCGGGGCTGAATGCCATGGCTGCGCTCGCCCGATCCGGGCGGGCGCGGTTTCGAGCATGAGTTCGTGAGATGCACTTTGTGAGGCAAGAGAGAGCGACGTGTGGCGCGCGTGCGCTCGCGCGGTGCCGCACCTTTACCGCCGTGCCGTAGAGGAAGAGCTCCGGTGACATCACAGAATGCCCGCTCATGGCTTCAATTGGCTTCAATGCCGTGCGTCAGCGGGCGGAAGGAGTAGGGGCGGTTGACCGCGGAGGGCCGGCAAAGGTAGCTGACATCATGCCCAAACCCCCGCCGCGGAGCGTGGCCCATCGCTTGTCGTGGCTAGTCAGCCTTGCCTCGTTGGGTTGCATGCGGTCCGTCCCGGCTCCGTCGACGGAAACGCCGGCCGCGCCGGCTCCCGCGGCAGCGGCTCCGTCTGCGCCCCTGCGCTGTCTCGCTCCAGCGGGCCCGCCCGCCTTGCTCGCGGCGAGTCCGACGGGATCTCCCAGCGGGCCGTGTGTGGAGCGCGCGCGTCAACTCGTGGCGCAGATGACGCTGGTGGAGAAGCTCGGGCAAATGGTGCAGCCCGAGCGGGGCACCGTGCACCAGCCGGGCGACGTGGCCCGGCTCGGCTTCGGCTCGATCCTGTCCGGCGGCGGCTCCAACCCGACGCCGAACACGCCGGCGGCCTGGGCGGCCATGGTCACGCAGTTCCACCAGCAATCGCTGGCGAGCCGCCTGCACATTCCGCTCTTGTACGGCAGCGACGCGGTGCACGGGCACAACAACGTCCACGGCGCCGTGATCTTTCCGCACAACATCGGCCTCGGCGCGAGCCGCGATCCGGATCTGGTCACGCGCATCGGCCGTGCCACCGCGCTCGAGGTTGCTGCCACAGGCGTCGATTGGACTTTCTCACCAGTCGTGGCCGCCGCGCGCGACGAACGCTGGGGCCGCACCTATGAGGCATTCGGAGAGACTCCGGAGCTCGCGGCGCTGCTCGGGCCGGCGCTGATTCGCGGCTTGCAGGGCGAACGCCTCGGCGCGCGTCCGGATGGTGTGTTGGCGTGCGCCAAACATTTTCTGGCGGACGGCTACACCGAGACCGGCAAAGATCAGGGCAATGCCACGATCTCTTCGGAGATTGTCGAGCGCGAGATATTGCCGGTGTACCAGAAGGCCATCGAGGCCGGCGTGGGCTCGATCATGGTTTCGTTCAGCAGCATCGATCAGGTGAAGATGCATTGCCATGGGCCGCTCTTGAACGACGCGCTCAAGGGCAAGCTCGGTTTCCAGGGCTTCCTCGTCTCAGACTGGCAGGGCATCGAGCAGTTGCCCGGCGACTATCCGACGCAGCTCGTCCACGCGATCAACGCCGGCGTCGACATGGTGATGGCCCCGAAATCTTACCAGGGCTATTTCTCGGCGATGCAAGGCCTCGTGCCGGAGCGCATTCCCATGGCTCGCATCGACGACGCGGCGGCGCGCATCGTGGCCGCGAAGTGTGCGATGGGGCGGCTCGAGCCCGGAGCGTACCGGCGCATGGCGTCGGGCGGCGTCGAGCCGCCGCCGGGGCTCGGGCTCCTCGGTTCGGCGCAGCACCGCCTGCTCGCCCGCGAGGCGGTGCAAAAGTCGCTGGTCTTGCTACAAAACCGCGGTGCCGTCTTGCCGATCAAGGCGTCGGTGAAGCGCATTCACGTTGCCGGCAGCCACGCCGACGACATCGGCAACCAGTCCGGAGGTTGGACCATCAGCTGGCAGGGCCAGAGCGGCGCCATCACCCCCGGCACGAGCTTGCGCCAGGCGTTCGAAAAACGCTCCGGGCTCAGCGTGAGCCATTCGGTGGACGGCAGCGGCGCGGCCGGTGCCGAGCTAATCGTCGTGGCGATCGGAGAACGTCCTTATGCGGAGGGCCGCGGGGATAACGCCAAGCTCGAGTTCGACCCCAAGGATCTCGAACTGGTCTCCAGAATGGCCGGGCTCAAAGTGCCGCTCGTCGTGGTGCTGATGACGGGGCGCCCGCTGATCTTGGGTCAGCTGCCAGCGTGGGCCGACGCGCTGGTGGCGGCGTGGTTGCCCGGCAGCGAAGCGGATGGCATCACCGACGTGTTGTTTGGCGATCAGAAATTCGTGGGCAAGTTGCCGCACAGCTGGCCGCGCTCGCTCGCGCAGGTGCCGATCAACCAGGGAGACACCAACTACGATCCCCTCTTTCCGTACGGCTTCGGTTTGAGCTACACGAAGGCACCTCGAGCGGCGTCGCCCTCGGCGAGCCGCCAGAATTAACCTTTCCGCGCCTCGCTGAAGGCGCTATCCCGTCGCCCATGTCTGCGTCTTCTCCACGCACCCGCCTGGCGAGTCCGTTCAGCGCTCACGCCGTGTTGCAAGCGGATCGGCCGTGCCCCGTGTGGGGTTGGGACGCGCCGGGTCGAAGTGTGCGCCTCCAGCTGATCCCACAGGACAGCGGCGAAACGGCGCTCGAGTGCGACGCCGTCGCGGATGCGACTGGTCAGTTTCGCTTCGAGTTGCCCCAGCGGCCGGCGAGTGGCCCGTACCGCGTGGTCGTGGACGGCAGCACGCGCGTCACGCACGACGACATCTGGTTTGGTGAAGTCTGGCTGGCCTCAGGCCAGTCCAACATGGAGTGGAAGGTGGCCTCCTCGCGCGACGCGCGCACGGAGATCGAAAACGCGAATTTTCCGCGCATTCGCGCGTTCAAGGTCGAGCCCCGCGCCGAGCAGGAGCCCGCGCCGGACGCGGCAGGCAATTGGACGGTGTGCTCGCCGCGCAGCGTCGCGGATTTCTCGGCCGTGGCCTATTTCTTCGCGCGCGAGATCCACGCCGCGCGCGGTGTGGCAGTGGGTATCATCGACGCGACCTGGGGCGGCACCTGCATCGAAGCCTGGCTGAGCTTGCCCGCATTGCGCCCGCTCTCGCCCGGCCTGGACGCCGAGCGAGCGGAGCTCGCGGCACAGCTCGAGCAGCTGCCGG
>JAYWEH010000803.1:0-2741 GCA_043780025.1 Deltaproteobacteria bacterium
CCGCCGAAGCCACGACCGAAAAAGCGTTCTCATAGTTGAGCACGGTGCGGTCGGCCGCCTCCGCGCGCAGCTCGATGGTGGTGAACGGATCGGGCTGGATGGTCGTGTCGATCTGTCCCGAAAGCACCTGGCCGAGCAGGAAGCGGCCTGTCGCGATCAAAGCCAACCGTTCGGACCAGCGATACTCGTAAGCCAATGACCATTGCGAGTTGGTGACCGCTGCTTCGCCCGCGCCGTCGAACGTGTCGGTCGTCACCTCACCGCTGAGCCGAACGGCGGTGAGGGTGAGATCGGCGCTGATCTGATGCTGGCGCTTGATCCGGTAGCTCGTCATCACATCGAAGGTGCCGACGGTAAACACCGGCGCATTGGAGTTGCCCTTGTCGAACGCGGCGGTATCCAGGCGCAACACACCGAGCCCGGTCGCCCAGTGCCATTCCTTGCCCGAGTAGAACTGCCATTTGAGCCCCAGGTTCGGCGTGCGCAGCACCCAGGGCCAGATGTACGTGCTGAGCGTGACCCGATCACCGAGCGCCACTGCGGCCTTAAACAGCCCGACCCGCCAGTTCTTGTCTCCGGACAGCGTGAACGCGGTGTCGTCGGTGATGTGTTCTTCCTCGGTGTGGTCGGCGCGCGCATCGCGGCAAAAGGCCGCCACGCTGATCGCGACGACGAGCGCCGGAAGCCCCGCTGCGCACCGACCGCGCGTGAGATCAACGGGCATCGCTGCCTGGCGCCGGCGCTGCCATCTCGGCGCAGCGGAGCTCGGGATCGCAACTGAAGTAACCGTTGTTGGCGCGCACCGTCAGCGCGCCGTCGGGGCCCACGCTGGCAATGAAAGAGCCGCCGCCCTGGGGCACGCGGTATTCGACGGCGCTGCCATCGGTGGTACGAAAATCGAAGGCGAGGTCCAGCGCCTCGCCGTCGAGCGTCACTGCGAGCTGGAGCGCGAACAATAACGCCGTGTCACCCCCCGTGAAATTGCCATCGCTGCGGTTCGCAAACACCCTGAGCGGCACGTCGCTGCCGGGCTTTTGCTGCAAGAGCAGCTGGGACTCGCCCACGAGATAGCGGCACGTCTGCACGCTGCCCCAGATCACGGGGTCGAAGCCGGTTTCATTGAAGGTCGCGGTCAGCTGTAGAGTGCCGTTGTTGGCAGCATCGGGGACCGCTGGGTCCTGCCAGCCGTTGCAGATCCGCGTCACCACCAGGTAGCCGTCCGCGCGCAGCGTCAGCGCTTCCTCGGCGGCCGTGTCGGCGGTGTCGCCGTCCCGCGCCTGTGCAGCGAGCTGCCCCAGAGCCTGAAACAGGCGCGGAGCGATGTCCGTTCTCGCCAATAGCTCGTCGAATCCCAGGAGAGCCGGGCGCAAGGCGTCCGCGGACTGGGGGTCGAAGTCCGCGTCCGGGGCCGTGTAGCTCGCCACCAGCTCGGTCATATCGGGGGCGCTGGGCTTCACGAGCCCGCTCGGCGCGCACCCGAGGAGCCAGGCGCCGGTCAAGACTGCGAGCAATCGACTGAGCATGGACGCACCTTCGCACACGCTACGGCGCCCTCGGCGCGGGCGTCTAGACGCTCCCCTCGTCGATGCGTCCCGACAAACCCGCTCGCAGACCGTCGTCGGCCTGCGAGCCGCCGCGTTTTCTCCGCGCTCTTCGTGCGCTTCTCCCTTGCGCCGTGCTCTCGCGGTCGCAGACTCCCCTGCGGCTCGAGCGTCCTTCTCGAGCCGGAAGCCTTCGCATGCATCGACCTCTCGGCGTTTCGATCGGCGCGGCGCTGCTCCTGCACCTCGGCCTCGCCGCGCTCTTCGCGTTCATGCCGCCGAGGCCGATGGAGTGGGCGCGCGCTCCAAGTCCGGAGGCCGCCGAGAGCTTCTTGTGGGTCGACGCGGTCGAGTCTTCGGCGACTGAAAGTCCTGCGCCGCCGAGCGCCGGAGCTCCCGTCAAGCTGGACCCGTTGGCGCTCGCCGGCGTGCGTCCGAGCCATAGCGCGCGATCGGAGCAGGCGCCGAAGCCCACGCTAGTCGCGCCGGATCCGCAACTGGAAGACGTCACCGCGCCAGACGCTGCGACTTCGGAGGTCGCCGCGGCTCAGCCTGGAAGCGCCGAGGGGCCAGCTGTCGTCGAGGGGCCAGCTGGTCTCTCTTTGGGTGAGCTCGGTATCGGTGCCGGGAACAATCCGTTCCTCGTGCCCGGCGCCGGCACGGAAGAGTCCCCGGTGGATGCGGCGGCTCGTTCGCGACGCCAGGTGCTCGAGCACCGGCTGCAGCACTCGTTGCGCGAGGGCCTGGCAGCCCACGATCAGACGCTCGGCCTTGGCCCCGAAGGACCCGCGATTTCGGCCGTGAAGGCCATCGTGCTCGACAGCCCGAGCGCCCCGAACACGAGCGGGGTCCTTTCCGTTCTGACGGACGCGAGCGGGCTGGTCGTCGACGTGGAGGTGCTGAGCGCCAGTAACGAGAGCGCGGCGTGGGGCAACATCGCGCGCGATCTGAAGGCGGCGCTGGCGAAGAAGAGATTGCGCGTCCCGGCGGGCAGCGCCGGGGTGCGCATGCAGATCGCGATCGAATCCCGCGTCGCCTTGCCGAGCGGCGCCGATCCGGGTTTCGGCGTTGACCTGTTCGGGATGAGTCTGGGTGACGCTGGCGAACGCGCCACTCGGATCAAGATTCTTAGCCCGGAGGTGACCGTGACGGAGGTCGACATCCCCTATACCGACGGCAAGAAGATGAAGGTGGTGGGGT
>JAYWEH010000804.1:0-6473 GCA_043780025.1 Deltaproteobacteria bacterium
CACCGGGCGGGCAGTTCAACACGTCGACGCTCGCTGCGGTGCCGCGGAGCGCCAGAGCGACGACACCGGCGTCATTGATCGCCGTGTCGGGTTGCTGTCCGACGCTGGTGCCCGTGAACGCCTTCTCTGCGTCCGCGAGCGCTACCTCGGGTGTGTCGAACACCAATACGCCACGCTGCAGCCCGCAGCCGGTGTGCTCCATCTGAATCGCGACCGTGCCCGCAGCGTTGACGTCCAGCTCTTGATTGTTGAAGAAGGTGCCCGCCGTCTGCAGCACTTCGAGCGGGCCGTCGATGGGGCCGCGAAACAGCGCGCCGCGCCCGCTGCGAATCGAGCTCGCCACCGCGATACCGTTGTGCGACAGGCCGATGCGGCTGCTGGCATCGACGCACCCGTCATCGGGCGGAGTCGCTTCGCAGGTGACGGAGCTGAACAACTCGACGAACGCGCCGCCCCCCGCCTCCGTGCTGAACACACCAAAGCGGTCAGCAACGAGAAATGGCGCCGAGAACAGCAAGCCGCCCGTGTCATCCAGGGCCACCTTGACGGCTTCCCCGAACCCACCTGCAGCGAGGTCCACGGCGCTCAGAGGGCCACCGTTACCCAGAAGCAACTGCGCCGAGCCCGCGTCACTGCCCGCAAGAGCCACGCGGCCCGCGGCGTCGATGGCGGGTAGAGCCGTACCGATCGAGAGGCCCACGCTGTCTCCGTCGCCCGCGATGCGCTGAAAGGTGAGCGGCGTGCCGCAGGCATTGGGCTCTTCCTCCGGAGGCTGCTCACAGTGGTGGTGGCCGCCATGGTGGGGCTTGCCGTGCCCATGCCGAACGTGTTTGTGCCCGCGCCGTTCACTTTTTCCGCGAGCCGGCCAGTGCCGAGCATTGGCATGCGCGGGGGCGCGTGAGAGCCGAGTCCCGAGCTCCCCGAGCTCTTCGTCTCCGGGCGGTGCCAGCTGTGCGAGCGGTTGCTCACTGTCCCCACACCCCAGGCCGAGCAGGATCAGGAAACCCGCCACGCACGGCACGCGGCTGCCCGCCGCTCTGCCGAGCGCGTTCTGGTGGGGTGTCTTCGCTGGCTGTTGTTCACGCATGGGTTCGGCCCTCCAAAACACTCAGCTTACGCGCAGCGGGTGCCGAGCACCAGCCGCTTACTGAGCGCCTCGACAGGGAACATTCTCGACAGGGAATACGGGTCGGATAACACTATTGGCATGGGGTTACTCAAACCGGGCAGCGCGCTCGGGCTGCTGCTTTTGATGGGAGCTTGCTCCAGTGACGACACGACACCCGTGGCGCCCGGCGCCGTGGCGCCTGATGATTCGGACAGCACGACGCCCGGGGCGCCGGTCGACGCGCTGAACAGCCTGTACGCGCCGGAACGCGTGCTAGAGATCGAGGTGGAGCTCGCCGCGGCGGACTGGGAACTGTTGCGCAACGAAGGCCGCAGCCTGTTCGAGGTCTTTCTCGGTCAAAGGCCTGATTTCGAATTCACGGAGGTCATCGGCGCGGCCAGCGTCGATGGTACGCACCACGACGATGTCGTCGTGCGCAAGAAGGGCTTTCTCGGCTCGCTGTCGCGCACCCGTCCATCGCTCAAGTTGGACTTCGGAGATGCAGGGTCGGCGGCGCGCGGCTTCGAGCGCTTGACCCTGAACAACAATCGCCAGGACGGCTCGCACGCGCGCCAGTGCCTCGCGTACGCGGCGTTCGCCAGGGCGGGGCTGCCCGCGCCGCGCTGCAACCTCGCTCACGTCGTGGTCAACGGCGAGGAGCTCGGGACGTTCACCAACGTGGAGCCGGTGCGCAAGCCGCTGCTCCGGCGCCACTTCAGCGACGACGAGGGCAACCTCTACGAAGGGCAGACGGTGGATTTCTCGACCAGCGAAGCCGCTGGGCTCGAGTCAAAGACCAACGAAGCCACCAACGATCGCAGCGACGTCGAGCGGCTGGTGAGCGCGCTCCAGCTGAACGATGCCGAGCTCGAGAGCGGGCTCGGGGCAGTGCTCGACATAGACCAGTTCCGGGATTTCTGGGCCATGGAGACCCTGCTCGGACACTGGGACGGCTACGCCGGCAACCAGAACAACTACTACGTGTATTCGGACCCCGCGAGCGGGCTATTCAACTTCATTCCGTGGGGCACGGACGGATCCTTCTCGGCCACCAACGTGGGCGACCCCCAGAACTCGTCTCCAACGGTGTATGCGCGCGGCTTGATCGCCAACCGCCTGTACAACCTGCCCGACCAACGCGCGCGTTTTCGCGAACGCCTGGCGGAGCTGGTCGATCGGGTGTGGAACGAAGCGGGGCTGGTGGACGAGCTCGCAGCTATCACGGAACGCTCCGCGTACACCTATGCTCCCGCGACAGACTCGCTCCGTCAATTCCTAGAGACTCACGGTGACAGCGTGCGCTCGGCGCTGGAGCTCGCGGCACCCGAATGGATCGACGCGCCGGCGCTGCCGAGCCCGTGTTTCGGGCAAGCTCAGGACATCTCGTTCGAGTTCGCGACGAGCTATGGTGATCTGGCCGCGCTCGCGCCGGGTTCGGGCAGCTTCGACGTGGCATTCTCCCCGGACGGTGTGCCGTTCGAGGGCACCGGCTTCAGTCAGGCCGGCGTCGATCCCATGGGCTCGGATGCGAGCGTGATCGTGCGAGCGCTCGCCTTTCGCCTCGACGGCAGCGGCGTGTTCCTGCAGGTGAGCCTGCCGCCGGGCGAATTCACGCCCGGCACGCGCTCGCTCTATGCGCTCGAATCCTCGGGCGTTCTGGTCGCGCTCGACGGCGCCGCCCAGCGCTTCGTGGGCTTCATCAGCGACGGCAATCTCACCTTCGATCAAGCAAGCAGTGAGCGCGGCGCGCCGGTGAGCGGCCGCGTCAACGCGCGGTTGTTACAGCTCGGCTGCGCCGAGCTGTAACCCCAAGCTCAGGACTCGCGAGTGGACGCTGTCGCCTCCAGACTATCCGGCGCTTCTGCGACGCCGTTGCTCCGACTCTGCCCATCGACGGCAGGCATGATGCCCGACTCGTGGCGAACCGGCAGGTTCACACCGGGCGCCGCACTGGGGCGCACTGGGCTCGGCAAATGGCCGTCCCGGCTGGTGTTGTCGATGGCGCGGCTGCGCGCCCGCAGCCGTGTCACCGCGCGTAGCAGCTGATCGGTGTCCACGGGTTTGACGAGGTGGTCGTCGAAGCCCGCCGCGCGGGAGGCTTCATGGTCGGTGGCGCGACCGTAACCCGTCACGGCGATCAGGATCGTCTTCCGGAGCGAGGGGTCTTGGCGGATTAGCCCTGCCAGCTCATATCCGTTCATTTCCGGTAGGCCCACGTCCAGAATGGCGATGTCGGGGTGGAACTGGCCCAGCACCTGTAGCGCCGCGGTGCCGGTGCTGGCGGTGCGGCATTGAAAGCCCGCTTGCTCGAGCAGCATGCACATGAGCTCGCGGCTATCTTCGTTGTCTTCGACGATCAGGACCTTCGCCACACCCGAAGGCGCCGGCTCGCTGTCGGGCACTGCGGGCTCCTCGACCGTCCCTCGATGGATCGGCAGCCTCACCACAAATTCGCTGCCTTTGCCCTCGCCGTCGCTGAGCGCGCGTATCGAGCCTCCGTGCATGACCACCAGCGACCGCGCCAGGGTCAGCCCTACGCCCAGCCCTCCGGAAGAGCGATCGAGCGTACGGCTCGATTGGACGAACAGGTCGAATACGGAGTCGAGCATCTCCTTCGCGATGCCGACGCCGTCGTCGCGCACCTTGATCACGGCATCATCTCCTTCCCGGCCCACGCTCACCCTGACGTGGCCGCCGCTCTCTGTATACTTGGCGGCATTGCTCAGCAGGTTCACCTGGATCTGCTGCAGGCGCGCCGGGTCCCCGTCCACGTACAAGGGTTCTGGCGAGCTCTCCACGGTAAAGGAGAGCGCCCGCGATGCCATCAACGCCGAGACCGCGTCGGCGGCTTCGTCCAGGACCGCTTGCAGATTCAAGGGCCGCTTGCGCAGCTCGATCTTGTTTTCAGTGACGCGGCTCACCTCGAGCAGATCATCGAGAAGCCGCCCCATCTGTTGCGTCTGGCGCTCGAGCACGCCGAGCAGCTTGGCCCGCGGCTCCGACGCGGCATCCTTCTTCAAGAGCGCCGTGGCCGTCGAGATAGCGCCGAGCGGATTGCGGAGTTCGTGCGACAACATGGCCAGGAACTGGTCGCGCCGGCGCACCGCTTCCTGAATCTTGTCGTCTGCCAGCTTTTGCTGGGTGATGTTGCGGAAAATCGCGATCACGCCGACGACTTCACCCGCGGCGCCGCCGAGCGGCAAACGGCTGACGAGATCCCACTGGTCCGTGCCGTCCCGAGCCAGACGATTCTCCACGTTGTAGAGCTGGGGCTGACCGCTCCGCAGCACCACCTCGTCATATTTGTGCAGCGCCAGCGCCTCCTCAGGGTTGGACAGCTCGAATACGGTCTTGCCCACGGCTTCTTCCGGGGTCTCGCAGCCGAGCCGATCCACCATGGGGCGGTTCATGCGGATGAAGCGGCCGCGCGCGTCCTTGAAATAGATCGCATCGGGGATGCCGCCGAGCAAACTGTCGAGCAGGTGACGTTCGTGGAACAGGGCGTCTTCGGCGGCGCGCAGACCACTCACGTCGATCAGCGTGAGCACCACGCCGTCGATCATGCCCTTCGCGCGGTACGGCAGGATGCGCAGAAATAGCGATTTGCCGTCCAATCCGTGCAGCTTGTGTTCGACGCGTTCCCCGGTTTCGAGCACGTGTTTGAGGTCCACGACCAGCTCCGGGTAGTTCATTTTGTGAGCAAACGTCTCGATGGAGCGGCCCACGTCATGCGGAACTAGGCTGAAGGCGTCGGCGATCTGCGGCGTGAATTTGCGAATCGTGAGCTCGTGATCGAGAAAAATCGCGCCGACGTCAGTGCTGGACAGCAGGTTGTCCATGTCGTTGGCGAGCTCGGTCAGTTCGCTGATCTTGCGCTGATACTCGATATTGACGGTGTAGAGCTCTTCGTTGACACTCTGCAGCTCTTCGTTGGTGCTCTGCAGCTCTTCGTTGGACGCTTGCAGCTCTTCGTTCGACGCTTGCAGCTCCTCATTGGCGGTCTCCAGCTCTTCGACAGCCGCCTGCAGATTCTGCTTGGCGCGGCTGAGCTCGACTTCCAGGTGTGCCAGCTGCTCACGTGAGACCTGATCGAGGCGGATCTCGGTCTCCGGGGCTACCTCGCTGCGCGGCGGCCGCTCCATCGGTTCGAACGAAATCAACAGGTGCGGAGTGTCCAGGTTTTTGCGCTGGACGCGCCGGATCGTCACCTGGTGGATGGCGCTTTCGCTACCGGTTTCGAGCCGCACGCCTTTGTAAACGACCGGCGCGCTCTCGAGCAGGGCTCGTTTGAGACCACCGACCAGCACGATCCGGAGGTCGGCGTCCACGCAATCAAAAACCTCGAGGCCCTGGCGGCCGTCCCGGAAGCGCAGAAAACGCCCGGCGCCGTTGAACGTGTGGATCAGCTCGCCCCGGTCGTTGACCAGCAGGCTGGGCGGCATGACCTCGTCGAGCAGCGCGTCGTAGGTGGACAGGAGCTGCGAGAGCGAAGAGCGCGAAGCGGGAGCCGCCGGTGCGGCCAGTACTCCGCGCGGCTCGGACTGGAGCATCGGCTTGGGGTAGAGCGACAAGCGCGCGTCACTCTGCTTGCGGTAGATCTTCCAGTGCTTGTCGATGTTCTCGAAGTCGCGTGCGAGCGCGCCGACATTCTCGCTGGGGCCGAGAAACAGGACGCCGTTGCGATTGAGCCCGAAATGGAAAAGCGACAGCACCTTTTGCTGCGCGGACGGCTGCAAGTAGATCAGCATGTTGCGACACGCGATCAGATCGACCCGTGTGAAGGGAGCATCGCGAATCACATTGTGCGGCGCGAACACCACCGCCTGGCGCAAATCCGGCACGACCTGGTAGCTGTTACCGACGCGCAAGAAGTAGCGCTCCAGGCGCTCGGGAGAGACCTTCGACAACGCTTGTTCGTCATAGACCGCGCGGGCGGCGCGCTCGAGAGAACCGCGGTGCACATCGGTGGCGAAGATCTTGAGCGGCCGGGTGCCCATGCGCAGCATCAGGTCCGAGAGCACGATGGCGAGCGAATACACTTCTTCGCCGGTGGCGCAGCCCGCCACCCAGATGCGCACGGGGCGATCGGGCGGGATGCGCTCGAGCAGCTCGGGCAAGACCTTCTGCTCGAGCACGTCAAACGCTTCCTCGTCGCGGAAAAATCGCGTCACCCCGATCAACAGGTCCCGGTACAGCACGTCGAGCTCTTCGCGGTCTTGCTTCAGATGTCTGACGTATTCCTGGATGTTGTTCGAACGCGCCAGCGTCAGCCGGCGCTCGATGCGGCGCGTGACGGTGCTCGGCTTGTATTGCGTGAAGTCGATGCCGTATTCGGCCTGGAGCATCTGGTACACGACCTCGACAC
>JAYWEH010000805.1:0-6472 GCA_043780025.1 Deltaproteobacteria bacterium
CGGGCTCTCAGCACCTGATAGAAATCCCCGTCTCCTCGCGTGTCGGTGCTCACCTGGCTCATTTGCATCTGGATCGCGCCATGTGCCAGTCGCGATGCGTCGGGGTGACAGCTCGCCTTGAAGTCACCTGAACGCATGATAAGGTGTCGCCACGTGAAAGCCGCAAAGCCCCCGTGCCAGCAACTTCGGACGGCAGGGCTGTTTTCGGGCATCGGCGGACTCGAACTCGGGCTGAGTGCTGCGGGTCACCCGAACCGCCTCCTGTGCGAGATCGATCCGCCTGCTCGAGCCGTGCTCGAACGTCACTCACGGCATGGCCTGTCGATTCACGCCGACGTGAGGGCCATCGAGAGCTTGCCGCGCGATGTCGATCTGCTCGTAGCGGGTTTCCCTTGCCAGGATCTCTCCCAGGCGGGGCGCACGGCGGGCATCACTGGCGCTCGGTCAGGCTTGGTTCGCGAGGTCATGCGCCTGCTCGAAGGGCGGCGAGTGCCCTGGTTGGTGCTGGAGAACGTGCCCTTCATGTTGCAACTCGCCAAGGGCCAGGCACTCGAAGTCATCGTCGCTGAGCTGGAACGGCTGAAATACCGCTGGGCGTATCGCGTGGTGGACACGCGCGCGTTTGGTTTGCCGCAGCGCCGTCGCCGCGTCTTGATCGTGGCCGCGCTGGACGCCGATCCGCGTCGCGTGTTGTTTGCCGATGATGCGGGCGAGCCTGCGCCGATCGCGGCGGAAGGGCGCGCCTGCGGGTTCTACTGGACCGAGGGCATTCGCGGGCTGGGCTGGGCTGTCGACGCGATCCCGACGCTCAAGGGTGGTTCGAGCATCGGGGTGCCCTCGCCACCCGCGATCTGGATGCCCGACGGTCGCATCGTGACGCCCGACCTGCGCGACGCTGAGCGCCTGCAAGGGTTTGACTCCGATTGGACGAGCGCGGCAGAAACGGTCGCGCGAGGCAATAGTCGCTGGAAGTTGGTCGGAAACGCGGTCAGCGTGCCGGTCGCGCGCTGGCTCGGGGAGCGCTTGGCGCGTCCGGGTGAGGCCCTCGTCGATGCCACACGCCAGCTCGTCTCCGGGCGAAGTTGGCCCCGAGCGGCCTGGAATATGGGGGACGGCCGATTCGAGGTGGAGATCTCCGAGTGGCCGCGCCGGGAACCCCAACCGACGCTGCAGGAGTTCCTGCGCTACGAGCCCAAGCCGTTGTCGGCCCGGGCCACGCTCGGATTTCTGCAGCGGACCAAGAAGGGCAGCCTGCGCTTTCCACTGGGATTCATTCCGGCGATCGAACGGCACCTGGCCGCTGTCCAGCACAGGGCTTGACCGGTACTCGTTCGCCCACGGGGGGTTCAGCAGTAGCGCGCATAGGCCGTTTCCAAGCTCACTGTGTCTCGTGCAGAGGATTTTGTCGTACTTGGCTTCACCAGCTTCTAGAAGTCGTGACCTGACTTGCGCTGCGAGCGTGCTGCTCGGAAGCCTGCTCGCGGCGATTCCCGCCGTGGCCCAAACGTGGGCCGCCGAACGTGAACGGCCGGCGGCGAGAGAGCTGGTTGCCGTGGATCGCACGGGGGAGCCCGCCTGGATCTTCGGCTCGGAAGACATCGCGGGTGACGGCGCCGGTAGCTTTGGAGCTCCCGAGCAAGCCATCGATCTACGCAGCGCCTACGCGGCGGTCCAGGGCAGCCGCTTGTGGCTGCGCGTGTACGTCTCCGCGGAGACGGAGCCCGAGGCGCTCCAGGTCATCACTTTTATCGATGCCGATCGAAACGCCGCGAGCGGCGGCTCTAGCCAAGCTCCCGAGATCGACCCCGAACTCTCCGAAGAGCTGGCGCGCGGCGGCTATGAAGTAGCCATTGCGCTCGCGAATGGGGACGAGCTGTCAGGAGCCTGGCGCTGGTCGGACTCAGCCGACCAATTCGAGCCCATCGACGATCTGGAGCCCCTGGAAGCCGTGACCGAAGAGGGCGTCGATCGAGATCCGTTGGATCTCGGTCTGGCACGCAAGGCTTACCGGCAGATCGAGCTCGATCTGTCCGCACTCGAAGTAGGCGCGGGCTGCGACGCTGACCTGGCTTTTTGGGCCAGTGATGGCGACGAGCTGATCGATCGCGAACTCGGCGTGGTTGGGCCCTGCGTGCCACAGGACGAAAACGCCAATGGCGTAGCCGACGTCGCCGAAACGGACGTCATGTGCGGCGAGGATTCGCAATGCCCCGCGGGGGGCGTGTGCCGGAACATGCGCTGCGTGCCGCCGGAGGTCGTGCTGGGTGACGGAGAAATCGTACAGGGTGGAGCGCTGACATGCGCAGTGAGCGCCCGCGAGCGGGGCGCGAGCCAGCGGTCTTCCTGGTTTGGCGCAGTCGGATTGGGTGCAGTGGGGCTCGGGCTCGCTTTGCTGCTGCGGCGACGCGCCTCCCGCCGGAGAGCGCAGTCGTGAGCGCGCGCTCATCGTTGCGCTCCAGCCTGTTCTGGGCGCTGTCCTCGGTGCTCTGGGCGTCCAGCTCGCTCGCTCAGGTCGATGCTCAACGCTTTCGCCCGGCGCTCAGCCACGACGGATGGCTCGGCGCCGAAGGTTCGGCAGTGCGCCACCCCGACGACCGCTGGGAGCTCGCGCTTTGGCTCAACTACGCCAGAAATCCCCTCGTCATAGTGGGGCCGAGCGGGGATATCTCGCGCAGCTTCATCTCTGATCGAGTGGGCTTTGACGCGATAGTTTCCGCCAGCCTCTCTCGGCGCTTTGCCATTGGCGCTGGCCTGCCCGTGTATTTCCTGCAAGCCGGGGACGGGGATCCTTCGAGCGCCGGCCTCGGCGACGTGCGGCTCGCACCCAAGCTCGAGCTGCTGTCAGATCTGGAGGATGGCGTGGGGCTCGCGCTGCTCGCCGAAGTTCAGCTGCCCACGCACACCGGCGACTTCTCGGGTGGCAGCCGCGGCGTGGCGCTCGTACCGAAGGTCGCGCTCGACCACCGCTATGCTTCAGGCCTGCGGATCGGCTTCAATCTCGGCGTCGCGTTGCGTTCGACCTCGACCTTCTTGAACGTCGAAGCAGGCAGTGAGCTCGCCTACGCCGCGGCGATTGGCTACCGCTTCGGCGGGCTCAGCGGGCGAACCGAGATCGGTGTCGAGCTGGGTGGCGGAGCGGGCCTCACCGCGACCGATCCCGAAGAGGTGGCGCTCGAAGCCCTGGGCTTCCTGCGGCACGCGCTGGGCCCGGAGTGGGACATCACGGCTGGCGCAGGCCCAGGGCTGCTCGAAGGCTATGGCGTGCCGAGCTTTCGAGCGCTGGTCGGCGTGCGTTTTGCGCCGACGAGTCATGACCGCGACGGTGATCGAATCTCCGACTCAGAGGACGCCTGTCCCGAGGATCCGGAAGATCGCGATGGCGTCGACGACGCCGATGGCTGCCCGGACGAAGACTCCGATTTCGACCGCGACGGCGTCAGCGATCTCGACGACGACTGCCCCGACGCGAAGGAGACCATCAACGGCATCAACGACGAAGATGGCTGCCCGGACTCCGGCGATCGGCGTGTGATCTACGAGGAAGGCCACTTCACCGTGCTCGACGCCATCCGGTTCGAACACGGATCGGCCCAGATCACGGCGGATTCGCAGCCGCTCTTGGATCAGATCGCGCTCACGCTCAAGGCCAACCCCGAGATTGAGCGGATGCGCGTGGAAGGCCACACCGACGATACGGGGCCGCGCCTCGTCAACATGCAGCTGAGCGAAGCGCGTGCCCACGCGGTACGGCGTTATCTGATCGCGCGTGGCGTCAGCCCGAACCGCGTGAACGTGCGCTCTTACGGCCCAGATCGGCCGGTCGAGGAAGGCACGGACGCTGACGCACGAGCTCGTAACCGGCGCGTCGAATTTGTGCTGGAATGAGCCCGCGCGGGGCGGTTTTCAACCCGCGTCGCTCGACTTCGCCCAGAGGTTCAGTTGCCCGTCGAGGGCATGGCGATCGATCTCCGAGAGTTCGTCGGCGCTGAAGTCGCTCTTGCCGATCGCGCCGAGGAGCTCCTCGACCTGTGCCCAACGGCTCGCTCCGATGAGCGCGCTCGTGATGCTGGGCTGGCGAAGCACCCAGGAAACGGCCATCTGTGCCAGCGACTGGCCGCGACGCTTCGCGATCGCGTGCAGACCCTTCACGTTGGCCAGGTTCTCGGCGCTCAGATGCTCGCGCCGGAACGAGCCGCCCTTGGCGGCTCGCGAGGCCTCGGGCACACCGTTCAGGTACTTGTCCGTGAGCAACCCTTGCGCGAGCGGAGAGAACGCGATGCAGCCGATACCCTCCTCGGAGAGCACGTCGAGTAGCCCCTGCTCCACCCAGCGGTTCAGCATCGAGTAGGAGGGTTGGTGAATGATGCAAGGGGTGCCGAGGGCCCGCAGGATCTTGGCCGCAGCGCGCGTCTTTTCAGGCCCGTATGAGGAGATACCCACGTACAGCGCCTTGCCGCTGCGCACGGCGTGATCGAGCGCACCCATGGTCTCCTCGAGAGGCGTCTCTGGATCGTAGCGGTGCGAATAGAAGATGTCGACGTAGTCGAGGCCCATGCGCTTCAGGCTCTGATCCAGGCTCGCGAGCAGATACTTGCGCGAGCCGAACTCCCCGTAAGGCCCGTTCCACATCCAATAGCCGGCTTTTGTCGAGATGATCAGCTCGTCACGATGAGGCCGCAGATCTTTCTCCAGGATGCGCCCAAAGTTCGCCTCCGCGGAGCCCGCAGGTGGCCCGTAGTTGTTGGCCAGGTCGAAGTGGGTGATGCCGTGGTCGAACGAGCGGAGCAGCAGCTCCCGCGCATTCTCGAGCGGCGAGGTGTCCCCGAAGTTGTGCCAGAGGCCGAGCGACAGCTTGGGCAGCTTCAGGCCGCTGCGGCCGCAGCGTGTGTAGGGGATTTGATCGTAGCGATTGGGCTTCGGGTCGTACATGGTCCGTGCGTCAGTCGTCGCACGGTTCGAGCGGACCTACCAGCGCGTCGCTTTCGAGCGTGATGCTATCGGGCACCAAGCTCGAATTGGCCGAGATGCGCGACGTCTCGAGCTCGAGAGCAATCACCATCCCTGTGGGCCGAGCCGACTCGATGTTCCAGGTCAGGTTACCCTCTGCAGAGCTCACCGATACGCTGGCGGGGTAGTATTCGTCGAGTTCGCAAGTATCCGCTCGTTTGGTCACGCTGCCCGATCCCAGGCGCCAGCGTGGAGGCACCGTCGCGCCGATCCCACGGCCATAGTCTGAACAATTGTCGAGCGTCAGCTGAACGCACAGGTCGGCTGCTGTGTCGCTGGCAGAGATATGCAGGTATTGGCATCCCGTGATGGCAGCCTCGGTGCACGCCGCTAAAGCATATGTCGGTCCCGCCGGAGGCGGAGCTAATCCGGAATCGTTTCCAGACCCGCCGGCGTCCGCAGGTTCGTCATCGGGCGGCGACGACGAGCTCCCGCCCGCAGCGACGTCGGGCAGCGGCAATGTCTCCAGAACATCCTGGGACTCGCCGCCGCTACCCGCCTCTGCTCGTTGGGGCCCTGGAGCGTCCGGTGCCTCGCCGCACGCCCCAGCCAGGCACACAATGCCAATCTCGCCCAGCGAGACGAAGAACCGCCGCATCGGACGATGCTGCGCCTACATTGGCCCCTCGTCAAGTTGAGCACCGGCTGCGCGGCGCGCGATGGGCAAGCGCGAGCAAGGCCGGACCAGTGTGGAGCGCAGAGCTGCTCGAGCCGATGTGCCTTTCTGAGCAATAAAATCGCAGCTGCGCCGCAACTTGTGAGGCGTGCTGGTAGTGACCGTCTGCGCACCGGTATGCGCTTGACAGCAACTGGCCCCTCCGCCGAATCTTGGCGCGGCTGCGACGCTGTCAGGTGAAGTGGGACGGTTTCGGTTCGCGGAACCCCAAGCCGCGAAGGTCCGGGGTGGCTCATTCGGTTCTCAGCGGCAGCCGCCACTTCGCTAATAATATATGAGGTTAATCATGGACTCGCTTTGGTTTGAACAATCCAGCCGCGCTCGCGCGGCTACCCGTGCTTTGAACGCTTGCGCGCGCACGCTCGGCACGCTCGCTGGCGCGGCCCTCGCGCTCGGCGCGGTCGCCTGCGGCGAAGACGACGATGGCGACGCGGCCACGGTGGCGCTGGCGGATTCCGGCAGCCTGACGGACCTCCAGGATGGCAAGCTCGGCATCCCCACGACGGTGCAGGTCCGGGATGGCATTGCCTGGGTTGTCGAGTCGCAGTTTGACCGCTATGCGCCCTTCGGCGGCGTGGGCGAGCCGGGTGATTTCCGCCTGGTTGGCTTGCCGCTCGCGGGCGGTGACCCGCTCGAGATCGACCTGCCCCCGCGTTTCTTCCCCGAGGGCATTGCGGTGACCCCGGGCGGACAGCTTTTCGTCGGCAGTGTCGACAATGGCAGCATCTACATGGTCGAACCCGGCTCCGAGCAGGCGGATGGCTTCGTCAACGGCGAGTTGCTCACGTA
>JAYWEH010000806.1:0-6462 GCA_043780025.1 Deltaproteobacteria bacterium
CCGGTCGGCTGGGGCTGGGACATCGTCAACTTCGTGTTCTGGGTCGGCATTGGCCACGCCGGAACGCTGATCTCCGCGATCCTGTTCCTGTTGCGCCAGAACTGGCGCACGGCCATCAACCGCGCCGCCGAAGCCATGACGATCTTCGCGGTCATTTGCGCGCTGATCTTCCCGGGCATCCACATCGGCCGCCCCTGGCTCCCCTACTGGATGTTGCCGATCCCGAACCAGATGGAGATGTGGCCGCAATTTCGCAGCCCGCTCGACTGGGACGTGTTCGCCGTCGGTACCTATTTCACGGTCTCGCTGACGTTCTGGTTCATGGGTCTGATTCCGGACGTGGCGACGATTCGCGATCGCGCCCAGACCAAGACGCGGCGTCTGATCTACGGGATCCTGGCGATGGGCTGGCGTGGTTCCGCGCGCCAGTGGCACCGCTACGAGCGCGCCTACCTAATCCTGGCGGCGCTCTCGACGCCGCTCGTGCTCAGCGTGCACTCGGTCGTGAGCTTCGACTTTGCCACCTCGCAGTTGCCGGGTTGGCACACCACGATCTTCCCGCCCTACTTCGTTGCCGGCGCCATCTTCAGCGGTTTCGCCATGGTGGTGACGCTATTGATACCCGCGCGCGAGTTCTTCGGGCTCAAGAGCGTGATCGAGATGCGCCACCTCGAGTTGATGAACAAGGTCATCCTCGCGACCGGCACCATGGTCGGTTACGCCTACGCCATGGAGTTCTTCATCGCCTGGTACGGTGCGAGCCCCTACGAGCAGTTCACGTTCATCAACCGCGCCTTCGGTCCGTACGCCTGGGCCTATTGGTCGATGGTGAGCTGCAACGTGATCTTTCCGCAGCTGTTCTGGTTCCGCAAGGTGCGCACCAACCTGGCCGCCATGATGGTGATCTGCGTGCTCGTGAACGTGGGCATGTGGTTCGAGCGATTCGTCATCATCTCGACTTCGCTGGCGCGCGACTTCTTGCCCGCGGCGTGGGGCTACTTCGTCCCCACCTTGTTCGATTTCACGACGTTTCTAGGCACCTTCGGCCTGTTCTTTACGCTGTTCCTGTTGTTCTGCCGGTACCTCCCCATGATCGCCACGGCCGAAGTAAAGGCCATTCACCCCGAGGCCCATGCTCACCTGGATCATTGAGGCCTACTGTTTCGAGAAGCCCGGCGTTTCAGGAAGCCCGGCTTCGAGCGCGCCCGAAAGCGCCAAACGGTCGACGCGATGACTGACTCCTCCGATGCCCCAGCCATGGTCCGCGAGCCCGAGCAGCTGCACGGCTTGCTCGCCGAATATCAGACCCCCGGGCAACTCATAACGGCGGCTGAAAAGGTTCGCGACGCGGGCTACGCGCGTTGGGATTCGTTCAGCCCGTTTCCAGTTCACGGCATCGACCCGGCGATGGGCATTCGCCCCACGATTTTGCCGTGGATCGTCTTCGTGTGTGGGCTCGCCGGCGGCACCGGCGCGCTCACCTTCCAGTGGTGGACCAGCACGCAGAACTATCCGTGGATCGTGAGCGGCAAGCCGTTCTTCAGCTTGCCTGCCAACATCCCGATCACGTTCGAGCTCACGGTGTTGGCGGCTGCGCTGTCGTGCTTCATTTCGATGTTGGTCCTGAACAAGCTGCCGATGCTGTCGCACCCGCTCGATCGCTGCCGGCGCTTCGCGCGCGTCACGGACGACCGCTTCTTCATCCTGGTCCAGGCCAATGACCCTAAGTTCGATGGGCGCGAGACGCTGAATTTGCTGCAGGGGACCACCCCGCGATCCATCGAGCGCATCCTCGAGGACAACGAATCGCCGAGCGCGATGCCTCGCGGCATCGTCTACGGGCTGTTGATTCTGAGTTCTGCGGCGCTGGTTCCGTTTGCACTGACCACGCTCGCGCGCTTTTCGACCAGCGAGCGGCCGCGCGTGCACGTGGTGCCAGACATGGACTGGCAGCAAAAATTCAAGCCGCAGCGCGCCAACGCCTTCTTCCAGGACGGGCGCGCGATGCGTCTGCCGGTCGACGGGACCGTGGCCGTGGGCGAGCTGCGCGAAGACGATCACTTCTATCGCGGCAAAGTGGACGGCGCTTTCGCCAAGACCTTCCCCGAGCAGGTGAAGGTGGACGAGGCAACGATGCAGCGCGGGCGGGAGCGCTTCGACATCTACTGCACGCCCTGTCACGGCGTCGATGGCGCGGGTCAAGGCATGGTGCATCAGCGCGCGCGTAGCCTGATGCAAGGCACGTGGGTCCCACCCACGGACCTGCACCAGGAAAACCTCGCGTACAAGCCCGTCGGCGAACTGTTCGACGGCATCACCCGCGGTATTCGCAACATGCCACCGTATGGGCGGCAGATCGATACGGCCGATCGCTGGGCCGTCGTGCTCTACTTACGCGCGCTGCAGCGCTCGCGGGCAGCGACGCTGGAAGACGTGCCCGGGCCCCAGCGCGCTGGGCTCGAGTGAACCCCGCTTGGTGAGAGTTGACGCTGATATGAGCCACCCATCCGATAGCAGCCACGAAGCCCACGGCCACGAGGACAATATCGTCATCGATGGCGAGGCGGATCGCCTCGTCAAGGTGGCCTTGGGTATCGGCTCCTCCGCGCTCGTTGCAGCGGCCGCGCTCGGCATGGGGGACTGGGCCAAGCTGCAGCGAGCCTACCTCGTCGCGTTCATGTACGTGCTCAGCCTGGGCCTTGGAGCCCTCTGGTTCGTGGCGATTCAGCATCTGACCAGCGCCAAGTGGAGCGTGGTGGTGCGAAGAGTGGCCGAGATCCTGGCCAGCAACATGGTGCTCGTGGCGGCCCTGTCGCTCGGTGTCGTGGTGCCCATGCTGATGGGCAGTACCGATCTCTATGTGTGGTTGGACCACGCCAAGGTCGAGCAAGATCACATGCTTCACCACAAGTCCGCGTACCTGAATCTGCCCTTTTTCGTGGTGCGCTGGGCCTTCTATTTCGGCTTCTGGATCTGGCTGGGCCGGCGTTTCTTCAGCCTATCAGTCCGGCAGGACAAGGACGGTGGCAGCGGGATCAGCACCGCCCTCCGGCACACCAGTGCCCCCGGCATGATCGCGTTTGCCGTCACGCTGACGTTCTGCTCCATCGATCTCGTGATGTCGCTGGATGCCACGTGGTTCAGCACCATGTTCGGCGTCTACTATTTCGCTGGCTGCGTGCTTGCCGGTTACTCGAGCCTGGGCCTCGCGCTGATTTGGCTGCAAAGCAAGGGCCGGCTGACCAACAGCGTTAACCAGGAACATTATCACGACATCGGCAAGATGATGTTCGCGTTCACGGTGTTCTGGGCCTACATCGGCTTCTCGCAGTTCATGTTGATCTGGTACGCGGACATCCCTGAGGAGACGCACTGGTACCACTGGCGCTTCGAGGGAAGCTGGAAGGTGGTCTCGATCCTGCTGCTCGTGGCCCACTTCGTCATGCCCTTCTTTGGCCTGATGTCTCGGCACGTCAAACGCAACAAGAAGACGCTCGCGTTCTGGGCCGTCTGGATCTTGGTCATCCACTACGTGGATCTGTTCTGGCTGATCTACCCCAACGGCGGCGGAGAAGTTCCGCTCGGTGTCGTGGACGTGTTGTGCCTGGTCGGGGTGGTGGGGCTGTTTTTTGGGTTTGCCGCGCGGCGAGCCCGGCGCGTCAATCTGATTCCGACCGGTGACCCCCGTTTGGCGGACTCATTGG
Source organism: Deltaproteobacteria bacterium (assembly GCA_043780025.1). Taxonomy (GTDB): domain Bacteria; phylum Myxococcota_A; class Polyangia; order Polyangiales; family Polyangiaceae; genus SZUA-265. The sequence continues at coordinate 3,705 of JAYWEH010000806.1, forward strand.
CCTTTCAGAATGCCTGAGCATCGCTAGAGCTGCTTTCGAGGATCCATGGCCACACAGCAAGACAAGACGAGCACCGGGTTGCTAGCCACGATCGTGGTCGTCGGGGCTTTCTCCATGATCGCGATCAGCGCATGGGTCACCGCGCTCGTGCGCTCGGAGCGGGCGAAGGTGGACGAGCTGCGGCCCAACCATGCCGATCTAGAAACCGTGGCAGCGCTCGATCGCGCGCAGCTCGCGGGTCTCACCGCTGCCCCGCGCTGGGTCGATCGTGAGAAGGGCAAGCTGGCGATTCCGATCGACATGGCGATGAGCCGCGTGGTTGAGCAATATCGCGCTGAGCCGGCGGCCGCATCACCGCCGCCCCCGCCGGGCATGGTGATGAACCCCGTCGTGGCCGCCCCGGCCGAAGCGGGGGTTGCAGCACCGCCCGGAACTGCCCCGGCCGCCGCTCTCGCTCCGAGTCCCGGTGCTGTTGCACCGAGCGGAACCGCGCCGGCCGGGTCGGGGGCGCCGTGACGGCGTATCTGCGAGCGAGGTGGTGCGCCGTCGGGCTCGCGCTCGCGCTCGCGGTCATCTCGCTCGAGCTCATGGCTCAAACCGTGGTCGAGGACGGTGTCGTGACCCGGATCGAAGCGGCACCCAAGCGTCTTGCGGGCATCGACGTGGAGGAACACCTCGATCGCGCATTGCCGCTTCATCTCGAGTTTCAGAACACCGCGGGGGAGCGCGTGGAGCTGTCTCGCTACGTGACCGGGCAGCGCCCCGTCATCTTCACGCTCAACTACTCCGACTGTCCCATGTTGTGCAGCCTGCAGCTGAGCGGTTTGTCGGCTGCAGTGGGTCGCCTGGATCGGCGCCTCGGCACTGACTACGACATCGTCACCGTCAGCCTGAATCCCAACGAAACGAGCACGCGCGCGCGTGAAACGGAAACGCGCTACCGGGGCGAAGTCGCGCACGCTGGGTCGCCCGGCGGCTGGACCTTCTTGACCGGTTCCGCCGAGAACGTCGGAGCGATCGCCGAGGCCCTCGGCGTCGGCTATGCGTACAACGCCGAGCGCAAGGAATACGTGCACCCGGCGGTGCTCGTCATCAGCACGCCGAGCGGACGCATCTCCCGCTACCTCTACGGCATCGAGTACCACCAAAAGACGTTGTCGCTTTCGCTGGTCGAGGCCGCTGAAGGCAAGATCGGTTCGAGCGTGGACCGACTGATCCTGTATTGCTTCCATTACGACGAGAGTGAAGGGCGCTACGCGCCCATGGCCATGAACATCATGCGCGTCGGAGGCAGCGCCACGGCGCTCGCCTTGGGCGGTTTTTTGGGTGCGTTTTGGCTGCGGCAGGGTCGGAAGCGAGGCACTCGCAGGCGCTCGATTCGGCCCGGTGCCGAGCCTTCTCAGGCGTCGGGTTTCGTTCGTGATGACGTGGAGCCACGAGGATGATGGTCGAATTTTTCTCTCACGCTGGGTTTAGCCTGTCCCGGCTGGTCGAGCTGGTCACCCGAAGCCTCTTCGCGGGGCTTTCGCTAGGTAGCGTTCAGGGCGCGGTGCAGGCTCCGCCGACGCCGCCTCCCGGCCTGGCCAATCCCCCGAAGGTGCCTGAGTCTCCCTCCTTCTGGATGCCGAACTCCGCGTCGAATTTCTCCGACTCGCTCGACGGCTTGTTCGATTTCCTGGTTTGGATGAGCGCCATCAGCACCGCCGGCATCGTGGCCGCGATGATCTACTTCTGCTTGAAGTATCGGGCGACGTCGCGAGCCGCCAACGAGAAGGCGTTGAGCCAGAACGACCACAGCAACACGCTGGAGATCACCTGGTCGGTGATCCCCCTGTTCATCGTGATCGGCGTGTTCATCGTCGGCTTCAAGCAGTTCGTTGACCTGCGCACCTCGCCGCGCGCGGCCTACGAAGTGCACGCCACAGGCCAGCGCTGGAAATGGGGCTTCGAGTACCCTGAAGGGCTCTCCCACCCCGAGCTCCACGTGCCGATCAACCGCAACGTGCGCATCCTGATCCAATCCGTGGACGTGCTGCACAGCCTGTCCATCCCCGAGTTCCGAGTGAAGATGGATGCCGTGCCGGGGCGCTACACGGAGCTCTGGTTCAGGGCCACGCAGGAAGGCACCTTCCCGGTCTACTGCACCGAATATTGCGGGACGGCACATTCAGACATGTTGACTCGCGTCGTGGTACACACCCCCGAAGGCTTCGCCGCCTGGGTGGCGGAGGAGATTCGCAAGATCGAGTCCATGCCGCTCGTGGACCTCGGGGAGCTCACGTTCAACCAGAGCGGCTGCGGTACCTGCCATTCGCTCGACGGCAGCGCCAAGGTGGGGCCGACCTTCCAGGGGCTATTCGGCCGCCAGGAGAAGATCGTCAATCGCGGGAGCCTCGCGGTGGACGAGAATTACCTGCGCGAATCGATTCTCGAGCCGCAAGCCAAGATCGTCGAAGGCTTTCCGCCTTCGATGCCGACGTTCAAAGGCCAGCTCTCGGACCGGCGTATCGCCGGGCTCGTTGAGTACATCAAGACCATCAAGTAACGAGATTTCGTCATGACCTCACCGAGCGCTACCGCTGATGTACTCGCCGCTCCGGCCGAGCAGGACGGCGATAACTACCTGACGCACGACAAGGGTATCCTGTCGTGGCTGCTGACATTGGATCACAAGCGCATCGGCGTCATGTATCTGATGTGCGTGATGGGGGCCTTCCTCCTCGGCGGAGTGTTCGCGCTGCTCGTGCGAACGGAGTTG
>JAYWEH010000807.1:0-2734 GCA_043780025.1 Deltaproteobacteria bacterium
CGCGCCATGGCGACGGCCCAGCTCGGGCTGGCGCAAGTACTCGAGCGTGAGCGCTCCGAGCGCGTGTGCGTCCTTGAGCGGGCAAATTTGCCCCGTCTGTCCGTGCACGACGGCGTCGCGAACGCCCGTGGCATCGAACCCGACGACTGGCACCCCGGCGCAGCTCGCCTCCAGCACCACGTTGGGAAATCCCTCGCGGTACGACGGAAACACCAGCACGTTCATGAGCGCGTAATACGGCGCGACGTCATCGACCGAAGGCACGACAAACACGCCCTGGCGCCGCCGTAGCTCACGCATTTCTTCGCATTCGCGATCCCCCGCAAAACCCGCCCCCACGACCAGGAGCTGCGCCTCGGGAAACTCGCGGCGCACGCGCTCAAAGACGTGCGAGAGCTCCGCTATGCCCTTGTCTGCTACCGGGCGCCCCACGAAGCCCAACGTTGGCCTGTCCAGCCTCAGGCCGAGCGGCTCCGCGAGCGCGCGCGCCCGGAGATCGAGCTCGGCTGTGCGCGTAAAGCGCGCGACGTCGATGCCGTTGGACGACCCTGAGCCGAGCACGCGGCACTTGTCCGCTGGCGCCAGCCCCGCCGCCACGTACGTTTCGCGCAGACTCGGGCTCACGCAGAGCACGTGCTGGGCGAGCCCCGAACACAATCGTTCGACCCCGCGCATGCCGGCGCGGGCCACGGGCGACAGCGTTTCGAGGCGCAGGCCGCGCAGCAGGTAGACGCGGCGTGGCACCGAGGCGTAGCGGCCGGCGCACAACCCCAAGAGCGCCGCCTTGGGCGTACTGGCGTTGAGAATGTCCGGGCGCAGGCGCCCGAGCAGGCTGGCGAGTGAAAAAAGCGCCGCCAGATCCCGATGCGGGGCTACGTCCCGAGCGAGGCTCAGCGTATGGCAGACAACCCCTTCGCGCGCGGACACCGTGGCGGCGCGCTCGCCCTCTCCACACACGACCTCGACGTCAAACCCCTGTTGAACCAGATACGAAAGCCGCCCGCGCAGCAGCAGATCCGCGGACGTGTCGCTGGTGACGACGTAGACGATGCGGGGCCGTGACATACCTCGACTCACATCAAAAGTGGCGGCGGAGGGCCCCGCCCAGCAAATCCGTCGAATGTGCTTCCATTCTTCGGGGTATAAACGATCTGCTGGGAAAACGCGTGGGGGGGATGCTCCCGCTCTAAGCTCGAGCCTGACCGTGGCCTCTGCTCAATCATCGTTCTACGCTCGCCGGGGAAAGCGCTGGCTCGATTGTGCGCTCGCCGCGGGCGCGCTCTTGTCCTTGTCCCCGGTCATGGCGGCGGTAGCCCTCGTGGTCCGGCGCAAACATGGCTCGCCGGTCCTCTTGCGCCAGGAGCGCACCGGCCTGGGGGGCCACTCGTTCGAAATTCTGAAATTCCGCACCATGAGCGAGGAGCGGGACCCGTCCGGGCGGCTGCTGCCCGATGAACGGCGCCTCACGCCGCTCGGGCGCCTGCTCCGCGAAACGAGCCTGGACGAGTTACCGGAGTTGTTCAACGTGCTCAAGGGCGACATGAGCCTGGTCGGCCCTCGTCCGCTTTTCCACCACTACATGCAGTTTTATTCCAGCGAGCAGCACCGCCGGCACCTCGTACGCCCAGGCCTCACCGGCTGGGCGGCGATCAACGGCCGCAACGCCATCGCCTGGGAGGAGCGCTTCCAGATGGACGTTTGGTACGTCGAGCATCTGTCGCTCTGGACGGATCTGTCGATTCTCCTGCGCACGCTGGAGGCGGTGCTCGCGCGGCGCGACATCAACCCGAGCGAACAGGCGACAATGCCCGAATTTCGCGGCAGCGCGCCGGCCAACGGAGTCGGACACGACTGCCCGGCAGCGCATTCCAACGGTCACTCTGGAGCGCGCGCCGAAGGCTACTCCGAAGCCCGCGCCGAGAAGTCGTTCCGATAGCGGCGGCCGTCAGCGGTTGACCACGACTTCGACGCTGCCCTTCGGCTCGAGCTTCGTGCCGGGCTCCGGCTTTTGGCTGAGCACGCTGCCCGTGACGGTTTCGGCCCGCGAGATCCAGCGCACCTTGGCGGTCAGCCCCAAGGATTCCAGCTTCTGTGTGGCCGCGGCCAGGGGCAAGCCGGACAGGCGCGGCGCCAGCACCTCGGCAGGGCCGCCCGACGCATGCAACGTCACCGCGCCCCCCGCCTCCAGCTCCGCGCCGGCTTCCGGCAGCTGTAACACGACATGGCCCACGGGGACGCGCGGGTCATTCACGGGGGCGCCTTCAACGCCTTTGAAGCCCAGGCGGGCCAGCGTTTCCCGCGCCTCGGCCATGGGCAGCTCGGCGAGCTTGGGCACGCTGGGCAACGCTGCGGCAAACACCACTCCGATGCCGGTGCCTTCAGGCACGGGTTGCCCGGGGGCGATCGACTGGCGCACCACGAAGCCCGGCTTGGTCCCGCGCACGGCCTCACGGCCCTCGACGAGAAGCGGGACCTGCAAGGCCAGCGCGTTGTCGCGCGCATCGGCCTCCGACAACCCCACGAGCAGCGGCGCATGCACTTGCCGCGGCGCGGCGAGATTCGGAAATACCTGGTAGCGCTGCACCAGATAGGCCGTACCCGTCGCGGCCAGCACCGAGGTGAACAGCGAAATCAGAACCACCGATGATCCATGCATACCGAACGAACTCCCAGCCCCCCGAGATGTGCGGGTGACGCTTCAGGATAACAAACGGCGCAGCGGCTACAAAAATAA
>JAYWEH010000808.1:0-6451 GCA_043780025.1 Deltaproteobacteria bacterium
GCGGAGGGGCTCGTCACCAGGCCTGCTTCGGTGTTGAGCTTGAGCACCAGGCCCGCTCCGAGCGGGTAATAGAATCGGCCCGTGAAGCGGTTTCGCAAAAATTCGTTTGTCGAACCCAGCGCGCCGAGCGCGAGCTCCGTCGAGCCCCGCAGGTAGACGCCGCTGGTCGGGAAAAGCCGATTGTCCCGCGTGTCGTAGGTGAGCGCGGGGCGCAGGCTGGAGGTCACTCCGTCGCTGAACAGGTTGGCCAGGGGCAGGCGGGCATACGAGCTGAGTGCGCTGCCGCCCCCTTGCAGAAACAGGGAGTTGGTCTCGGGCGAGACCGTGTCTTCCTGCAGGGTGTAGGTCATCGAAGCGTTCAGCTCCGGGTCGATGAGCGGATAGCCGAACGTGAGCGCGCCACCCTGGGTATCCTGCGAGAAATCCGTGTAGACCCGGCGCTGGTCGTACAGGTCGACCGTGAACCCGACCAGGCTGTCGAGCAGGTAAGGCTCGTAGTAGCGGATGTTGATCAACGTGCGGATGCCACTGAGCTGCGCGTTGAGCGCCAGGCTCTGGCCATTGCCGAACAGATTTGCCTGTTGAACCTGCGCGGTGGCGATGAAGTTCTCGATGCTGGAGAAGCCGGCACCCACCTGGAACGTGCCGGTCGGCTTCTCGGCGACTTCGACGATGACCCCGACCGTATCGTCGACCTCGGATTGTGTCGTCAGATCGACGCGCTCGAAGTAACCGAGCGCGGTCACGCGGCGACGCGAGCGTTCCAGCTTGGATTCACTAAACTTGTCGCCCTCCACGATCTCGAGCTCGCGGCGAATGACCTTGTCGCGCGTCTTGGTGTTGCCCTGCACCTCAATCCGCCCGAAATGGACGAGGGTGCCGCGCTGAATCGGCACGACAACGTCCACTTCGCGCGTGTCCGGGTCGAGCGTCGTCTCTGGGTCGGCCTGCACATTGGCGAAGCCCTCGTCGCGATACAGCGAGCGCACAGCTTGCAGGTCCTCGAGCAGCTGAGCGCGATTGAAGTACTGGCCGGACTCGGCCCGCACCAAGGCGCGCAGCTTACGGCGCCCGCCGACAGGCTCGATTTCCTTGCCTTCACCGTCGCGTTCGAACACGCGGAAGCGGCGGATCTTGTAGCGCGGCCCCTCCTCGATGGTAACCGAGAGCTCCATGCCGTTGCGATCGGGGGTGAGCATCACCCGGGGCGTGTTGATCGAGACCTGGAGGTAGCCGCGGTCGTAGTAGAGCGCGCTGATCACTGCCATGTCGCGTTCGAAGGCATCCTGACGAAACGGGCCGCCGGAGCCGAACGCAAAAAACCCCGGGTTGCCCGTGAACATGATGGCACGCAGTTCGTCATCACTGACGCTCTCATTGCCGATGAACGTGACGCGCTTGACGGTGACCCGGTTGTGTTCGTTGACCTTGAAACGAACTTTTACCTCATTGTTCTTCTGAGGCAAGGTTTCGCTCTCGGCCTCCGCGAGGAAGTAGCCTTGCTCGGCGTATTTGTCGCGGATCTTTTGAATGCTGCGCTGGATCGCCGGGTAGCTGATGATGCTGTTCTCTTTGACTTCGATGGCCTCAATGAGGTCGTCCGTCTCGATCTCCGAGTTGCCCTCGAACTCGACCGCGCTGATGTTCGGCCGCTCGCGCATCAGGAACCGCAGCGAGACGCTGCCACCGTCGCGCTCGAGATCGACCTCGATGTCGTCAAAGAACCCAGAGTTCCACAGCTCCCGCACGTCCTTGGAGAGCGCTTCGGGAGCGAAGTTCTGGCCCACCTTCTCAGTTAGATAGGCGAGGATGTCCTCACTCGTGATGCGGCGATTGCCGGCCACCAGGATCTTCGAGATGGGTATGCCACGTGCCTGTTCGGCTTCGTCTTCGACCGTGCTGGGGTCGGGGGGGGCTTGAGCGTCCGAGGCTCGCGAAGTGAGCAGCGCACACAGTGCGATCGCGAGCATCCGAAGCCCGCTCAGCAGTGCTCCTCGCGATGGGGTGCGGTGAGGCGGAGCGTAGGGCATCGAGCGAAAGCTATTGGACGGAATGGGCCCCGGGAGACCGGGGATAACTCGGGGAAGATGGCGGAAGCTTGGAGAAACCGCGTGAACCGGCGCTTGACTAGCCTAGAGCCCGACGATTAACAAGCGTCCTCGGCTCCGGCGTCGGACCTTTTGCGAGGTACCGGATCTGTCGGCAGACAGGTGTGAACGCCTGCGGGCGGTCTAGGCTGGGGCAAGAGATTCACGCGAGCTCGCAGTACGCCATTTCTGGCCCGGGGGCCTTCCGTGGACGGGTCAAATAATTGACTCAGTAACCAAAATAGCGTTAGCCCGAGCTCCGATTCAGCGGAGATTTTGAGCACTTGGCAGCGCGTAAATCGACTCGTAAGGGGACCTCGGGCGGCAACACGGACAGCAAGACACGGGGAGATGCCGGTGCTCCCCGCCCCGTCGAAGACATCGCCCTGCATGAGCTGACGCGCGCGCGCTATCTCAACTACGCGCTGTCCGTCATCACCAGTCGCGCGTTGCCCGATGTGCGCGATGGGCTCAAGCCGGTGCAGCGGCGCATCTTGTTCACGATGTGGCAAGGCCGCGTGACCGCCGACGCGAAGCACCGCAAGTGCGCCAAGGTCGTCGGCGACGTGATGGGTAACTATCATCCGCATGGTGACGCGGCGATTTACGACGCGCTGGTGAGGATGGCGCAAGACTTCAGCTTGCGCGTGCCGCTCGTCGACGGCTCCGGCAACTTCGGATCGCTCGACGGGGACCCCGCGGCGGCCTATCGCTACACCGAGTGCCGCCTGGCGCCGATCGCCGAAGCGCTGCTCGGCGATATCGGCATGGATACGGTGGCATTTCGGCCGAGCTACGACGGTACCCGTGAAGAACCGGTCGTGTTGCCCGCGAAGCTGCCCAACCTGCTGGTCAACGGCTCGGCGGGCATCGCGGTGGGCATGGCCACGAACATTCCACCGCACAACGCCGAAGAAGTGTGCCAGGCGGCGATCCGCATGCTCGATGCCCTGGTCGAGGGCAAGCAGCTGAGCAGCCGCGAGCTGTGTCGCACGATCAAGGGACCGGATTTTCCTACGGGCGGGCGTATCGTGTCGAGCGCCGAGGAGATTCGTGCGGCCTACGAGGCGGGCCAGGGCACGCTCAAGCTGCGCGGCACTTGGCGCGACGGACCCGCCGATCGCAACAAGAAGACGGTGATCATCGACAGCATTCCCTACGGAGTGAACAAGGCGACCTTGGTGGAACGCATCGCCGAGATCGCGATGTCGCGCGCGATGCCGCTGCTCGTGGACGTCAAAGACATTTCTACCAGCGACGTGCAGATCGAGCTCGAGCTCAAAAAGACGGCCGATGAACAGAAGGTCATGGCGTACCTCTGCAAACATTCACCGTTGCAGAGCAACTTCAGCTTGAATCTGACCTGCCTCGTGCCGACGGAAAACCCCGGGGTGGGTCGACCCGAGCGCTTGGATCTGGCCTCGATCCTCTGGCACTTTCTGACCTTCAGGCGCGAGGTGGTGGCGCGCCGGCTCTCGCACGAGCTCCGGCTCCTCGAGCGCCGGATCCACATCCTCGATGGTTTCGTCACGGTGTTCGACGCACTGGACGAGATCCTGCGCATCATCCGCGCGTCCGACGGCAAGGCGGACGCCGCCGCGAAGCTGATGAAGCGCTTCAAGCTCGACGAAGAGCAAGTGGATGCGATCCTGGAGCTTCGCATCTACCGCCTGGCGCGGCTCGAGATTCTGGTCATCCAGGAGGAGCGGGATCAAAAGCGCAAAGAGGCGAAGAAGATCAAAGGCCTGCTCTCGGAGAGCTCGGGCGCGGGCATCTGGAACATCGTCCGGGCTGAAATCAACGAGCTCAAGGGCACCGGCGGCCCGCGCCGCACAGAGCTGCGCAGCTTGGCGGAGGAGCCCGAGTTTTCGGTCGAGGAATTGATCGTAGCCGAAGACGCTCACGTGCTCGTCACGCGAGACGGTTGGGTGAAACGCCAGAAGGAGATCAAGGATCCCGCAGCCACACGCCTGCGCGAGGGCGACGAGGTCCTGTCCTGCGTGGCCGGTTCGACCCGCTCCACCATCGTGTTTTTTAGCAATTTCGGCACCGGCTACACCTGCCGCATCATCGACGTGCCCCCGACGAGCGGCTACGGCGAGCCGATCCAGAAGTTGTTCAAACTCAAGGACGGCGAGAGCATCGTGGCCGCGCTTTCGTTGGATCAGCGCGTCACGGGCGACGTCTCCGGCGACGAGACGACACTGCCGGAGACGTACGCGGCCGCGGCCTCCAGCGACGGCTTTGCACTGTGTTTCGGCCTAGGCACGTTCGTGGAGCCGAGCACGCGCAGCGGCAGGCGTTTTGCGCGGCTGCCGGAGGGTGCGACGATCATCGGAGTGTCGAGCGCGCACGGTGCGGAGACGGTGATTGCCGCTTCGAAGAGCGGACGCGCGCTCTTGTGCTCGATCGCCGACATCAACTACCTTTCGGGCCCGGGCCGCGGTGTGACGCTGATGAAGCTTGCCGACGACGACGCGTTGATCGGGGTCAAGCTCGCGAGCGATGAGCGCGACACGCTGGTGTGCAAGACCAGCCTGGGCGGCGAGCAACGCATCAACACGGGCAAATACGAGATTTCTCAGCGCGGCGGCAAAGGCCGCGAGATTATCAAGCGGGGTTACTTCAGCTCCGTGGTGCTGGAGGCGCCGCCGGCTCCGGTGCCCTTTGAAACCGAGAACGCCGGCCAGGGGCAATGAGCATGTCGTACACCGCCAAAGACATCACTGTCCTCGAGGGCCTCGAACCCGTCCGCAAGCGGCCGGGCATGTACATCGGAGGTGTGGGCAGTGCTGGGCTACACCACCTGGTCTGGGAGATTGTCGATAACTCGGTCGACGAGGCCATGAACGGCCACGCCACCGATATCAACGTGATCCTGCACAAGGATGGCAAATCCGTGACCGTAGCGGACAACGGCCGCGGCGTGCCCATCGACAAGCATCCGACGCACAAGAAAAGCGCGCTCGAAATCATCTTTTCGACACTGCACGCGGGCGGCAAATTCGAAGGCGACAACTACAAGACCGCAGGCGGCCTGCATGGCGTTGGCGCGTCCGTGGTCAATGCACTGTCATCCAAGCTGATCGCGACCGTCAAACGCGACGGTGCCGAATGGCAGATGGAGTTCAAGAAGGGCAAGGCGACGGCCCCGCTGAAGAAGGTCGGCAGCGCCCGCGGTTCGGGCACGCGGGTGTTCTTCGAGCCGGATCCCACGATCTTCCCCAAGATCGACTTCAATGCACAGACCATCGTGGAGCGGCTCGAGGTCACGAGCTATCTGCATCGTGGCGTGAAGGTGACCTTCCACGACGAGGCGGCCGATCGCAAGCAGGTCTTTCATCACGAACACGGCCTGTCTGACTACCTGGCGAAGGTGCTCGAAGAGCGCAAGGCGCGCCCCGTGCATGCCCAGCCATTCACGTTCGAAAAGGACGATGGGATCCGCGTCGAAGCGGTCGTGCAATGGACCGAAGCCACCGATGAGCATCTCAAGAGCTACGCCAATGGTATTCCCACCGGCTCGGGTGGCACCCATGAAAATGGCTTTCGCTCAGCCGTTGCCAAGGCCCTGCGCAATTACGTCGATACGCACAAGCTGTGGCCGCGCGGGCTAGTCCTGTCGAGCGAGGACATCCGCGAGGGGATGGTCGGTATCCTGAGCGTCTTCATCACGGATCCGCAATTCCAAGGCCAGACGAAGGATCGGTTGAACAACACAGAGTTGGCCTCGATCGTGGACAGCGCCGTGCGCCCGAGCCTCGAGCAGTGGCTGAATTCTAACCGTTCGGTGTCGGAACAGATCGTCGGACGCCTGGTGCTGGCGGCGCGCGCGCGCGAAGCGTCGCGTGCGGCTTCCGCAGCGGTGGTCCGGAAAACCGCGACCAGCCGCCTCACGTTGCCCGGAAAGTTGAGTGACTGTAGTGCCTCGAGTGGCGACACCGAGCTGTTTCTGGTCGAAGGGGACTCCGCGGGCGGCTCGGCCAAGCAAGGCCGCGACCGCAATTTGCAGGCGATCTTGCCGTTGCGCGGCAAGGTGCTGAACACCGAAGCCCTGGCGCTCGGCAAGGTGCTGGACAACCGCGAGCTCGCAGATCTGGTCACGGCGCTCGGTTGTGGTATCGGTAATTCATTCGAGCTCGGCAAGCTGCGCTATTCGAAGGTCGTGCTCCTGGCTGACGCGGATTCCGACGGCAACCACATCACCACCTTACTGCTCACGTTTTTCTATCGCCACCTACCGGAGCTGATTCGCGCAGGCCGGATCTACGTCGCAGTCCCGCCCCTGTACCGCATGGATATCGGCAAGGAGACACACTGGGCGACCGATGACGCCGCCAAGGAGCGGATCCTGGCGGCGAAAA
>JAYWEH010000809.1:0-15413 GCA_043780025.1 Deltaproteobacteria bacterium
CGATATAATCGAGGCACTAGCGCCGCTACATGAACCGTGCGGCTACATAAACCATAGAGCGAGCACGAACAGCAGCGTCACCAGCCCGACCGAGAGCATCGCGGCAAGCTCCCAGGTGCCGCTCGGCAGCTGCGATGGCGCTGGTGCGGCGCGCCGCGAGCTTCTATCTCTGTTCTCTCCGACGCCCAGGAGATCGAACGATTCAATGCGGCTCGTCCCGCGAGGAGCACCGCCGCTCAGGGCTTGATTGGCGGCAGCTAAAGCGGTTTCGTGATCCACGTTTCAACTCCAGGGGGGCACCGGAGGTCCCACACATCCGGAGGCGATGCAATCGCTAGTCCCTCGCGCCCTCCGTTCGTCCGGGGAGCTCCCACTGCAGCTCAATACGGCCCCGGCCAGCCGACTATGAAGATTCGATGCCCTCGCCCCAGCCGGGGCATTCGAAATTCCCATCGCTTCATTGGAACCGGCGTACTAGATGAGCCGCCCGAAACGGCGGGCGCCGGTGTTCTCCCACCATTCGCGATAGCGGCCTTGCGATTGTTGTCGTTCGGTGGGCGTGTGGTTCTCCGAATAACCGAAGTCACCACTGATTTCGACGCGTAGCTCGTCGATGGCTGATTTGCGCAGCCGGTGCTCGGGGTGGTCGAGCGCTTCGATCAGCCACTCCACGCGGTGCTGCGCCTGATGGGAGTGCCACCAGTTCGTCCAGCGCTGTGCGTCGCGCCCGAAATCCTGTCGCGTCACCACGGTCAGGGCCCACAGCGCCTTGTGCACGATCGGCTCCGTGTCGGCGCCGAGAAACGCGATCAGTCGAGGAACGCTGGCGCTGTCGCGCAGCTTGGCGACGTGCTCCAAAGTGCGCAGCCGCAAGATCAGCGGGGCGTCTTCTGTCTCCGCGACCTCGAACAGGGTCTTGCGGAACAGGTTGGCTGCCGAGCTGCTCAAGAGCAAGCGAGCGGCATCGAGCGCCGCCTGGTGAACACGCGGGACGTCATCGGCCAGGCGCTGGACGACCGCGCGGCACGCTTCGAGGCTCGGCAGCTCGCCCAGTAGGAGCGTGGCCCAGCGCCGCACCCGAGCATCGACGTCTTCGCTGCGGCGAGTGATGTCCGGCGTGGCGGGAGCGCCAATGCCGGCCAGGGCCTGGAGCAGAGGGCCACATTCCGAAGCGCGCGAGCTCGGCCCTGCGCGTTCGCTGATCACGGGACCGGGAAATCGCGCCATCAGCTGCGGCAGCGGGGCTGTGCCCATGCGTGCCAGATCTTGGCCGGCGTTGAGGTGGCCCTCACACAGAGCATCGATCAAATGTTCGATGTCTTCGGTCGGGGCCGCGGGGGATGCAGGGGACGAAGCCGGGGCGGGATCCGTCACGCGGGCTGGCGGAGCGGGAATGGATTCGGAGCCCACCTCGTCGAGCGATGTGGCGGGGGGCGGCACTGCGTGACGGGTGTCGTTGTGGGTCTCTGGCTCGGCGGTCACGCGCTCGGAGATGACTGGCCCGGAGGCTGGCTCGGAGAGTGGCCCGCTCGTGACGGGAGCATCCGGCGCAGGCTCGTCAATGATAGGGGTGGCCAGCGGACGTGCCGACACGGCAGGCGGGCGTACCGAGGGCGAACGCGAAAATGGCATCATCGGCGGCGGCGCGTCGGCGGCACTGAGCCCGGCGCGGGCAGACGGTTCGGTCGACACCGGCGCTGCGGCTTCGACTGACATCGTTTTTGCCGTTGGGTTGGCTCCGTTGGTCGCCGTCGCGCCCCCGCTGGCGCGGGAGGCGGCTGGGCCGGAGGGCAATGTGAGCGTGATCGGCGTTGCCATGGCAGAAGGCGCTGCCGGGCCAGGTGAGGCGGCGACCGGTGCGGCAACGGCCGGTGAGGCAACGCCGGGTTCGAGAGACAGCGGGAGCGGATCCGGGCTCGGCGCATCGACGACCGTTGCTGCCACCTTGGGCGCGATGGCGGTCACGGCGTCGTGTGCCGCCGCGGAGACGGCGGGGGCGAGTGGGGAACTCACCCGACCTTGACCTGCTGGTTGGGTTGGGCTGTGCGGGGCCGCTGGCTTCGTCGAGCCGTCAGCGCGCTTGAAGGCTGCGAGATCGGGCTCCTTGGCGGTGAGCGAGATGGGAGCGCGGCCGACGATGCGGTCCGAGTGCATGGCATCGGGGGGGATGGCGATGCCCGGCTGAGTGCCGCCTGTGCGCGAGTTTCGGCCGGCTTGTGGGGGCCCCGGCATCGACAGTTTCGGAGCCACCGGGGGGGCCGACACTTCGGCGCGCGGCTGTGCCGCGGCGGGGGGCCGCGGGGCGGGAGGGCGCGTCACGGCAGCAGAGCGCGCCGCAACAGAGCGCACCGCAGCCGACTGCTCAGCTTCGCGATCGACGATCACGGAAGGCAAGCGGGCTCGCGTCAGCACGGTGCGCGGCAACGTGATCGTCACTTGTGGCTTGGGCACCACGCGGTGCTCGAGCGGTGCGGGCTCAAATGGCGGGCGCGGTGGGGGGGCCGCGGGAGGCGCTTTGATGGTCGGCTGAGCAGAACTGGCGCGCGCAGGGGCGATTGCGGACGCGTTGGGCTCCGGTGCCGCCCCGGCTCGCGCGGGGATCGACACCTCCGGCGGCCGCGCCGTGAGGGCGTCGTCAACGCCGCCGGGCGCTGGCGGGATCGGCGCGGGCGGCGGCGGGGTCATGCCGCGAGGACGTGCCAGTAGAAATACCGGGTCCTCGAGCGGAGGCCGATCGAGCGGGATGGGCGCAGTACCATCCTCGTCGTTGCCCGCATCGTCGAGCAGGTGATCCGCGAGGGCGGCAGCGACAGCCTCGGGGGGCCCTGGTTCTGTCGCTGTCGGTTCCGTCGCTGTCGCCTCGGGTGCTCGTGGCTGTGTCGTTGTCGACGGCAAGAGTGCAAGTGCCGGTGCGAGATCGACGACGGGCACGCGGGGCTCGCCGGGCACCGTGGCTTCTACGAGTTCACGTGCGCTCGCATGGGGCGGCAGCGATTGACGTTCGAGCGGCGCGGGCGAAGCGTTCGGCTTCGAGCCGCTGCGCCCATTGCTGCGGCTCTTCTCGATCTTGCGCCCGGGCAAGCTCGCCAGCTCGGGTACCACGCTGTTCGACGCTCGTTCAGAATCACGGCGCTTCGCGCGCGGACGCCCGCTCGGGCGTTCCGATGGAGCGAGGCGCGCTGGGGCCAGTGATTGCGAAACGCCGGGATCGATGGAGGCGCGCTGCGCCAGGGCCTCGCGCTTGCGAGCCAGAATGATCCGCCCGAGCGCATTGGCGACGTCAGGGCCGATTGCGATCACGTCGGCGACGTCGTGCTCGTTCACGTCGCTCTCGCCGTTGTCTCCAAATAGCAGAACGGCACAGCGCCCGCGCAAGCAGATCGGCAGGATCAGCACGCGCGCCGAACAGGAGCGGCGTAGGTCGCTCGCCAGCGTGCGATCGATGCCGTCACGGCCGAGCCGCGTCAGACGCAGCTTGCAGCTCTCGGATGCTTCCGACAGCGAGCTCGGTAGATCGAGCGGCACACCGATGCCCTGCACGCTCTCGCGGGCGGCTCCGGGCCCTGCGGCATCGAGCCCCTCCGCGAGCGAGGAGTGCACGCCGAACAGCGCGCTGTACTCGAAGAACTGGCTCGCGAAACTGAAGAAGGTTTCGAGCGCTTCGTTGCGCGTGGTCACGCGGGCGAGTTCTTCCCGGGCCCGTTCGAGGCTGAATGGCCCACGGCGCCGCGTGGCGCGCAGCCCGCTGCTCGGTGGCGACATGGCGGGGCGTAACGGCGCGCTGCGATCCGCGCGGCGTTCGACGGGCGGGCGCGATGCGCGCTCGGCGGACGGGCCCTCGCTCGGCGGTCGTGGTAACGCGGCCAAGGTATCCGACCAGCTGCCGATCGGCGCCTCCAGCGGCGCGGAGTCGATGTCGCCGTCGAGCCGCGCGATGCCACGTTGGTTGCGCGCCGACAATGGCAGCCCGTAGTAACGCGAGATGGCCTGGCGAATCCGAACTTCGAGCGCGACGCGTTCTTCGATGTTCACACCGAGCGCGAAGCTCAGCTCTTCTTTGAGTGCTGGAGCGAGCGGATGGGCGACAGCCAGGATCAGCCGTGTCGTGTTCGCGTCGACGGGGAAGCAGCAGTAGCGTTCCGCCACTTCGCGCGGCAGCACCTGGAGTGTGTCTTCGTCCGGCGCGGGCAACAGACCGACGTTGACCGCGGGCAGCCCGTAGCACTCGCTGATAGCGGCGGTGAGGGCCGCTTCGTCCGCGCTCACGAATTGCAGCAAGCTCGTGGTCAGGTCGCCACCGTGCAGCTGGCAACGCGCCAGAGCCTCGGACATCTCCCGCGCGGACGCGATGCCGCGCTGTTCGAGCACCACCTCAAGCTTTGCCATGGAGCCGAATCGAGAGGGTTGAGCGCAACACGGTCGGGCAGATCAGCTTACAACGGGCGCGCCGGACCACAAACGTGTGTCTCGACGCGCTCGACGCTCGGCCGCCCCCACCCTGACACCTTGCAGGCGCTACCGGCCGCCTGGCCACCTGCTTTTTATCGTCCCGCGGCAGATAGCGCGGCCCCGAGCAGGGCCTCAGCGAGGCTCAAATAAATCACGATGCCGAGGACGTCGACCAGGGTGGAGATGAACGGCGTCGAGCTCGTGGCGGGATCGACCTTAGCGCGGTGCAGGACCAGGGGGGTCATGGCACCGGCGACACATCCCAGCACCACGATGCAAATCACGGTTGCGCCAATCAAGAGTGCGAAGTTCGGGCTATCCCCCTCCACCAGGGCGCGGGCGACGCCGACCGCGGCCAGGAGCGCGCCGAGGATCACCCCCTGGCCGGTCTCGCGTTTCAGGACTTTGGCCCAATCTGCCGTCCGCACGCTGCCGACCGCCAGGCCGCGAATGATCAACGTCGAAGATTGGGCGCCTGAGTTGCCGCCCGCCGAGATCAAGAGCGGCAGGTAGAAGCTCAGTTGCGTCATGGCCGCCAGCGAATCTTGGTAGGCCTGCAGGGTGTGTGTGGTGAGTAGTCCACCCACGAACAGGATACACAGCCAGGGAGCGCGCTTCCTCAGCAGCACCTGAAAGCTGGTCCTGAAGTAGTCGTCCCGCAGAGGCTCGAGCGCGCCCATCTTCTGCACGTCTTCGCTCTGTTCATCGGTGAGCACGTCGAGCACGTCGTCGGCGGTGATCACCCCCAGAATGCGCCCGCGATCGCTGACGACCGGCATCACATTGAGATCGTACTTCGCGAGCTTGCGCGCCACGTCCTCCTGGTCCATCAGCGGCGGGACGGAGATGACGTTGTGGTTCATCACCGATTCGATGGTCTCCCCCGGCTCGGCCAGGAGAATGCGGCGCATCGACAAAACACCGCTCAATTTGGAGTCCGGCGCCTTCACGAACACGGCGTCAATGGCCTCCGCGTCGTCGGCGTGCCGCCGTACTTCCTCGATGGCATCGCGGATCGTCAGACGGCTCGAAATCGAGATGTAGTCCGTGGTCATCAGGCCGCCTGCGGACGTCTCGGGCCATTGGGTCAGCTCTTCGACGTCCTCGAGGATCTCGGGGTCCTCCTCCTCGATGCGCCGGCGCAGGCTCTTGCCCATGGGCTCCGGCACCAGGCTGAGGAAGTCCACCCGGTCGTCGGCGGACATCTCCAGCGTGAGCTGGGCCAGGGGCTCTAGACCGATGCGCTTGGCGAGCGTCTCCTGCCGGTCCTGGTCCAGGCGTTCGAAAACCTGCGCCGCGTACTCCGCGGGCATTCGAGCCAGAAACTCGGCGGCTTTCTCGAGCTCGAGGCCGCGCACCAAATCCGCCACGTCCTCGGGGTGAACGTCGTTGAGCGAGGCGCGCATTTGCTCGGCATCTTCGAGCAGCAGCGCGCTGAGGTCGTTGGGACCGAGGGTTTGCCCGGCAGACATGGGCGAGCGCTTAGCAGAAGTCCGGCGGGACAGGAATGCCGCTAAGCTCATTGATTTCGCGCTTCTGTCCCGGCGCTCGTCCGGCCCCGGCAAAGCCCGGCTCCGAGTAGCCCCCGGTCGTGTCAAAAAGGAGCGCTGCTCGCTCGAGCAAAGTGGGGCTCCGGGGCCCCACGCCGAGACAAACTTTCTCCAGCATGTTTCGCTCTCCATGAGCGGTCAGTGCGCGGTCTCGAAGATGCCTGATCGGTGAGCTAGAGCGCGATCGCAGTGCACACGCCGAGCAACGTTGATCGACCCACATGTCGGCTGATTGTGCGTGAAAAGACGTCACGGTGAGTTCACGCGTGTGATGCCTTTGTTTCTTGACGACATGCGCAGTGCATCACATGATGCGCGGAGCTTGGGGGAGAACGTCTGCCGAAGCGCGACGTGCTTAAACTCGATAGCGTAGATAGCACGGGTCTTTGCCCTCGTAGGTTGCACGACTAGGCTGCACCACGAGGGACAAAGCAGGAGGTACGTCGCGAAGCGACTACTATCTCTTGGGTTCGGTTGGCCACGTTTGCACACATGTTCGTACACGGCAGTCTTCCGGCACATTCTCGTGAAGGGTGCGCGGTCGGGCGAGAGCAGCGAGAGCAGCGAAGTGAGTAAGATGTTCAGGGGCGGAATCGATAGCGACCGAGCGGGGGGCACAGGGGGCGATGTAAGCAGTCGCTCGTGCTTCGTCATCGGTGAGTCCGGCGCCGATTGGTCGCGCGGCATCGCTGTGGCACGGCGCTTTGGGCCGAATCTCGCACTGGTCACGCAGTGGGCGGGGGAAACGCCACACCATTTCAGCAAACGCGTGATCTCGCGCCTGTCCAAGCGCAGCTCGTTCGCGTCGATCGTGATGGTCTGCAACCAGCGCAATGATCAGAGCGCCGCCGAAGCACGTCAGGAAATCGTGCGCGCGAGCGCCGGCGCGCTGAGTGGCGTCGAGGAGCGGGAGCTCACTCTGATTTGTGCGCCTACCACGGCCGGCGGCATCCCACCCTGGGCACCCCAACTCGCGGAGCACCTGCCCCGGGTCGATCAGCCCATGGGGCTCACGGTCGAGCTCGGCGGCTGGTAGAACCTAGCGCATTGGGCTACTGCGCCCCCCGGTGCGTCGGCTCCTTTCTCGGGAAGGAGCGGTCCTCGCAATCCGCCAGGATTGCTGCGGCCTCCTTCCTAGCCTCGAGGTGCTCGCTACGCCCACTGAGCTAGGTTCTCGAGCGACACTCCGAAGGCGTTCGCGAGGCTCCCGCCGGGGCATTCGAGATTCCCGTCGCTCCATTGGAACGGCGTAATCGAACGATCGCCGCCGAAAGGCGGCGCAAATGTAGAGGAAGGCCGTGTTCAGACGAGGGCTACGTGATGACCGCGTCCGGCCTCACCCAGCTGGGCCGACGCGGTCATCGATTGTTACTCGTGAGACAGAGGTCTAGTTCGCGAGGAACCATTTCACGCCGGGTTTGATTTCTAGGTGGAAGTGATCGTCGTGCGCCTCGTCGAAGTGCGGCGACAACATGTAGTGAAATAGGCGCAAATCGTTGGCCTCACACAACATGCTGCGCAGCTCGCGGGCGCGCCGTGGCAACAGCTTGCGAGCTCCGGCGCCGCACGTCTTGGCGCCAATCGAGCCTTCCCAGTGAGGCCCCACCGACAACCAGTCACCGTTCGATTTGCGCATGGCTCCCAGATCGATCGCCAGGCCGCCGGGGTGGCGAGTCTGGGGTCGCTCGGGGTGTTCGGGGTGAGCCTGCGGTGGTCGATACATCGTGAAGTGGACGATTTCGACGACGTCGTGGTGCGACAAGATCTCGCAGAAATCGTAGAGCGCAAGGCCGAGGCGAGCGTCCAGGATTTCGTACGGAGTGCTGGCGCGCTGGGGCTCCGGCAGTACGGAGTGAATGTGCACGCCGCGTAACGGCCCGAGCAGGCGCATGGGCGCTCGAACGCCCGGCACGTGCCCCGGCGCGCGTTCGTAGCGCACGCCGCGTCGATCGAGCTCCGCGAAGGCGGCCGCGTCATCGAGGTTGGCATACCGGTACGCGGGCGCGCCGAAGGCTTCTCGCTCCGCCGGCACTTCTAGGTAGGGGTTTGACCCGGTGGCCAGCGGAGTGGCCGTCAAGCTCGCCAGCGCGAGCAGCAGCGCCGTCAGCGGTGGCGAGAGGGACCGAATCATTGGGCGGGTGGGCTCGGAGGGGGCGGGGGTGGGTGGGTGCTGGGCGGCGTCAGCGAAGGTGAGCCGAAGGAGGCCTTCGGTGCAACTTTTTCGGCATACCCGTTCCGATGCTTTCCGCATGCCCGAGACCCTTCCTGAAGTCCCCGGGCGTGACGTTGATCAGCTCGGAGACTGCATGCCCCTCGAATCCCTGCCCCCCAAGAGCCGCCGCAATACCGACGCACAGGCGAAGAGCAACACATTGCCTCTACAGATCACGGGCGAAGCCGGTTCACCGAGTGCCGATGCCAAGGCGTCGCTGCTCTCTCGAAATAGCCTCGAGCCCGCGCCGATCAGCTTTGCGGCCCAGACGGACGTGGGCAAGAAGCGCGACCACAACGAGGATAACTTTCTCGTCGATCGCAAGCTGCGCCTGTACGTGGTGTGCGACGGCATGGGCGGCCACGCCGCGGGCGAAGTGGCGAGTGCCGTCGCGGTGCGAACGTTGAGCGAAGAGATCCGAAAGTCTCAGGACTTGCTCGATGACTACGTCGCCTGCAGCACCGGCGGCAGCCGCGTGAGCAAGCGCGACATCACCAATATGCTGGGGTTCGCGGTCAACTGCGCCTCGCGCAAGATCCACGCGGAGGCGGTCCAGGACGAGAAGAAACGCGGCATGGGCACCACGCTCGTGGCCGTGTTGTTCCTCGGCACGCAGGCGTTCGTCGTACACGTGGGGGACAGCCGCGTTTACCTGATGCGCAACGGCACGCTGGAGCAGCTCACCGAAGACCACAACGTCTACAACGAGTTCATCAAGAAGAAGAAGCTCGACCTCGGAGCCGCCGCCAGCCGCGCCCCCAAAGAGGCCATCACGCGCGCGGTCGGGGTATACGAACATTGCGAGCCCGAGACGTTGGTGATCGACGTGGCGCCGGGAGACCGGTTCCTGCTCTGCACCGACGGTCTGTCCGGCTATTTTGACGCGCCTGAAGGGTCGCCGGACGAGCTGGCCAAGAAGCTGGAGCAGCCGGACGCCGACTCGGTGGTCGGCGATCTGGTGCAGACCGCCAACGGGCGCGGAGGCAAAGACAACATCACGGTAGTCCTCGTCACGCTGGGCGCGCTCGAAGCGGAAGGGGACGACCGCGTCACTCACCTCGAAGCGCAAAAGACAGTGCTCGCGGGCACGCCGCTGTTCAGCGCGCTCAACGCGCGCGAGCTGCGTCAGGTGTTGCAGGTCACCGAGATCGAAAAATACGCCGATCGGCAGATGATCGTGCGCGAGGGTGAGCAGGGCGAGCAGCTCTACATCGTGCTGACGGGGCAAATCGAGGTGCTCAGGGCGGGCGCGCCGGTGGCGCGGCTCGGGCCCGGAGAGCATTTTGGTGAGATGGCGTTGATTCGCAATCAACCGCGTTCGGCGTCAGCGCGCGCGCTGGGCGAGACGCAATTGATGGTGATCCACCGCAAAGATTTCTTCGATATCTTGCGCACGGAGCACCGCCTCGCGGTCAAGCTCTTGTGGCAGTTTACGGGCGTGCTCGCCAACCGCCTGGCGGAGACGACGCGCAATCTCGGTATCGCGCGCGAAGAGCTCGTGGGGGAGGACATCACCTGCGAGATCTTCGGCGACGCTGACGAGAGCGTCACGGCCGAGCTGCCGTGATCGGGCGCTTCGCGCTCGGGTTTGCACTGGCCGCGGTCGGCGCGGGCTGCACGCGTAACGAAAACGAAAGCGTCGCTCTCGTGGTCGCCGCGACGCCGAACACGGCTTCTCCAAACTCCGGCACGAGCCCGCCGCCGGCGGCCGCCCAACCTGTGGCGAGCGTGGCTCAGGCGTCCGCGCCCGTCGCGGCCACGCCGGCGGGTGGTTGCCGCGTCATGAGCGTGAAGGGCGGAGCCCGCTGGGATACAGGCTCCCGAGTGGAGAAGCGCGCCTGGGTCGCGTCCGCGCGCTGGATCGAGCTCGACGCCGGCGCGGCCCTGCATCTGAAACATGCCGAGAGCGCGCGCGAATGGACGCTGGAGGGGCCCGCCAAGTTCGTGGCCTGTCCGGGGGGAAACGAGGAGATCGTGCTCGCCGGTGGAACGCTGCATAGCGGGGTTGGTGCCGGTGTGCGGCCTGGCGCGGAGGTGCTCGTGGGCACTCCGTTCGGCACGTTGCGCTACGCGGATGCGCGCGTGGAGCTGCGGGTGGCGCCTGCCGAGCTCAGCCTCTCGGTCTATGCCGGAGAGGCCTGGTTGAGCTCCGCGGCGCCAACTGGAGCGGACGCGCGCGTGGCGGGTTCTCGGCCGCTCCGGCGCAATCGCGCCGAGCGGCTTTCGGCGGGCAACGCCCGCACGGCGTGCGGCGGCGCAGCCGAGGAGGCGGAGCAGCAGGCCAAAGCCTTGCTCGTCGCGAGTCCTGAGCCGCTCGGTGCGCGTGCGGCGGCTCAGGTTCGGGCGCGTCAGCGCGCCGCATCGGTGTGCGCCAGAGCGGCCGCGGCGGTGTTGCAGCAAGAGCGCGGAGACGAACTCGGCCGCCACCTGGACGAGGTCAACGAGTTCCGGCAGCAATCCCGGCGCGTGCCCCGAGTGCCCGGCTGAGGCTGCTTACCGGCGCGGAGCTCGTGTCAGCGTTTGGCGCGCCACTCGGCGATCTTCGGGTGTGCGGCGACCACGTCGTGCAGCGCATGCAGCTTGGTAAATTTGGCAAACACGTCTGCCGGAATGTGGTCCAAAGCACCGCGACGGAACGAGCTCGAGATCTGAAATAGCTTGATGTCCGCGACCTGCAGCACCGAGCCTCCCACAAATGGACCGCGGATCTGCGCTTCGATCTGCGCGCCCCAGGTGGCGATGAGGCCGCTCGCCAGCTCCTCGCGAGCGCGCTTCTTCTCCTCCGGATCGGCGATTTTACCCGACGGGGCGAGAGCCGCCCTCAGATCTTCGACCGATTGCAGAATGCTCTCGTGCCGCGCCGCTTCCCACGGGTCGGTGGGGTGCAAGCCGTAGCTGCGACCCACGTAGGTCAAGATGGCATTGGATTGCGCCAACGTGGGCTTGCCCGGCGACTCCAGGATCGGCAGGGCACCGAAGGGCGTCGAGGCCTTGAGAGCCGGCCATGCATCTCCGGCCAGGCGTCGGTCTTCGAACTCGACTCCGGCCAGAAATAGCGCCATTCGGCATTCCTCGCCCCGGCTGACCGAAGCGTCGAAATAGGTGAGCTTGTATTGGGCCATGATTTTCTCGGTTCTCGCGCTTCCCGAGCGGTGCCGTCAAGAGCCGCGTCGTGGGCCGGTCGATTGCCTAAGCTGGTGGTCCTGATACGGTGCGCCTTGGTCGGCCGTGTCGGTTCTGGATCCATCGCTGATTGCCCCGAGCGCGCGACTCGCAAAGCGCGGCAGCGCGGCCGTGCTCGCTCTGCATGGGCGCTGGCTGTGGGCACTCGCCGGATTTTCGCTCGCGCAATCGGTGGGCAGCGCGCGCGCTATCGAACCGAGGAGCTCGAGCGAGCCCGAGGTGTTGCGCGAGCCGGCGCAGGTCACTGACGTCGTGGACGCGCTCGACGGCAACAGCGGTATCGATTTGCATTTCACGCTCGGCTACCAGCAAACCTGGAAGAGTGCGTCGGTGTGGCGCGAGACGCGCGATCCTGCCGTCAATCCCGGCACCGCAGCGGGGATCGCTCGCGGCAAGGTGGCCGACTACGCGGAAAACGTGAGCCGGCTCAACGTGCGCGCCGAACTCGGCATCTACCATGACCTGGCGTTGATCGTGCGGTTGCCGATCGTGCTCTCGCGTGTGTCGACGCTGGAGGCGCGAGCGCTAGAAGAGAGCGCGTTTTCGGGCGCGCCGGGCGAAGCGCTGTTCGGGCTGCCGCTCAGCTCACCCAATCGCAGCGGTGTCGAATACCTCGGCGTGGGTGTCGATTGGGGCATCCTCAATCAGTGGCGCGATGCCGCGACGCCCACGCTGGTCGTCGGTGTCGAAGGGCGCTTCTCGGTGTCCGAGCCAATGCACGCCTGCGACGCCGTGCGTTGCGCGTACTCAGCAGACATCAATCGCAACGGGGTGAGCGGCGAATTCGTGACGGAGGTCGCGCCTGGTCGGTCGGAGTCGCTCGAGGGCAATTTCCCTTCGGCGGCTCGCAAGTCCGGCGTCAGCCGTGGAACCACGGGGCTCGAGCTGCACAGCCAAGTGTCACGGCGCTATCGTTATCTGGAACCTTATGTCGGCATGAACTTCCTGTTGGAGCTGCCGAACGACGACAGTGACTTCGGCGGGGATCGGCCCTGGAATGCCGGGCCGCCGACGCGCGCCAGCGTCAGCGTGGGCACCGAGATCATGCCCTGGGAGGTGGTCGAGCAGTTCCAGCGTCTGAGCATCGACCTGCGGGTGACCGGTACGTATCACTCCGACGGCCAGGATTACTCCGAGCTGTTTGATGCCCTGGGCAGTGCCTCTGCCGAGTCGTATCGCCGCCCTAATTTCGCCGGTTACGTCGCAAACTCGGACGCCGCGAGCCAAGCGGCTTTCCCCAGCGTGATCGATCCGGACTCGGAGCGCGTGTTCCCCACCGGTCTGACCGAGATCCAGGGCCACGGCGCTTATGCGTTGCGCGTCACCGCGCGCTGGCAAGCGGGTCAATACGTGCATTTCGACGCGGGCGGCGCGTTGTCGTTGACGGAGCGCCATTGGTTGACCTCGGGCCAGGCCTGTGACGGCGAGCGCGCCGCCGACAGCGCGAGCGCGGGGCCGTGCGTGCGCGGGGAGGCCGGCAATGCGCAGGTGATCGGCGCGCCGGACCCGACGTACCATCCCGAAGTCGACGTGCCAGGGCGGCGTTTCTTTGTGGATACGGCGAGTACGATAGACGCATGGGTCGGCGCCACGGTGATGTTCTGAGCGGGCGGTCTCGAGTGCGCATGTTGCAGTTCCAGAGTCGTTGTCCCGCCGTCGCGCTAGCGGTCGTGTTGCTCGTCTGGGGGGCACCGGGCTCGGCTCAGGCGGGCCCGCGTGACGTGCGAGTCTTCCCTGTCGAGGTGGAGGCGGTACCGGAAGGTGTGCCGGTTGATCTCACCGCCATCGCGCGCTCGCTCGACGGGGTGTTCGGCGAAGCGGTTCAGGACTACGGGCTTTCCGTGCTGCCTCTCGCTGAAGGCGAAGTGGGGGGCGGCGAGGAAATGCTGGTGGAAAAGGCCCGAGACGCCTGGGTCGTCGCACCGACGATCAGCTTGCACGGCGCCGAGGTCGCGCTGCGCCTCGTGGTGGTGTCCCCGGGCTCGGGCGTGCTCTGGGTACGCCGCGAGCATTTCCCCGTGGAGCAGGCCGAAGTTCGCGCGCTGGGCTCGTTGCGTGAATTGCTCGAACCGCGGTTTTCCACGCCCGAAGCGGGGCCAGAAGCTGCGTTCACGCCGGTGCCGCTCGCGCCCAGCACGCGTTCGGAGGGTCGCGCCGTGTTGGCGCTGCACACCGCGGCGCTCGGCGGCTACCTGGGCTATTCACTGCAGCGCACGTCGGGCCGGGACGATGCGCGCCTGACGTATCCGCTGGCCGCGCTGGGCGCCGGCGTCGGGCTCGGCTCCGCCATGATCGTCGCGGACGAGTGGGACATCGACGTGGCGCGCGCCTGGTACCTCGGTGCCGGCATGGTCTGGCCCGGCATTGCGACGCTCCTGCTCGTTGATCCGGCGGACGACGACGAGTCGGGGCCGCGGCACCTGTACGGCATCGCTGGCGCGTTTGGTGGCTTGACGCTGGCCACCGCCGGCTTGGCGCTGGGCGATGTGGATGCGGGCGGCGCGGCCATGACACATTCGGGGGCGGTGCTCGGGTTACTCCTGGGCGGTCTAAGCGAGCTCATCGTCGAGGGCGACGCTGAAGCGCGCCCCAAACGCGGCATGGGCATCGGCGCGCTGGTTGGGGTGGTGGGCGCCGGGGCGGTGGCGTCGCAGTTCGAGCTGCCCTCGGCGACGGATTTCTTGTTCGTCGATCTGAGCGCGCTGCTCGGGGGCCTGGCGGGCGCGGCCGTCGGCACCCCCATCCTGGTGACTCAGGATCCCAGCCCCACGCGCGATCGGTTGTGGTTGTCGACGGTGGTCGTGGGCACGCTCACCGGCGCAGGGTTGAGCTACTGGCTCACTACGGCCCCGCCTGAGCCGAGCGCGCCCGCTCGGATGCAGGTACAACCCCACCTCGGTTGGGGGGACAGTTTGCTCGGTTTCGGCGTGTCGGGCAGCTGGTGAACGCTCTTCAAACGTACACGGTCGGGGCAGACGAAGCCGGCGAACGGCTCGACAAGTTTCTGGTGCGCCGCGCTGCAGCGCTCGGGCGGCGTGGCGCTCGCTGGTTGCTCGACGGCGGCCACGTCCGCGTCGATGGGCGGCGCAGTTCAAAATCCCACCGGGTGAGCCCCGGCGCAGTCGTCGAAGTGTTTGCCCAGTGGGGCGCGTCGCCCGAGGCCGAGCCCGGCGCGGCGCTCGAGCTACGGCTCGTGCGGGACGATCTGGTGGTGGTCGAAAAGCCCGCGGGGCAGCCCACGGCTCCGCTGGGCGATGGCGAGCCCGGCAGTCTCGCCGCAGCGTTGCTCGGTCATTTTCCAGAGATGGCCGCCGTGGGGTACCGCGCGCGAGAACCGGGCCTGTTGCACCGGCTCGACACGCGCACTTCCGGTCTGGTGCTGGCGGCGCGCACGCCGAGTGCCTTCGATTGCCTGCGCCGCGCGCTCGAGCAACATCACCTCGACAAGCGCTATCTCGCCATCGTCGAAGCGCGAGGTGTGCCCGACTCCGGGGTGATCGAACGGCCGCTGATGCCGCATCCGAGTGGCTCGGGTCGCGTAGTCGTCGCTTCGGAGGGAGTCGAGCCGAGCGGCGTGCAGATCTGTCGTTCGAGCTTCGTCACGCGTTCACGTCACGGCCGCTGGGCACTGCTCGAGGTGGTGGCGCCACGCGCGTATCGGCACCAAGTGCGTGTGCACCTGGCGGCTTCGGGCTGGCCCATCGTGGGAGACATCGACTACGGCGGATCACCCGAGCTCAGCGGGCGGCACGCGCTACATGCGAGTCATGTAGCGTGGGCGGGTGACGATCGGGTGCCCGCTTTCTCGGTCGACAGCGCCTTGCCGCCCGATTTGTGGGCGTTGCTGCGCGCGGGAGAAGCCACCGCCGGGTCCTTGGATCCGAGTACGCCGAGCAGCTCGTAGAGCACTTCGCGGGTGGAAGCCACGCTGCCGAGTTGGGGTCGCACCAGCGCGGCGCGTTCTTCGGAGCTTCGCCCGCGGGTCCAGGTCAGGCCTCGCGGCAATGCTCGTTGGCTCG
>JAYWEH010000810.1:0-15373 GCA_043780025.1 Deltaproteobacteria bacterium
GTCCAGTACACACGCTCGTCGTCGGTGTTCCACACCACGCATTCGCCGAGCTGGTTCTGGCAATCGACGAGCAGCCGCGCTTCTTCCTGTACCATCGGCGCCAGCATGGCCGAATCGCACTGCCACTGTCCAGGCGGGTTCGCTAGCTCGCCCGGGAGCTGAGCTTCAGGAACTCGCGGCTTTGGCCAGGCTCCGCCGCGCCGGCTGCGCCGCGGCATCCGAACCACCGCGCTCCAGGGCGAGCGTGATGAAGTTCGACATCAGGTACGCGAACGTCTCTTCGTCTTTGGTCCACTGGCGCTTCGGCCCGATGTGTTCGTGGCAGATCACCCCAACCATCGCGTCGCCCACCCAGATGGGGACGTCCAACAGCGAGTTGATGCCCAGCGGCTTCAGGTACCCTTCCGAGAAACAGGCCGTGCGAGGGTCCGTGTGAGCATCGTGCGCGGCGATCGTGCGTTCCGCGCTCAACGCTCGAAAGTAAGGGGCATAGTCCTTGGCCAAGAGCTCCGTCCCGCTCGAGTGGCGCTCTGGCGCGCGTTCAAACAGGTCAGCGCACACGATCTTCGTGTTCGTGGGGCTCGTGTACCAGACACTCACCCGCTCGATGTCGAGCGTGCTGCTGGCCGCTTCGTTGACGCGGCGTACCGTGGCGTTTGCGTCACCGATGAACAGGCTGCGCTGCGACATCATGTCCAGAAACGTCTCGAGGTGGCGGCGTAGCACGCGGCTCTGCTCGTCGCCGGGCCGCGCCTGGATCACGGAGGCCGGCGCCCGTTCGTCGCGCACGGCTGAAAATTGCTTCCGAATCTCGACCATCGCGTCCTGGACGCGCTGCACCACTTCAGGGCGGTCGGGGCTGGTCTCTGCTTCCACGGAGGTGACGTGTGCCAACGAAGCCAGACGCATGCGCCCCACGAGGCCTCCCAGGCTGTAGGCCTCGTCAAACAAGCGATGCAGTCGTTTCCCCATCGAGCTGCTGAACGACCGATCCGCCTTGGCCTGAAGCGGGCTGCACGGTCCCTTTCCGAGCCACCGGATGGGACTTTCAGGCGCCTTCATACCGGGCGAGATCCTCGCGGCGCACGCATGACGCTCGGGTGACAGCGAACCTTTGCTCGGTTAAGCTCGCGGCTTTCATGCGAACGTCCCTGTCGACCGGGTTGGTGCTGATCGGTGCAATGGCCCACATTGCAGCTTGTTCGTCTTCCTCGGCGCCGACGAAAGGAGGCGAAATCTCCAGCGAAACCGGCGCTGGCGGCGCGGGGACCGTCACCGCTCCGAATGGCACTCCCACTCCCAATCCCTCCGTTTCGCCGGTTCCGACGGCGGGCAACGTCAGCGAGCTGCCGCCTGCACCGGTCCTGCCCAGCACACCTCCGCTCGATGGCGACGTCGACTTTTCTGTACCGAGCGGAACGTTTCAAGGCTCCCTCTCCGTCGGGCTCGCCAGCGCGCTCGACGCCGTGGAGCTCCGCTATACGACGGATGGAAACGTTCCCGCGCCCAATTCCGCGCTCTATACCGCACCGCTCACGCTCGACGAAACGACCCAACTGCGCGCCCAGGCCTTCAGCAACGGAGCGCCTGTGGGCCAGCTCGGCACCGCGCTGTACATCGCTCGCAATTTGGACGCCACGAGTGATCTACCCCTCGTCTTGATCGACGGCTACGGCACCGGCAAGCCGGAAGACACCGAGGTCTATGCGGATATGGCGTTCATGGTGTTCGAGCCCAATCAGGGTCAATCGGCGCTGTCGGATCCCCCACGCCTGGCGAGCCGAGGGGGCTACCACCTGCGGGGTCAATCGTCAGCCACGTTCGAACAGGCGCCCTACCGCGTCGAGCTCTGGGACAATGCCTCCGAAGACGCGGACCATCCCCTCTTGGGCATGCCTGCCGAGGCCGACTGGGCGCTCATCGGGCCCTACGTTGACCGCTCGCTGATCCGCAACGCTTTCGTTTACGAACTAGGCCGCGACATGGGCCTTCCGGCTCCACGCTACGCGTTTGCCGAGGTATACCTCAACTTCGCGGATCGGCCGCTCCAGGCGATCGACTATCAGGGTATCTACATGGTCGTCGAGACGATCAAGAACCACAAGGATCGCCTGAATCTCGAGCAGCTCGAGTCCAACGACACGAGTGACGTGCAGATAACGGGCGGCTACATCTTCAAGTTCGACTGGGCCGCGTCGGAAGAGCCCACTCTGGAGTGCAGCGGCTCAGCGCCGCTCGGGGGCGGCGGGTTTGGCCCGCCCATGGCTGGCGCACCAGGGGGGACATGCTGGACCGACCTCGAAGTGGTTGATCCCCAGCCATTGGCGCCGGAGCAAGCCGCGTGGTTGACGGACTACGTTCAGACGTTCCACGACGCCCTGCATGAGTCCCCTTTCGAACAATTTCGTCAGTTCATCGACGTACGCTCATTTGTGGACGTGTTCATCATCAACGAGCTCACGCGCAATCTCGACGCGTATACGCGCAGTGCGTTCTACCACAAGGAACGCAATCAGCCGCTCGCGGCGGGGCCGCTCTGGGATTTCAATCTGACTCTGGGGATGGGTTTTGGCACCAACCTCGAAGTAGAAGGCTTTCAATTCGAGGACCGCCGAGTAGCTAGTGACTGGTATCGCGTCCTCGGCGTCGACCCGAGTTTCCTCGCGGAGGTATCGGTTCGCTGGCGAGAACTCCGCCAAGGCGTGCTTTCGGACGCGGCGCTCGCTCAGCGCATCAGCACGCTTGCGGAACCCTTGACCGCGGCGGCCGCGCGCGACTTCGAACGCTGGCCGGTCGCGCAGGTTCTCGGTGACAGCTTCTTCGAAATTCCGAGCGAGCCAACGTGGCAAGGCCAGCTCCAGGTCATGCGGGACTGGCTCGAGCAGCGCAGCGCCTGGCTCGATTCACAGTTCTGAAGGGAAGCGCTTTCTGCCGCCATGGCCTATCGACTTTACGGAGAACGGGGTAGCGGCGCCGGCATCGTCGAGGTGGCCCTGGCCGCGACGGGTGCCCCCTATGAATGGATCTCGGTGTCACTCGGCGACGGCGAGCAACGCCAAGCGGAATACGCGCGGCTCAATCCGCAACGCAAGCTACCGACGCTCGTGACGCCCGAAGGCGAGATCCTCACCGAAAGCGCGGCAATTGCGATTGTGCTGGACGAACGGCACCCCGCCGCGCGGTTGCTTCCCGCGCCCGGAAGCCCTGAGCGAGCCCAAGCTCTGCGCTGGCTGATGTTCGTCGCCGCAGAGCTGTACCCGATCGTCGAGATAAACGACTACCCGGAACGATTCGCCCCCGATGCGTCAGCCGTCTGCGCCGTGCGAGAATTGGCCCGCGGCATCTGGCGCGAACGCTGGCTCGTTCTGGAAGCTCAGGTCGCCGGTGACCCCTGGCTGCTCGCCTCCGGATTCTGCTTCACCGACGTGTACCTCGCCAGCGTCAGCCGGTGGGCGCAGCAAGACGTTTGGCGGCCCCAGCATATTCCCCGCATCGAAAGGATCGCGGCGGCAGTGGGCGCACTCCCGAGCATCGGGCCCATCTGGCGGCGCCACTTCGAATCCGACGCCTAACGGCGTTTGCACCTCAGCACAACCGGCATCGCGCCGCGTCGAGGCCGCTTGCCGCATCCAAAGCTGCCTCGCTGTGGCCGCACGGACCTGACGATGTGCGAGGCGAAACGCCGCGAAATGTTCCCGCATCCACGTTGCGGCCGGAGGTCTGGCTCGACGCACGGCGCCAGTTCAGCCTGCTCGTAGCGAGGATGGATAGCAACGGCATGGCTGGGCGGGGTGACCCCAGCAGGCTAAATACTCTACTGCGCGACCCCTATCGCGCCGCGCGCCGTGCCGGGCTCCGCTACGAAGGGGACGGCGCGCCCGGCTGGACTCGCAGGAAACGGGGCGACGGCTTCGCCTACTTCGATGCAAGCGGCCGTCAAATCCAACGCCCTCGCGATATTTCTCGCGTGAACGCTCGCCATTCCACCCGCTTGGACGCGCGTCTGGATCAGCCCGTCACCCGACGCTCACATTCAGGCCACCGGGCGCGACGCCCGCGGGCGCAAACAGTACAAGTACCACAGCCGCTTTCGTGAGCTGCGCGAAGCCGCCAAGTACGCGCACGTTCTCGATTTCGCCGAACAGCTCCCCGCGCTTCGGCGACGCGCAAAAGGGCGGCAAGCTGCACGAGCTTCAGCTCGACGATCCCAAGCTCGCACGCATACTTCAGAGCTGCCCGGACGTGCCGGGGCAACGGCTATTTCAGTACCTCGAGCCGGACGGGCGACACGCGGCCGTCACGTCCGGCGACGTTAACGACTACCTGCGCGAAGTAACGGGCGAAGCCTTCAGCGCGAAGGATTTCCGCACCTGGGCTGGCACGCTCTTGGCTCTGCACGCGCTCGCCGCTACCGAAGGTTGCAGTTCGGCGTCCGACGCGCGCAGCGGATCAAACAGGCGCTGGAGCAGGTCGCGGGTGAACTGGGCAACACCGTGACGATTTGCCGAAAGTCGTACGTCCACCCGGCGGTGATTCGACAGTATAGCGAGGGTCAACTGTGCGAGGCCGTGGCGCGTGCTCTGGCAGCCACCCGCCGCAAGCCCGTACGCGGCCTGCGAAGACAGGAGGCGGTAGCCCTGTATTGGTTGCGTGCTCTCGCCGGCAAATCCTCGACGGCTCAAAATGGCCAGAAACGCGCCGGCAAGTAAGACCCGAAGGCGCGCCATGACTCGACGCCCGCGCCATCGAGCCCCGATCGACTCGTAGGCGCCCCATTGCGACGCATGGATCACCGAGGACGCACCTGTCTGAAACGTTGCGGCCAGCAAACTCAGAACCGAGCGGCCGATTGTTGGATTCTCGGCGCTGCTGTGACTAAGCTGCTCGAAACGGATTGTCATTGGTCCGGAACGCGGGTAACGCCCCGGCGCAACGCCGGGAACCCGAGTTACGAAGATGATCTCCGGCATGCACCGGCACATCTCCCGGCATGAGAACTAAAGAAGAAGCATTGGAATTCAAAAATCTAGGGTTGATGCCCGAGCTCCTCAGGGCAGTCACCGACGCGGGCTACACGGTGCCCACACCCATTCAAGAGTTGACCATCCCACTCGTATTGGATGGCCAGGACGTGATGGGATGTGCCCAGACGGGCACGGGCAAGACAGCCGCATTCGCATTGCCCGCATTGCAGCTCGCGCACGCAGCTTCGAGCCAGGAGCCCTCGCTGCATACGCTGATCCTCACACCGACGCGCGAGCTCGCGGCGCAGATTGCGGAGAGCATCCAAACGTACGGCCGCCACCTCGACCTCTATCACGCGGTGGTGTTTGGCGGTGTCAACGAGAAGTCCCAGATCGCCGAACTACGCCGGGGTCTCGATATCCTCGTGGCGACGCCAGGGCGCTTGCTCGACTTGATGCAGCGCGGGTTCGTCAAACTCGATCGCATCCAGCTGTTTGTACTGGATGAGGCGGACCGTATGTTGGACATGGGCTTCATCAACGACGTGAAGAAGGTCGTGCGGGCGCTGCCCGCGAAGCGCCAGACCTTGTTCTTTTCCGCGACGATGCCGGACGCGATCGTGGAGCTCGCCAGCAAGCTCACCAAGAACGCGAAGTTGGTGGCCGCAAATCGCGTCTCATCCGCTGTCGAAACGGTGACCCAGGACGTGTACTTCACGGACAAGGAGAGCAAGCGTCACCTGCTCTTGCACCTGCTCGGCGGTGCGGAGTTTCGGCGAGTGGTGGTGTTCACGCGCACCAAGCACGGTTCGGATCGCGTGGCGCGGCATCTGGACAAGGCGGGGTGCCGGGTCGCTGCCATTCACGGCAACAAGGCGCAGAACGCGCGAACGCGGGCGCTCACCGGCTTCAAGAGCGGTGACATCCATGTGTTGGTTGCGACCGACATCGCGGCCCGCGGCCTCGACGTGGATGACGTCACACACGTCATCAACTTCGACATGCCGAATGTCCCCGAAACTTACGTGCATCGCATCGGGCGTACCGGCCGAGCCGGAAAAGGTGGCACGGCCATCTCGCTCTGTGACGCGGAAGAGCGCTCGAGCCTGACCGACATCGAACGGCTTACCGGCAAACGGCTGTCGGTCGTATCCGAGCACCCTTATCCCGCAACTGCGGGCGCTCCCGCGCCAGAGCAGCAGCGCTCGCGTCCCAACGCATCGAGAGGTGGTAATCGCGGACCACAGCGCCGCTCGTTCACGCAGCCCCGGCGCGCGGGTGGTGGTCGCGGTCAGGGCCGTCAGTCCCAGGCGTAATCTCGCGCTCGCCGGTCGCAAGCAGGGGCGGTTCGCCCGCCCCCCGAAGCGACCAGCCGCTATGCCAGCAGCAGCTTCTTCGTTGCCAGCCAGGCTTCGGCGGCTTGGCGGGAGCAGACGAGATCTGCAGCCAACTGGCCCAGCGCTCGAGTCCGGGGGACAGCAAGGTCTGGCGTGCGTTCTCGAGCTCGTCCGGCACCGTTGCGGGAGAACGCGTCGACGCCCTGGGGCGCATCGGCCAAGGTCCCTGGTACGACTACAATGGGCGCCTGCTCGCCCGCGACCTTGCCGGCCTGCTGCCGGATGAAGATGGGCGTCCGAGCGCTGCGGAGCCGCAGCTCGGAGACATGTTCACCGACGAGAACGGCGAAAATGCGCGCATGCCAGGGCAGGACAACCACGACACGCTCACAGGCTCGGACTCGTGCGGCCGTCTATTCTCGGACGGTGTCTCCGGGCGCATCGCGACCTGCGAGGACTGGACCTCCAACACCGTCCACGGCGCCCCAGCGAATCTGGGCGG
Source organism: Deltaproteobacteria bacterium (assembly GCA_043780025.1). Taxonomy (GTDB): domain Bacteria; phylum Myxococcota_A; class Polyangia; order Polyangiales; family Polyangiaceae; genus SZUA-265. The sequence goes on from JAYWEH010000810.1 coordinate 6,804, forward strand.
AATTGGCGGCCAGGTTCCGGTCGGCCATTCGTGGCCGCGCGCGAGCGGTGGTTTTGGCAATCAGCCGGCGCTCGGCGCGCACTGGATTCAGGATCACACGATCAACGGTTGCGAGCCGGGCCTCGATGTCGATGGCGGCATGGGCGCTCCCGCCAACGATTTCCGGGTCGGCTGTGGCGGCGGATCCGGCGGGTTCTATTGCCTCGCGCTCGGCGCGGTTCCGCCCGCGTTTTGAAGAAACGCATGGGCTAATCGGCGCTCTCAATCCGCTCGCATGCTAGCTTACCGGGCATGGCTGAGCCATCAGGGCCCCGCGTATCCATCTGCTTTGTGTGCCTCGGCAACATCTGCCGTTCTCCGACGGCCGAAGGTGTAGTGCGCCACCTGCTCCAGCAGGCAGGCCTCGATCAGCACGTTTCGGTGGAGAGCGCCGGCACGGCGGACTATCACCGGGGGGAGCTGCCCGATCGCCGTTCCCGCGCCGCTGCCCGCGCGCGCGGCGTCGACCTGTCGAGCCGCGCGCGCCAGTTCACGGCAACCGATTGGCAGGGGCTCGACTATGTGCTGGCGATGGATCGAGCCAATTTCGAGGCACTCTCAGCGCTCGCGCCGGATGCCGCCGCGCGCGCCAAGCTACGGCTATTTCGCGATTTCGATCCAGCGTCCCCCGCCGCCTCAGAGGTTCCCGATCCGTACCACGGGGGTCCCGAGGGTTTCGAACACGTGCTCGATCTCTGCGAGGCCGCGGGGCGAGGCCTGCTCGAACAGCTGCGCCGCGAGCACGGGCTGTGAACGGGGCCGTGCGCGCCGCCATCGCCCGCCTGCTCGGAGCGGACGTGTCGGGGCTGCGCTCGCTCCCGGGCGGTGACATCAACGAGGCGTATGAGCTCTCGTTATCCGACGGGCGCCGCGTATTTGCCAAGAGCAACTCCGCCGCCCCCGCGTCGTTTTTCGAAGCCGAGGCAAGCGGGCTCAGCTGGCTCGCCGAGGCCCGCGCCCTGCGCGTTCCCGCGGTGCTCGGGGTTACGACGGCGGCCGACGCCAAGTGCGCCTTCCTCGTGCTCGAGCTGCTCGTGAGCGCGCCTCGGGTCCGCGACTTCGACGCACGCCTCGGCCAGGGCCTGGCAGCCCTGCATCGCTTTGGCGCGCCCGAGTTCGGGCTCGACCATGACAACTTCGTGGGCTCACTCGCACAGTCCAACCAGAGCAGCTCCAACTGGACCGAATTCTACCGAGACCGCCGCTTGCTCCCGCTGGTCGAACGCGCTCGCCAGCGCGGGCTCCTGGATACCTCACTCGGCGGCCAGCTCACCCGGCTCTTGTCGCGGCTCGAGGTCTGGGTCGGCTCGAGCGAACCACCCGCCCGCCTGCACGGCGATCTCTGGGGCGGCAATCTGCACGTCGACGAGCTAGGGCAGCCGGTGCTGATCGACCCGGCGGTGTATGGAGGCCATCGCGAGATGGACCTGGCTATGATGCGCCTCTTCGGCGGTTTCAGCGAAACCGTATTTGCGGCGTATGCTGAAGCGTACCCGCTCGCTGCCGGTTACCGGGAACGGGTCCCACTTTATCAATTGTACCCGCTGCTCGTACACCTCAACCTGTTCGGCCCGGGTTACCGCGGCCAAGTCCAGCACTGTGTCGACGCGCTCCGCTGACCTCAACGCCTGGCGGTGGTGAGCCGCACCGGCAAGATCTCCAGGCTCACGATCCTCGTATCGCAGTTGCAATCTGCGTCACCGCTGATGTCCCCTCCGCCGGTGTCGCCCACCACCACGAGCCGCGCAAAGTCCACCGCCCCGGCCTTGACCGGCACCCAGTGTTCGCCGCCGTCACAGCCTTCGAACACCTCGTTGCGCCCCCCACCGACCAGCACCTGATCGAAGGTGCCCATCCGTGGCCCCGTGATGCTCGTGTAACGCAGACCCGCCGGCGCCGGTTCACCGATGTCGACCGTCCAGGTTCCCTTCACCTCGGACCAATCCGCCGTGGTCTCCCGCGCGCTGAACTCGAGCGTAGCCTGGAGACGGGTACCGGACGGGTCGATGCTCAATCCGACACGCCCTTTGACCTGCGGCCCGTGACCGCTGAATTCACCGTCGCCCGCGGCCTGCTTGTTGGGGCATAGGCCGCGCACCGGTTCGAAGCTGTAGGTAAACGTTCCGGGCGCGGGCCCGGCCCCAACCGCCGACTTGACCGTATCGGCCTTCTTCCACATCTGCACGAAAGCGTCGGCCGACGACATCACGTCCGCGTAGACGCTTGCGTCGTTCTGCTTCACCTCGTGCAGGAACTCCGGCAGGAGCCCGTAGTGGCTGACGCCTCCGTCCGCGATGTAGTCCCACTCCCCTCCGTTCGGTTTGCGCTGCTTCGTGGAGATGCCTGAATCGCGGAAGAAGCTCGCGTAGAAGTTCGCCGACGTGGTGGCGTCCGCCGGTCGGTCCTTCGAGCAACGATGGACAATTTCCATGGCCTGCGTGCAGTGGTCGCGCGTCGCGGCTTGCACGCCACGCGACTGGTATTCACCCTGGGTCGGCGCCTTGAAATTGCACTTCTGACGCCCGTTGCAGGACAAGGCGACGAACGGCGTCAAGTTGGCGTTGCGCTGGATGTCGAGGCAACCGATGCGCGCGGAGCGCACGTCAATCTGTTCACCCACCCCGCAAGTGAGCGCCGCGGGCGGATGATTCCAGGCGTCACCGGGGACCGTCACGACGCGGTCCCGGCTTTCGGCGCCGTGCGCAGCACCGCGATGGGGTAGTTGTTCAAAGCCGTTGGCGTCCGTGCCGAGTCCGAGGCCCGCCGTGCCAGCCCCCTCGCGCAGCGCCGCCAGCGTCTTCTTGTAGCTGATGATGAAGTTGCCGGGATTCGCCTCCGCGGTGCCCGCGCCCATCATGCCCCCGAGCGCGGCGATCCGCTTCACGACGTCCCGCGGCGCCCCGCGCTCGTTGCCACCCCGTTCGCGCAGCCCGTTGTGCCCCATCACCAGCGGATAGCCGCCCCGCACGCCCTCCGCCATCTCCACCGTTCTCCGTAGCGCCAGCTCCGACATGTGATCGACATCCACCAACATGCCGAGCCGCATCATCTCGCGAACCGCCGCCTCACCGAGCTGCGTGAGGCCCTTGGAGTTGACGTGACCCACCGGAATGCGCTTGTACGCCTCGAAGTCAAAGGTCGGCGTGAGAATGTTCATGGTCTTGGAGTAGCTGCCACAACATTTCCAGGTCCCCGGCAAGCACCCATTCGTGATATCGAAGCAGGGCGCTGGAAGGAATCCGAACGCGCCCAGCAATGCATAAAATCCATGCGACGCGACGCTGTCGACGCCGGGGTCACCGCTGACGAAGTTGGCCTGGTAGCTCACGTTGGCATCCGGGCTGTGCATCACGGAATAGAAGCTTCCGTTCTGGTTCCGGTTGGCCATGTTCATGAGCATCTTGTAGACGGCCGTACCTCCAAAGGCGTTGTCGATCAGGTGAATCGGGAACACATAGCGAATGCCCTTGCCGTGCAAGCGCCGGATCTCGGCCACGACGGCCGCTTCGTTGGTGCGCACACCCGCTCGGCCAAAGTTGCCGATCTTGTCTATCTCCATGCCCAGGATCACGGCCAGGCGATTCTCGCGCACGATGCGTTCGGCGTCCGCCGCCGAGCGGGCGATTTCCATGAAGTCACGGTGCGATTCGACCATCCGCACCGTCTCGTCGATCTGCAGGTCGGCCACCGACTTGTCGTCGTACGGCCGGGCCCCGTTGAGCACTTCCGCCAGGGTTTCGTTGTTGACGGTGAGCGCCACGATCACGCGCAACCCACCCTCGTGTGCGCGTTTGATCCACTCCCACCACATCTGCTGGTGCAGGATCGTGCTGTGGTGGGGCCAATGTTCGAACGCCGGATACCCCGCATGCGGGTGATCGTTATGCGCGTTCCGCTCGACGCCAACGATGTGCCAAAAGTGCGAGTCGAGAGCGTTGTTGATGACGCCGGCACGCAAGTGGTCGCCGCACGGGTTGTCCCCGGCACCCCAGCCCCCATGCGTCGCGTTGCAGTTTCCCAGGGCCTCCTCGATGTTTCGCGGGCGGGTATCGCCGGAGCCACAGCCTCGCGCGGTCTGCCCCGGCAGCAAGATGCCCACGTCCGGCGCGCCGTGCATCGCCTTACGGCCGAACCCGAGGTGGCTCATCGGGTGCGTGTGTAGGTCGGCAAACCCATGCAACTTGCCCGGAGCAAGTAGCGCGGGATCGATTTTGAGTGACCCCGGCGCCACTCGCGGCGCCGCCGGCTTCAGCGCGCCCGGCTTCAGCGCTGGAGCGCCCAGCGCTGCAGCAGCCAGAGTGACGACGGACAATGCAGCGAACAGGACTTGCATACCGAGCGTGCTGGCCATGGTGGGCGCAACGCTACGCGATCAACCGCGCTTCGCCTATGCAGAACTCGGCGTCGAGCACGAGAGCGGTGGCACATCCAGCGCCGTTCGCCTGAGGTGTAGGGCGCTGCCGGCACGCCAGCAACCGCCAGCAGGCGCGCACCATTCCATCAGGCCGCGGGTGCTCGGTTCGCCAGGAGCTCGCTCCATTTGAGCCGCCCGGTGAGCTGCATCACCGCAAACAGCGTGACGACGGCGAGCACCGTGACGGTGAGACCGGTGAGCCCCTCCCAGAAGTGCGCCAGCGAGAAGCCAATCAAATACACGAGCTGCGCCAGGCCCGCTTCGACGAACGCGAAGCGACTGGACACCACGAGCCGCAAGTAGCTCACCACGAGCGCGACGCTGACCGCGCTGGCGAGCACGAAGGCGAGCTCCACCGTGAGCCGATCCGCCGTGTACGCGAACAGCAGATGGAAGGCGAAAAAGGCGCCCGCCAGCAGCAGGTAGTTCATGGGGTGGATCTCGATGCGGCGCAGCGTCGCGAGCAGGAAGATCACCGCAAAGAAGAACCCGAGCGACACCGGCGCAGAGAACGCCAGCTGGCCCGCGAGTTCTCCCGGCTGCAGCCGCGCCGGCGTGACCATGCCGATGGATTGACCCGTGACGAGGTGGGAGAAGCGCCAGGTCAATGCGGAGCCTTCACCCTCGCGCGCGTTGGACGTCGGCGAGAGCGAGCCGGATGGAAAATCGATGTCCGCAAAATCCGTCTTCATGTCGAGCGTGAAGTCCTTGTGTACCGCGGTGCCCTGCGCAGGCACGTAGGCCCAGCTGTCGCGACCGCGGCTATCGTAGGTGACCGCGATCTGCACCTCCTGGCCCGGACGTACGGGCACCTTGGCTTTCATCAGACCGTTCTCCGCCGTTGCGGTAGCCGCGATGTTCGTCCCGTCCACGATCAGACTGAAGTTGTCGTAGACGCCGCTCGGATCCGGAAAGGCGAACGCCACCACCAGATCCGTGGGAAACGTCTGCCGGTGCCTGTAGCGCCAGGCCCCGCGAAACCCCACGTCGTAAAGCGAGTACCACATCAGCCCTTTGCGCCGCAGGTCGGAGCGCAGGGAGACATCCACGTCCGTCGCATCGACGCCGGTCACCTCACTGTGCACGACGGACTCGAGCCGCTCGATGTCGACCTGCCTGCCGTTCTCGAGCCGGGTGTCACGCACCTTCTCCGTCGTGGTCCACTCCAGGGTGAGTTGAGGTGGCGCCTGCATCTGGGGCTTCCCCCACAGGTCACCGACCCGCTCGTCGAGCACCGCGCTTTGCTCCGAAGAGCGTTGCTCGGTGACGTTGCCCAGAATGACCCAGCCGATACTGGCGACACAAAAAACGAGAAAAATAAGCGCAATCCGGACTGCAGAGGCCATGGCCTGCTCCTTCGTGGGAGGGGAGTTCAGTCACAGTCTGACTCGGACCACCGGCATCGCTCGTGAAGAACCTGCTCCAGCTTCGTGCAGAACTCGTGCAAAGCGCTCGAACGAAAGGTGCCGAGAAAAGCTAACCCTAGCGGGCGCAGCGGAGCATCGGCTCACCCGGCCGGACCCGTTCGGCGCGCAACACGATACGCCCGCCCGGCGGCGATTCAATAGGGCCAACCGAGTGGCAGCGGTGGTACACCTGGCGCCAGCGTTTCCCGCGCCAGTGGTGCCACCGGAGCCCCTGCCACGCGCTCCGCGATCCACGCGGGCAGCGGCTGCCCCGCTTGCCGCTGGCGATAGTTGGCATAACCGTGCATCAACGCGGCATACAGGTTCGAGCCAATCAGCTGCTGGCCTGCCCGGGTCGGGTGTCGCAAGTCGGGCGCCGCCAGCTGCGGCTTGCTCTGACGGCCTCGCGCGACGGCGCCGTCCCCGCCCTGCATCGCGAGCGTATCGTAGAACGCGCAGCCCTCGGCCTTTGCAACGGCCCTTTGAGCGTTCACCAAACGGGCCACGAAGGGACGACTGACGATCGCGCCATTGACTCGGATGGCGTGGTCGATGATCGCGACGATCATGCAAGACGCTTCGGGCTTGCCCGCGCGCATCTTGCGGATCATGCGCGCGTACTCCTCTTCGTAGGGTAGCGTGGTGTGCTTGAGGTCCGTGCGCTCGCGTCCGAGGTCGTTGCCTCCAAACATGAATACGAGGAGATCCACGTCCCGGCGCCGCACCTGGCCCGCGATGTGTTCCGCGTCCTGATGATCGAGCCGCTGCGTGAAGCTACCGATCAACGACAGCTCGTCCCACACGGCTCCCGGCACATCTCGTTCGAGCACCACACCATAGCCGCGCGAGACGCCATTTCCGCGCGCCGCGACGTCGATGGTGTGTGGCCCGTCAGCGAGCAACACGGTCTCCACGTCGTCGCTCACGGCCGCGGCTCGAGTATTGACGGTGCGCTCCACCCGCCCATCCACGCGGATCTCGAAGCCGCCCCCGTCGGGCCGCTTCTGGTACCAGAGCTCGAAGCGCGAAACGTTGCGCCCGATTTCGTCATCGACCGTGCGCCACGTGCTCAGTGACGGCCCCTGTGAAGCACTGGTCACGCCGCCGTAACCGTAGCGCCGATCACTCTGGCACTTGAAGATGATCAGACACGTGTTCCAGTCGGTCCGTTCCTTGTAGTGGATGCCTCGGTGCTGGTACCAGCGGCTGTAGCGCCCGAGCGTGTGGAAGCCGTGGCCGGAGTCACCGAAACGCCGCTGCAAGCGTTGCCGGACCGCCTCCGTCAGGCCGTCCCCGCCGATCACCGAATCACCCCAGTGGCCCGCGCGCGTGATCGCGCCGCTCGAGCCGAGCTCCGTGAGCATGAGTTTTGAGTAGTAGTAGTCGAGGTTTTCGACGCCCAAGAGGGGAATGGCGGGCGCCGGGCCATCGTCGGGGTGTCCGGCATAAGCGGGGAATGTGGGCGCCGGATCGTCCGGTGGCGCGGCGCAGGCGGGCGACGTCACTTCGCCGAGCGAGAAGGCGTCCCGGCGCGACAACGCGGAAGCACCCCATGACAGAATCACCGCAGCGCCAAGCGCCAGGCAACCCGCTTGCTTAAGACGACGAACCCGGGTCGGCAACAACACCGTTTCGCAGCACTATAACGCGAGGCCCCCGGCAGCGCCATGTAGGCGGGGATACGCAAAAATAGCGCTAGCCCCGAATGGGTCATTCGGCGACGCGCTGGAACAGAACAGGGCCGATGGGCGTCGACAGGCCGCGCGGATTCTTGAACAAGGCGTTGTCAAATGCGCCCACCATGTCCCCACCGAAAACGCGCAAGGTCAAACTCTTGACCTCCGCCACCGCCGCGCACTGCGTGTCACCACAATCGCAGAATTGGCTGAGAAACACCTTGTCACAGCTCAGTTCTGCGATAATGGGGCCGGAGGCCACGCATTCTATCACGGCGTCGAGGTGGTCATCCGGTGTGAGCTCTTCGAGGTTCGCCGGGCAGGCGCTCAGGTCCGGCTCGCCGTAAAGGGCGCATGCGTCATTTAGACCGTCCGCCTTGAACTCCATGCCCGTGGCCGCATAGGGCAGCGGATGATAGGTGTCGTCCGGCCATGCCACAGGCGTCTGCAGCGCACACCAGGGATCGAGGAAGCTGCTGGTCGAATAGATCATGTGCAACACGCCGTCAGGCACGTCCGTCAACTCGACGAATGAAGATTCAATCGGGTACGGAAACCCTTCGAACGGCGGAAACGTGTAATCGTAGTTGAGGAGGAAGAGCGCGCCGCGTTCGCTCTCGGGGTCATCATAGGCGAGCAGATCTTCATAACTGACGCCCTCCGGGTACCCCACGTCTGGATCCGTCGCCGGGGGTGGCGGCACGCCGTCCCCAAACGTCAAAATCCCCCCGAGCCCGCCCTCCGGCGTCTCACGGATTTCGAGCGCGATCTGCGAAGATCCCGACGGAAATGCATAGATGGGGGCAGGCTCACCCGGTTCGGCTCCGAGAGCCAATGGATCCGTTGCCTGCCCCAGCCAGAACCCCATGAAGGCCTCTTTGCTCGTGTAGAAGCCCTCGTCGGGTTCGAGGCGCCGCTCTCGATTGCTACGCGTCTGCCCGAGCTCGTACCGTTCCGCCCCGCCGCATGCGATGAGCGCGAACAAGCTAGCTGTGGACAGCCAGCGACGAATTCGAGATGCAGCCACGGTACCCA
>JAYWEH010000811.1:0-6438 GCA_043780025.1 Deltaproteobacteria bacterium
ACGACGTGCTGCCCGGGCTCGAGCACGGCGGCGTGCATCAGGGCATCCTGGTGGATGCGCAGTGAGCCTTTCCTCCCGTCGGGGGACGCGACCACGCACAAGATGCCCCGGCGCTCCGCTGTGCTGAAGCGCTTCTGTTCATGCCGCGTTTCGGCGCCCTCGGGGGCGCGTAGCCAGATCTGGAACACGTGTGCGCCGTGGACGCGGGAGACGTTCGTTTCGCTGTGGCGCACTCCACGCGCGACGGTGCGTTGCTGGAACTCCCCCGCTTGAAGGCTCGCCGAGCCGCCCAGCGAGTTTTCGTAGGCTACGGCTCCGTCTCGCACATAGGTGATGATCTCGGCGTCGTGCCCCGACTCGTGGGGAACGCTGCCGCCGGGCCGCAGGCGGCCTTCATCGAGGTGGTCGAGGTCGCCAAAGCCGGTTGGCTCTTGGCGGCCTCGTTGGCCCGATTGGAAGGTATGCCACACGTCGCGCTTGCGACCCGGTTCATGGTACCGCTCACCGGCCCGTCGCAGGCTGATCACCACACCCTCGCTACATGCCCATGCCGCCGTGTTGGCCGGCGCTGGGGGTGTCCTTGTCACGCTTCGGTCGCTCGGCGATCATCGCCTCCGTCGTCAGCATGAGCGATGCCACCGACGCCGCGTTCTGCAAGGCTACGCGCACGACTTTGGTCGGATCGATGACGCCTGCTTCGACGAGGTCTTCGTACTTCGCCGTGGCGACGTTGTAGCCGTAGGCACCCTTGCCCTTGCGAACCGCGTCCACCACGACGGCACCTTCGACGCCCGCGTTCTTGGCCATCTGCCGCAGCGGTTCCTCGATCGCGCGTCGGATGATGTTCACGCCGAATTGCTCGTCGCCCGGGCGCTCGAGCTTCTCCAGCGCCGGCAAGGTGCGCAGGAGCGCCACCCCACCGCCGGGAACGATACCCTCTTCCACCGCTGCGCGAGTGGCGTGCAGAGCGTCCTCCACGCGAGCCTTCTTCTCTTTCAGCTCGATCTCGGTGGCCGCGCCGACCTTGATCACGGCGACGCCGCCGGCCAACTTCGCGAGCCGTTCTTGCAGCTTCTCGCGGTCGTAGTCGGAGGTGGTCTCCTCGAGCTGCGTGCGGATCTGCTTCACGCGCGCTTGCACGTCGGCCTTCTTGCCATGGCCTTCCATGATCAGCGTGTTTTCCTTGCTGACCGTCACGCTCTTGGCGCGCCCGAGGTCCGTCAGCGTGAGGCTCTCCAGTTTGCGACCGAGATCCTCGGTGATGGCCGAGCCGCCGGTGAGCACCGCGATGTCTTTCAAGAGCTCGCGACGGCGGTCGCCGAAGCCGGGCGCCTTGACAGCGCAGACGTTGAGCGTGCCGCGGAGCTTGTTGACCACGAGCGTGGCCAGAGCCTCACCGTCGATGTCCTCGGAGACGACCAGGAGCGGCTTGCTCGATTTGGCGATCTGTTCGAGCAGCGGCAACAGCTCCTGCATGTTCGACAGCTTCTTGTCGTGGATTAGAATGTAGGCATCGGTGAGCACCGCCTCCAGCCGCTCCGTGTCAGTGACGAAGTAAGGCGAGAGATAGCCCCGGTCGAATTGCATGCCATCGACGACCTCGAGGGTCGTCTCCATCGATTTGGCTTCTTCGACGGTGATGACCCCTTCTTTGCCGACCTTTTCCATGGCTTCGGCGATCAGGTTGCCAATGGTTTCGTCCCCGTTGGCGCTGATGATGCCCACCTGGGCGATCTCGTTCTTGCCCTGAGTCGGTTTGGATTGCCGCTTCAGCTCGGCGGCCACCGTTTCCACGGCCGCTTCGATGCCGCGCTTGATGTCCATGGGGCTGGCACCGGCGGTGACCATCTTGACGCCTTCGGCGTAGATCGCTTGCGCGAGCACGGTCGCGGTGGTCGTTCCGTCGCCGGCGACGTCGGAGGTCTTGGAGGCGACCTCCTTGACCATCTGCGCGCCCATGTTGGCGAAATGGTTCTCGAGCTCGATCTCCTTGGCGACCGTGACACCATCTTTGGTGATGATGGGCGCGCCGTACGATCTTTCCAGGATGACGTTGCGGCCGCGAGGCCCTAGCGTGACTTTGACCGCGTTGGCTAGCGTATCGAGCCCCGCCGCGATTTGGTTTCGCGCCGCGCTATCGTAAAGAATTTCTTTGGCTGACATGGTCTCGATTCCTATTTGTCGATGAGTGCGAGGCCTTCGGCCTCGCACAGAATGACGTGGTCTTTGTGGAGCGCGACGGATGCTTCGGCTCGAGGCTCCGACGCTGAGTTACAAGGGATCAGGCGCAGGCGACTGGGGCCCCGCAGGCGCACGCGGGGGCCGTCGTCCGGCACCAGGTGCAGCAAGCTCGCCGCAACGCTCTGGGCGGCGGGAAAATTTTGCCCGAGGGCAGCCGGGTTCTCAGGATGCGCAGGGCCTGCTTTGCGCACGCCCTCCAGCATGTGAGTGATGGCCTGAGTGGCGAGGCGCGAGACCTCGCGCGGGTCGTTGCTGAAACGCGCGGCTTCGTCGAAAGCAGCCGCGATCAGGTCCCCGAGCTCGGCCGGATCCTCGTATTGCGCGCTCATGTGCATTTGCAAATTGTTGACTGACGAGACCTGGCCTCGGAGCATAGCTTCGAGCGGCTGAGCCCCGGCCGCGTGGACCCAGCCGCTCGGCGCGTGACTAAGCAGCTTCCGCGCCAACGATAGATCTGAATATTACCGCGATTTGTGCGCCAGGGCCAAAGGTGAGCGCTGGCGTACTCCATCAATATGACGTAGTGCCTACTTCAATTCGAAGGAGACGGACGGATGCGGGCGGACGATTTGGATCACGAAGAGCTGCTGGAGCTGGACTCCGAAGGCGGCGTGATCCGCTTCGCGGGGCAGCGGGCGCTGCTGCTCGATGCGGTGGCAATGGGCTTGCTCCGCAAGTACCTGGTCGAGAACTTCGGGCTCACGGCGGCTCGCACCGTGCTCACGCAGTTTGGTTTTGCTCACGGCTGGCGCATGGCCGAGGCCATGCGGGCGGAGTTCACGTGGGACAGCGACGACGACTGGTGTCGCGCGGGCACCCGCATTCATACTCTCGAAGGGCTCTTCCGCCTCGAAGCCGGCAGTGAAGGTCCGCTCTCCAAAGGCGGAGCGATGCTCGTCGCCTCCTACGAGGCAGAGCAGCACCTCTTGCACTTCGGGCGCAGCGACGTGGCGGTGTGCTGGACCATCTGCGGGCTGACCAGCGGTTACCTCAGCCGCAGCTCGGGCAAGGAGATCTACGTGCTCGAGGATCGCTGCACGGCCTGTGGAGACGCCGCCTGCCATCTATTCGGCCGCACGCGCGACGAGTGGGGCGAGGAGCGCGCGGACGAGCTATTCTTCTTCGAGCCCAACCGCCTGGCGGAATGTCTGGATGTCTCGCTGCAGCGCGTAACCGAGACGTTGAAGGCGGCAGAGCGCAAGCTGCGCGAGCACAAGCGAGCACTGGTCCGTGTGGCACCGGGTGTCGAAGAGCCGCTCGGCATCGTCAGCGTCAGCCCTCTCATGCGGCAGCTCGTGGATCTGGCGCGACGAGTGGCGAAGGTGGACTCCACGGTGCTCATCACCGGCGAGAGCGGCGCCGGCAAGGAGCGGATCGCGCGGCTGGTTCACGATGAGTCGACGCGCCGGGCCAGGCCGTTCATCGCGGTCAACTGCGGCGCCATCACCGAGACGCTGTTGGAGAGCGAGCTGTTCGGGCATGCGCGCGGCGCATTCACCGGCGCCACGCAGGATCGGCCGGGGCTGTTCGAGGCGGCCAATGGCGGAACACTGCTGCTCGACGAGGTCGGCGAGGTTTCGCCCGGCATGCAGGTAAAGCTGCTCCGCGCACTTCAGGAGCGCGAGATCCGACGCGTCGGCGAGAACAAGAGCAGACCCATCGACGTGCGCATCGTGGCCGCGACAAATCGTAACCTCGCGCACGGCGTCACCGGCGGCGCGTTTCGGCAAGATCTCTACTACCGACTGAAGGTCGTCGAGCTGCACGTGCCGCCGCTGCGCGAGCGCAGAGATGACGTGTTACCGCTGGCGCGCGTATTGCTCGCGGACGCTGCCCTGCGCATGAAACGCAAGATCTCGGGCCTGGCCCCGGGCGCGGCCGACCAACTGTTGCGCTACGAATGGCCCGGCAACGTGCGCGAGCTGGAAAACGCCATGGAGCGCGCGGTTGCGCTCACACGAGGCACTCGCCTGGAGCTCGAAGATCTGCCGGAAGAGGTGCGCCAAGCGATCCCCCGTCCCGTGGTCATGAGCGGGCAGGTGCGGCCGCTCGCCGAGATCGAGAAGGACTACATCATCGCGGCGCTGCAGTTGAACGGTGGCAACCAGACTCACACCGCGGAACAGCTTCAGATCGGTTCCGCCACGCTGTACCGCCGCTTGAAGGAGTACGGCCTGATCGAAAACCGGCGCCCGCCCAAGTAAGGGCAACAATACGGGCAGGGCGCGCGTTCGCCCGCTCGCTCAGAACGGAATGTCTTCGTCCGGCGGGGCGTCGTACTCGTCCGGCGGCGAAAAGTCATTGCCACCGTCACCACCGCCACCGCCACGCTGGCGCGCGAGTTCAGCTTCCATGGCAGCCAGCAACGTGCGCTCCTTGTCGTGCCAACGGGATTTGGAAGGGTCATCGAGCGAGCGACGGCTACCCGAGATGTAGTATTCGAGGTCTTGTACCGAAGCGCCCGCGATCGGTGCACCCTTGCTGCGCCCATACGGAGGGAACACCAACCCGCGGTCGCCGCCGGAGGGGGCAGCTTCACGAGAGCCACGAGCCGGCGCCGCGTCAGCGACGAGGCCTATCGAGAGTTCGCCCAGGCTCAGCTGGAAGCCATTGCCAGCGCGCACGGCGGTGCCGACGCGAACGGATTCGGTCTCACCATCGGTGCGTTTGACGAGTACGGTAACGGGAAACCGCTGATCGCTCACGCGCGAGCTATGGCACTAGAAGGCCACGCGCGTCAAACGAGCGAGCGAATCCCGACCTTACTGCCGACCGGGAAGGGGGCCTGTAGCGTCATTTTCGAGGATCTGGCGCGCGGTGTGGAGTGTGCCGATTGAAAGGTCTCCGAAATGACCCCAGAGCGGGCTCCACCTCAACGATACGCATTAGCCACGAAACGGTACTCCACGCGCGCGTCAAAATCCTGCCAGCCGTCGCCGTCCCGCAGCTTCGGCGGCACACGGGCTTCGAGGCGCACCAGCTTGCCCGTCTCCGTCTCGAACGTGAAGTGGATCGGATCGACCACGAGCGACACGAAGCAGCTCGAGGGCGCCATCACGATATGTGTCTGTCCCGGTGCCGGCTCGGCTGCGCGGAGCTCGAAGCCCACTGTCTCCAGGCGCTCGAGCACCGCGAGCCGCAGCTTCACCTCCTTGCCGTCGCGCGACTCGGGCAGGGGTTTACGCAGAATCCGTTTCGTCGTCGAGGCCGTCGCCGCCGCGCTCCTGCCGCCGCGCCGCGGTAGGCCACGGCTGCCGCTCACAGCCCTTAACTCGTGGCTGGGCCCGCTGCGAAGCCGTCGCGGCACGCTGTCAAACGGCATATTCCAAACTGCTTATGCGGTTCGGGAGGTGCTCCGCCCAGCGCCCGCTTGGCGGCCTGGTTTCGAGGGCGGAGGGGTTTGACTTACTAATGATATAGTACTAAAGTATTAGTAATGGCCCAACCTGACGACGAGCCGCCGATCCTGACCCGGGTCGAGTCGGAGATCATGGCCGTGCTCTGGCACACCGGCGGGGCCACCGTGCACGAGGTGGTGGCGGCCCTGCCGCGCAGCAGCGCCTACACGAGCGTGCTCACCGTGCTGCGCATCCTGGAAAAGAAGGGCTATGCGTTGCATGAGGCGCATCCGGACGGCGGCCGCGCGCACGTCTACAAGCCGCTCGTGCAGGCGGGCAACGCCCGGCGCCACCACGTGAGGGATCTGGTCGATCGCCTGTTCGGCGGTCAGTCGGAAGAGCTCGTCGTCGGGCTGCTCGAGGAAGAGAAGTGGTCCAAGGCGGACCTCGAGCGCCTGCGCGGGCTGATCGATTCGCGGCTGGGCAGCGCGCGCGCACCCGGCAAGAAAGGGAAGGGCAATGCTGGCTGAAGCAATGCTGACTGAAGAGGTGTTGACCGAGGTTGCCCGGCAGCTCGGCGTGGGCGCGTTGCTCGGGTGGGCCGCGCTGCCGCTGCTCGTGCGGCTCGCCCGGCGCAGCCGGCAGTCTTCGCCGGCCGCGTATTACCGCGCGCTCGTGGCGGCGCTCGCCATCGCCGCGCTGCTGTCGTTGGCGCCCGCGCTGCGCGGGCTCGTGGGCATCGCCGTGGAGCTGCCGCTCGCGCCGCAGCCGTGGCGGGACGCGGAATCGATCACGCTCGTCGCCGATTGGGTCAGCCCACTCATCGGCTCAAAGGCAGAGCCCTGGACGTCCATGCCGC
>JAYWEH010000812.1:0-31539 GCA_043780025.1 Deltaproteobacteria bacterium
GGTACCGAGCAGATCCGCACTCTCGAAGAACGATGACCAACCGTCGCTGAAGCCTAAGAACTCTCGATAGCTCGGCGGCAGCCGCCGCCCGAGCCGGAGCTCGGCGACGCGGATCGCGCTTTCGGGAGCGGCGGCATTGCCTGCAAGGCCGATGCTGCGCTCGGGGGCCAGGCGTTTGGCCTCCATGCGCAGCGCGCGAATGCTGCCAATCAGCGCGCGCCAGCGCGGCTCACCCGGCGCCACCGATCCGCTGCTCGATGCCGGCTCATTCGAGCGTGAAGTTCGGAGTATCTCTCGATCGTTCGCCTTCACGCTGTCCTCCCGTTGCACTGCAGGTGCGCTACACCGCGCCGCAGCAATGGGCCAAGAACACGGCTCGGAAAGCGGCGCTCCGGGCTTCCGAGGTCACATAGTTGTGCCAGCCGCGCAATTGCTGGGTATAGCCAACAGAGGAGCATGGTTTGGCCCGATCAACGCCTGTGTGGGCGCGTCTTGGCCTCGCGCCCGCGCTCGTTCGGCGCGTTGGGCTGGGCGCTGATGAGCGCCTGCTCGGGCTGGGGCTGCCAGGAACAACCGAACACCGAGCTCTTGCAGGTGAGCGCGGTTTCCCCTGCGGAGGCGCAGTTTGGCGACGTGGTGCAAGTCCTCGGGGACGGCTTTGCCCTTGGCAATCCGGCCACCGTGTCGCTGCGCGGGCAGGTGTTTCGGCCAGGGATTGCGCCCGCCCTGCTCGACGTCTCCTGGCCCGCTCGAACTGATTCCCAACGTGAGCTGTCCGTCGAGCTGCCGCGCGCCGCGCAGACGTCCATCTGCGGAGACGCCGAGAGCGCGTCACATGCGACCTTCCGCGGCGATGTGCAGGTGGCCATCGCCGCCCGAATCCCTGGCGCGCCGCCGGTGACTGGCACGCTGCACGGGGCGGTGCTCGAGCTGTACCCCGCGGTCAAAGCCCCGTCGTCCGAAGAGCGCTCGCTGTCGCTCGGTGAGCGGGCTCAGGGCTTCTATGGCGTCGAACTCGCGCCGTCGCCGCTCGGAGGGCTGCTCGTGGTCCAGGTGGCGCCGGGCAGCCGTGCCGTCAATGCCGATGTGAGACCCGGCGATCGCATCGTGCGCGCGGGCGAGCTCACGGTGCTGCAGCCGAGCGACTTGGTGCCGGCGCCGAGCCGCCACATCGAGCTCGGCGTGGTGCGCGGCGCGACGGAGCTCGAGCTCCCGCTCGAGAGCGATGGGTTCTCCCCGCGGCCTCCCGCGACCCTGAGCTGGGTTTCGACGCTGTTTGGCGCGATTTGCCTGGGACTATTGGCGTGGGCTTCGCCGCTCATGCGGGTGGTGGGTTGGGCCACCGAAAGCCTGATCGAGCTTCGCGCGCGCGCCGAGCGCACGCTCTCGAACCGCGCTCTTGGAAAGGCTCGAGCCCCGCGGTTCGGTGCCCGGCTGCTCTTGGGCCTGGGTGGGGTGCTCGGCATCGGCGTTTGGCTCGGGGTGGGCGCTGCTTTGTTCTCGCCGGTGCTGAGGCGTGCGCCCGTCGACGTGGGTCTGGGTTTGCTGGCGGTCATGTCGGGCTCTGCGATCTTGCTCAGCCTGACTCGGCTTTTGCGGGCACGCGGCCGCTCGGGGAACTGGTCCCTCCTGCTCGGTCTGCGCACCTGCGCAAACCAGCTGCTGATGGCCATTCCGGCGTGGATTGCGCTGCTCGGCATCGCCTTCCAGAGCGGTTTGCGCGTCGAGGACATGGTGCGAGGACAGGGGCCCTGGCCGTGGTCGTGGAACGCCTTTGCAGATCCGGGCATGACGTTGTCGTTCGTGGCGCTGTGGTTGAGCGCTCTGCCGCGAGCCGCGGGCGCTTCGGGGCAGCCGCCGAGCGCTGCGGCAGCTGGGGCGCCCGAGGGCGGCTTCGGTGACGGCCTGCTCGGCTGGATCTACCTGTGCTCCACGTGCGGGTTGTGCGCGGTGGCCTTCCTGGGCGGTGATGCGAGCGTCGCCGAGACCCAGCTCGCGTCGGCGCACGTCTCCGCTCTGCAGCTCTCGCCTGCCCACGCTGGAAAGGCATTGTTTGCGGTGCTTTCGCTGCTGAAGTACACGTTGCTCGTGCTCGGATTGCTGGGTTTGCGTCTGACCTGCTCGCACCTGTCCAGTCGAGATTGGGGTCGCATCAGCGCGCGTGTGGGCGTGCCTATCGCCGTCGCCGGCGTGGTATCGAGCCAAGGCTTTCGCTGGCTGGTCGAGCAGGGCGATTTCTGGGCCTGGATCGGCGAAGGGTTCGCCAGCGTCGGCGTTTGCTTTGCGCTGCTTGCCGCGCTCGGGAACGTTGGGCTCGTCGCGCGCGAGCTTCGCGCGCGTCGGCCATTTGCGGCTCAGCTCAGCCCCTGGCTCTGAAACTCACGGTGACTCGATGGCGATCCTGCTGACCGAGGAACGAGACCTCGAATGGATGGGGGAGGCCCTCGCGGAAGCGCTTGCCGCGCAGCTTCACGGTGACGTACCCGTGGGCTCCGTGATCGTGGATGCCAGCGGGCAGCTGCTCGCACGGGCCCACAATCGCCGCGAGCTCGACGCGGACCCGACGGCGCACGCCGAGATATTGGCGCTGCGAGCGGCCGCGCAAAGCCGTGGCCATTGGCGATTGGACGACTGCACGTTGTTCGTCACGCTCGAACCGTGCGCGATGTGCGCAGGGGCGATGATTAACGCTCGCCTCGGGCGCTTGGTGTACGGCGCCAGCGATCCGAAAGCCGGGGCGATCGAGTCGCTGTACGCACTCGCCAGCGACACCCGGCAAAATCATCGGTTCGCCTTCAGCAAGGGCTGCGGCGCACGCGAGAGCGTCGAGCTCTTGCAGCGGTTCTTCCAGGCGCTGCGGGCACGCGGCGAAAAGTAGCTCCGCTGCGAGCGGTCAGCCTCCTTCGCCCTCGTACAGCGGAGTGCCGAACAGGAACTCGCTGTCCGAGGTTGGATGAGGCTCGCCAAAGATGATGCGCTCGTTCAGTCCTGCAGCGAGCTCCTCATCCGTGATGCGTTTGATCTTGTGGGCGATGCGCATCAGGTATTGCAGGTGTTGCGCCCAGCGCGGACGTAGCGCTTTGTCAGGCCCGAAATGGTTGGCCTTGGGGCTGGGCAGGATCGAACCGAGGAAGAGCGCCTGCCCAACCGAAAGCTCGCCCGGGTGTGCGTTGAAGTAGTGCCGGGCCGCGTTGCGGATACCGTAAACGCCCGGCGCGAATTCGACCACGTTGAGATAGAGCTCCAAGATCTCTTGCTTATTCAGGCGCTCTTCGAGCAACAGGGTGAAGGCAGCTTCCTGCAACTTCCGGGATAGCGTCTTTTCGCGGCCAAGGTAGAGATTTTTGGCCAGCTGCATCGAGAGCGTGCTGGCGCCCCGCACGAAGCGACCCGCCCGCAAGTTGTCGATGATCGAATCTCGAATGGCTTTATTGTCGAAGCCGTCATGCGCGAAGAAGCGCGAGTCTTCGCAGACGATCAGGGCGGTCTCCATGGCCTTCGGAATTTCACCAAATGGCACCCACTGTTCGGTGGTCGGCCCGGTCGACATCTCCATGACGCTGCCCCCCGCATCCATGATCGAGTGCTGGAAGGGTTCACGGAAGCGATCGGGATCGATCACGGCCGGCGTCTGTTTCACCTGGCAGCGGTTCTCGAAGTTCCACTCGACTTCGGGCTCTTTCGGCGCCTTCGTGTCGAACCGAACGCGCGAGTCGAGCGCGAACGTGCCGCCCAACTCCAGGCCTTCGAGCTGCGGCAAGAGAGCTCGGGGCGCCGCCTGGAGCAGATCCTGGCAGGGGGTCTTGGGAATTCGAACGCTGAACGCCGCGCGCAGATCCGTCTCCGACGCTTCGAGCTCCGCGTCCAGCAGAACCCGAACTCGTTCCAGGCCCAACACGCCATCCTGGATCAGCAGCTTGCGCTGAGCGAGGTCGAAGCGAACCTGACCACCCCAGTTGAGATGGACATCGCTGAGGGGTTCGGGCGCGAGGGCGGGATGCTCGAGAGACAGGTGCGCGAGCTCTCCGGACGCGGAAAGCCCGAGCAAGCCCTCGGGCGAGAGCGAGAGCAGCGTGGCCAAGGTGAGCTCGCTTCGGTCTACGCCCAACAAGCCGAAGTCGCCTTCGCGCACGCCCAGTGTTTCCAGATCAACGGGCCCGCCGTCGAGGTTCAGCTCGAGGGTTCCGCTGCCCAAGGGCAGGCGTAGGGTTACAGCGAGCTCCTGCCCCTTCTCATCACGAGGAGACGTAAATGAAGCGATCAGCTGCTGACTCTGCCTTTCGAGCCGGAGCGGCGCTGGCCCAATGTTCAATACATCTTTGCCCCGCGCGATCTCGAGCCGCAGATGCCCTACGGAGACACTCGCGCCGTCTTCAAAGAGCTCCGACGAAACTCGCCCGAGATAGGCCAGCTGATCGCGGCGTGTAGCCCAGTTGCCCGCGGCGAATGGCGCGATCCAACGCTCGAGGGCCGAAGGCGGCGCGTTAGGGCTCGGGGATTTCGGCTCGCTCGGGTCGGTGTCCGTAGCCGTCGCAGCACTCGCGCGCGGCGGCTCGGCCAGGGTATCCGGCGCGGCGGACGGATCCTCCTTCGCCACCGTCAGCTCGAGGCGGCCGATCACGCGCTCCACCTCGATGGCGCGCAGTGCACTGGTCTTGGCGTCGAATTGCGCCTTGGCGGCGTGCACCGTGAGCCGTCCGGCGCTGGTTTCGAGCTCCGCCGCGTCAAAGCCAGCGCTGGAGACGCCGCCCGTGCGTTCGAAACGAATCCCCGAGACCTTCTGCGCGGGGGTTCCGACTTCAAAGTCGTTCCACTCGACTGTTATCCCGCTGCCGCGCAGGGCGGTGCGGCTTTGACCCGGCTCGGCTGCCGTATCACCGCTGCTGCGCGCCCTGCGCCAGGCGCGCAGCTGATCGGCCAGCGCCGGCGCGGGCCCCGCGAGGGCGATGTTTCCCCCGCGCACCTCGACACCTTGGAGCCCGAGGAGCAGGCCGACGTCGACCTGAATCGCGTCGAGGTGCATCTGCACCGCGGAGACCCCGGACAGCCGTACGTCGGAGTCCTTCAGCTGCACTGAGAACCAGCCGGGACGTACCCGGCCGATCGCGAGCTCGAGTCCAAGCGCGGCAGCGCGCGCGGTAGCGACGTACCGGACCAGCGGGCCAATACTGGACGCAACCACGATTCCCAGCACGAGAGCGCCCGCGCAGGCTAGCTGCCAGCGCTTGTCAAGAGCCAGTAAGCGCAGAAACGGGCCACGGACGAACTTCGGTTCTCGCGCCGGGATCAACGGGTCCAACTTCCTTCCATTCTAGCGACAGAAAGATTTGCACTGTGCCGCCTCCGTGTATATGACGCCGCTATGGCACGTATCGGTCTTAATCATCGTGGTTTGGTAATTGTGAGCGCGTTGGCCCTCTCGTTCGCTGCTGCGTGCGGCGACGACGGCGAAACCGACGGCACCGGGGGTTCAGCGGGTCGGGGCAATGGCGGCCGTTCCGGTTCCGCGGGCTCGGCTGGCGCGGCCTCGGGTGGCTCGGCTGGCAGGGCCTCGGGTGGCTCGGCTGGTGACGGCGGCTCGGCTGGCGCGAACGCCGGCTCGGCTGGTGACGGCGGCTCCGCGGGCGCTGGTGACGGTGGCTCGGCTGGTGCTTCGGGTAGCGCAGGTGCCGCAGGTGCCGCAGGTGCCGCAGGTGCCGCAGGTGCCGCAGGTAGCGCAGCCTGAGCTTCGAAAGCCATACAAGATAACGAGGGCTCTTTCGAGGGCCCTCGTGCCACGCTTAGATTGGGTCCGGAAATGAGTCCGCAGGGCATCTGGCTCTGCGGAGTTTCGCGACCTGTTTATTGAACAATGGTTCAATGGCGTTGGTGCGTCCGCGGTTCCGTGGTCAGTGCGGGCGCGGGCTGGCTTTTGAACGCGGCGCGCGGCCATCTTTGTTGATGGACTCGCGCCCGTATTATCCACTTCTGCGCTTCGGTGGCGGTGGCGGTGGCACTACTACGCCCGAGCGGCAAGTGGTCAGCTGTCTCGTTGAGGATTGCTTTTGAGCAGTTGTCATTGGCGGCGGCGGGTTTTGTATTGCGATCTGCGCGACTCGCGCTGCCGTATTGTCGCACCCGCCGGACGGCTAGAGACGTGGTCTCAATATCGCCCTCTATAAGCGATTGCGCCTGCTCGGAACGGGCGGCATTCGTGCGCGAGGATAGTCGCCTGCGAAAGCTCAGGCGAAAACGTCAGCCGCGTTCCAGGTTTTTACGCTGACCTTGGGGGCGTGACTTTGTTCGAACTCCGCGAGCCCGCTCGTTGAGCCTTGAGCTGCGAGAAATCGACGTACGCCACGCTCGTAGAGCGCGTGGCTCCACAAGCTGCGGCTCTTGAGCCACGCAATGTCCTTCTCCAGGCGCGCGAGAAGTTGAGCCGTGCTGGGCTCTAGACGTTGTTGAACCGACGTGCTCACCATCACAATTTTGGCTAACACATCTCGAGCTCAGGTCCCACTGCATAATCTGGCAGCACCGACCTCGAAGCCGCCCCCGTTCGAGCCCGAAGCGGGCTGACCTCGCCCGACGCCCACCATCAAAAGTCGTCAATGGCTCGCAATGCCCTGCGGCGATTTTCCTTGGTGGTTCGGCGGAACCTACTGGGACAGGTGGCGGTAACGGCTATCGACCACCGCGCCGATTGCGCGCGCAATCTGTTCAATCGGGTGTTCGAGTGATTCGGGGGGTACGTGCAAAAATGCCGCAAAGGGCGCTGAGTATTGCCCTCTTGAATGGTTGAGCAGCGACCAATACGTGCTCTCGCAGACGTATTGTCCTGCATTCTCGGAGTCGACGCTCTGCACGCCGGAAGACTGCAGTGCCGCGTGCATCTCTTGCCAGGGCCAACGCCCCAATGCTTCCGTCGTGCCGGCTTCTTCTGGGAGGGCCAGTGGACGTCGCGCGCGACGTTCGACGCGGAAGACGCTGCCCTGGGCCAGCCCTGTGCACAATACGGCCACTGGCTCGAGTGCGTCGAGTTCCCGCCGCAACTGCTCATGCGCTGCCAGATAGTCGACCGGAAGGCGCCGCGTGACGATGTCACCGGGCCAGCTGTGGCGCAGCAGAGCCAGAGCCTCCCAGCTCGAATTTCGCTCGTGCTCTCCGAATGGCTCGAAGCCGGTGACCAGGAAAAGTGCAGACACGCGCGACGTCCCACTCAGCATAACGGATTTTACTCGAGTTCGTGGCGGTTGTTCGAGGCGGCGGCTCGGGCTAGTGTCCTCTTACAAACGTGACAAGGATCTGTCTCCGAATACTGTTCTGGGCTGGTGTCGCACTGCCGCTCGCGCACGGCTGTGATGATTCCGAAGTGGCATGCCTCGGCACGGCTGTCGCGTGTGAGAATCGCGAACCCTCCGAGTGCAACCTCGGTTGCGAGCTGTACGAAGGCTGTCACGGCGATCCGATCCAGTGTGATTCGCTGACGCGGGACCCGGATTTGTGCTTGCAGCTGGGCTGCCGTTACGTCGGTACGTGTGAAGGTCTCGCCGGCTGCGAGGGCATCGAGTTCGAGCTGTGCGGAACGACGCGAGGCTGCACCCAGGTGCGCCGGTGTTACCCGGGGGAATTCGAGGCATTCCGCTGCGAAGACCTCGAGGATAGCCAGTGTGA
The DNA here is from genome assembly GCA_043780025.1 of Deltaproteobacteria bacterium. Classification (GTDB taxonomy): domain Bacteria; phylum Myxococcota_A; class Polyangia; order Polyangiales; family Polyangiaceae; genus SZUA-265. The sequence continues at coordinate 7,654 of JAYWEH010000812.1, forward strand.
GTTGTACTCGCAGTGCACGCTCGGTTCGAGGTGCACCGGTTCCGCTGTGCCGTGTGAGGATCTGCCGTCCACGGCCGCGTGTATCGATGCACCAGGGTGCCTGCCCGCGGACACCACGCCCTCTGTCATTGACTAGCGTGATGGCGAGTTGCGGTCTGAATAAACCCGGCCCGCGTAAGTTCGGCCTGGGCGTACTTGGGCTGTGCATATTGGCGATCGGACTCGCACCGGCGTGTCGAGTTCCACGCGAGGTGCATGAGCCGCTCCGCTACCCTGAGCTGGACGTCGATTGCACCAGCCTCGAGCTGCAGGTGATTGACGAGCGGCCGCTGCCCCGAGATGTCTCTGTGAAGCAGCTGCAGTGGCCCGCGGACTTTCGCAGCACCGCGCAGGCGCGGCTGGCTACGCTCGTGGCCGGGCGCGGCGCGGCTGTGCAAGTCGTCGTGTCGGTTGTCAACGCGGACGAAATCGAGGTCGTGGACGCGCGTGGGGAGATGACGCGAATCGTCGTCAAGCTCGCTCAAGAGGTGAAAGTGTCGGGAGGCCCCGTGCTTTCGCGCACTGAGACGCAGTCGTCTTCCGACATTCCTCGACAGGAGGCGACGCCCGAAGAGATCGAGTTCGTGCTCCAGGCGACTGCGAGGAACGCTTTCGATCGGAGGTGGGCCGATCCAGCGAATATCCAGGCGCTCAATGGCGAACTGTCGGCTTACGCAAAGAAGCGCGAAAGCACCGCGGCGCCTTAGTGCCGGCGCCTCTAGCGTCGTGCCAGCAGCGTGCGGATCTCGTTCGCTGTAGGAAAAAGCGGATCGAGGCTCAAGACCCGCGCTAGCTGCACGTTAGCCGCCGCGGTCTGACCGGTTGCCAGCAGGGCCGCTCCGAGATGGTAGATCAGCCTGGGTTCGTCCGGGCGTTGCGCCACGGCCTTCTCGAGGAAGGGCAGCGCGCGTTCGGAGGCCCCACGCAGGTGCGTGATCCAGCCGCGCGCGTCGAGCACCTCGGCTCGTGCGGGCGCAAGCGAATAGGCCTTCTCGACCAGTTGCGCCGCCCGTGCGAGATCGCGAAAACCTTCGGCCTGGATACGGCCGAGCTCCGCGAGAGCGAAGGGATGGTCGGGATTGGCGTCGAGGGCCCGTTCACAATACTCTCGCGCCTGATCGTAGTGCTTGAAGTCGCTCGTGATCTGCGCGCCCAGAAGCAGCAAGGGCAAGCTCTTCGGGTTGTGCGTGAGAGCTGCGTCGACGGCGGAGTGAGCCAGGCTGCTCTTGCCGTGGCGGGCATAGAACCGGCTGAGCGCGAGTACCGCAGGATAAAAGCTCGGCTGAATCACGAGCGCCCGGCGGTACGCCGTGAGCGCGCGCTCGGCGTCCTGATGGGACAGGAGCCAGTCTGCCTCGATGCAGGCGATCTCGGCGGACTTGGGGTGTTGCTCGGCGTGGGCGAGGATGACGCTCTTGGCGCTTTTTGTGCCGTTGTGCCGTTCCAGCAGCCGTAACAGAGCTTGAAGGCTCGGTGCGTGTTCCGGAAAACGTTTCAGATTGCCCTCGAGCAGGCGCCGCGCCTGGTCGATCTGGTTCTTGCGTTCGAGTGTGAGTGCGATCCAATAGCGCCCCTCGGGCTCGTGAGGAGCGAGCTCCCAGACGCGGCGAAACGACTGCTCGGCGGAGTCGAGTTGGCCGGCGTCGAGTTGTGCTCGCCCGAGCAACTGGTACGCGCGCCCGAGCCGGCCGTGGTTGTCGGTCAACTTTGACAGGAGCTCGATGGCGCGAGCGCTTTCGCGCCGGTCCAGGCGCAGCTCTGACAGGGCCAAAGTGCCTTCGATGTCTTCAGGGCGCTCGCTGAGCAACAGCTCGAGCTCGGCTTCGGCTTCCGTGACCCGGTGTTGGTCTCGCAGCGCCTGGGCCAGGAAGCGCCGGACGCGCGCGCGCAGCGTCTCGTCGTCGCGTGGCAGGTCCGCGAGCAGGGCCCGGAGTTGTGCGGTGGGTTGCGTCTCGAGGCCGCTGGCGAGACCGAGACGCGCTTCGAGCAACCGTACTTCTGGATCGCGCGCGCGCGTCTCCAGATGCTCGAGGGCGTTGCGCGCTTCCCCGAACTGGCCGAGCTCGAGCGCGGCCTGGGCCAACACCTGCCAGGCGTCGATTTCGCCGGGGTGGCGCTCGACCAAGGGCAAGAGCAAGCGGCGGGCGAGCTCGTGGTTACCGCGGTCCCCACTGGCGCGAGCGAGCTCCAGCGTGAGCAGGGTGTTGCCGAGGGGTGTGTAGCGCACGCCTTCGCGCAACTTGTCGGCTGCGTCGCCCCGATTGAGGCGAGCCATCAGATCCGCCAGCACGAGCTGCGCTTCGTGGCTGCTCGACGGGTTGAGCTTCTGGCCGCGTTCCAGGCGTGTCTCGATGAGGTCGATAGCCTGTTGGACCTGCGCCCGCGTTTCGGCATAGACGCCGAGCAGCAGCGCGGCGCTGGAGCTGTCCGGATCCCGGTCGAGCGCAGCGAGCAGCTCCGAGCGGGCCCGTTCGTAGCGGCCAAAATGGGTGTTGACTCGCGCGAGCGCGACGCGCGCGTCGACGTCGTCCGGTTTGCGGTCGAGCGCGGCGAGCAAGTGGCGTTCTGCCGGCGCAAATGCGGCGAGCGCTTCATAAGACAGTCCCAAGCCGCGCTCGGCGTGGGAGCTCGGCTCGAGGTTTTGCGCGGCCTGGTACTCGACGATCGCCTGCTTGTGCTGCCCGAGCGCGAACAGCCGGTCGCCGCGCTCGAGGTGCGGACCCGCTTCGCGGCGACAAGCGGCGAGGCACAAACAAAAGAGCGCCTGCGCTGCTCGGAAATGCGGGCTAGACTGTCGTGCCATGACCGACTCGCAACCCCCCATGGAGTGGCCGAACTTTGCGGATATACCCCTCGAGGAGGCAATACCCACCCATCGCCCCAAAGGCCAGGCCCTCTCGCAATTTCTGTGGTGGGACGGGGAGATCCGCAAGGCCGAAAAACAGAGCGTCCACTACTACGCGAACGCATTGCACTACGGGACGGCGGTGTTCGAGGGAATTCGGGTCTATCCCACTTCGCGAGGGCCCGCGCTGTTTCGCCTGCGTGAGCATATGCGGCGCCTGCTCGGCTCGGCACGGCTGTATGGCATGCACGTCCCGTACGGGGTCGAGGACCTGGCGGCAGGTGCCGTGCAGGTGACGCGCCAGAACGGCATCGACAATGCGTATATTCGTCCGCTGGCGTTTTTCGGTTATGGGCCGATCGACATCAAGCCAAAGCAGTCCTGCGCGGTCACGGTGTTCATCGCAGCCCGGGAGCTCGGCACGTTTCTGGGTGAAAAAGCTCTCAGAAATGGCGCGCGCGTGACGATCTCCTCGTGGCGCAAGTTTCACCACTCGGCGATGCCGACGATGGCGAAGGCCAGCGGCCACTACGCCAACAGCGTGCTCGCAGCGCATGAGGCGCTCGACCGTGGATACGACGACGCGATCCTGCTCAACCAGGACGGGACCGTCTCCAGTGCCACCGGCGAAAACATCTTCTTCGTCCGGGATGGCCTGTTGTGCACCAACGACGAGGCGTCTTCCATCGTGCCCGGCATCACGCGCGACACGATCCTGAAGCTCGCGGAAGAGGCGGGCGTCAAGACGTCGGTGAAGGCGTTCACGCGCGAAGAGATGATGCGCGCCGAGGAGATCTTTCTCACCGGTACTGCCGCCGAGGTAACTCCTGTTCGGGAGATCGACGGTGTCGAGTTTCGCACCGGCAAAGACACGCTCGGTGCGCGCTTGCAGCGCGGGTACATGGCCGCGGTGACGGGCAAGGACTCCCGTCACCACGACTGGCTTACCTGGCTGTCCTGAGAGCGGGTGTCCGGAGTTGTTGTCCTGAGAAGGGTTGTCCTCGAGGACGGTTGTCCTGGAGGACCGTTAGCGTGAGAATCAGCCCGGACCGGCGTCGGGGCTGTCCGCCAACCCGGGCGGCACGCATTGGCCGAGCCGACCGACGGCCATCTCGGCCTGGTCATTGTTGAGCAGGTTGCACACCCATGTTTCTTGCGTGCAGTCCGCATCGACATCACACATCTCGAAACAATAGCCTAGGTCCCCAGGGCCTCCACCCCGGAAGCGGGATTGAATGCAGGCCGCGTCACGCTTCACTGACGCCGGAGTCGCCACTCCACCGAGGGCGATGTCGTAGCCGCAGCCATTGCCGGAGAGGAATGTACAGTTCGCGCTGCAGAAGGTGCCCACGGGCACCATGTTAGCGGACATGGTCAGGCAGATGCCGGAGGCACAATCCGTGAGTTCCGTCGCCGTTGTGCACGGTGCACCGATGCCGCCGCCCTGAGGCGCTTGGTCGCGGCACAAGCCGAGCCCGGCGTCACTGAAGTCGCAAAAGCGCCCGCCGCCGCACGCGGCGTCGCTGGTGCACATGGGGAAACACCCGCCGAGGGCGTTCGGGTCATCCGAGGTCTGGAAGCAGGCCAGCGCGCGATCAGCGCCGCACTTGAGGGTGCCCGCAGCCGGCGTACACACGGCAATGCAATAACCGCCATTCGGTAGGTTGGCGCAGCCCGCCAATTCATCCACCGCCTGGCATTCCTCGTTGCTTTCACACGGCAGGCTGCAGTACCCGCCTTGTGGACCGCCGATGCCGAACGCGTCGTTCGACGCGGACGTGATACAGGTGAGCAGTGCGGTGCCGTCCTCTGTGGTGCGGCAGTCCGAGTCGCTCTCGCAGGGCTCGCCCACGCCTTCCGGGATCTGGTCCGTCGGGCCCGTGTTGCCAGCGGCACCCGCGTTAGCTTGGCTGCTGCCGCCCGCGCCGGAGCCAGCACCACCGCTGCCGGCCGAGCCATCTTCACAGCTGCACGTGGAAAATGCCGTACCTTCGGCGTTGCAGGTCTGACTGCCGTCGCAATCCTGACCCGGCACGGGGCAGTCTTTCGACGCGTTGGGCACGCAGCTCGTCGCCGCGCCACCGTCGTCACCGCAGGAGGTGAGGGCTTGCGTGAGCAACAAGGTGGGGAGCGCGAGCCCCAGAGCAGTAATTATGTTGTGGGACGCGCTCCGGCCGGACCCAGTGCGCGTAAGAGACCGGGTAGCCCGGGATCGAAGTTGCAGCATCGTTCGAGCATACTGTCCGACGCTCCTTCGGCTCGCAAGGGGCATTCGCCGCGAGCTGCTGACCGCGCGCCACAGGCACGCAAACTATTCAGGCCAGCATGATTTCTGCGCTCCGAAGCGGATCGTGTCTGATGCTGCGAGCGCGACGATCACCAAGATTACGCGGAGTGTTTCGAATCCCGAGAGCTCAGCGGTGTGGACGATGTCGATTCCGCCCCACTCTGCCAACCCATGGGGAACTTTGCCGCCTTGCGCAAACGAGACGTGAACGGCACACTTCAGAGCCCCGTTTTTGGACGGACTTTTTCGGAGGGAATGAGCGAGTGAAGATCCGCAAGGCCGTAATTGCCGTTGCCGGCTATGGGACCCGATTCCTGCCGGCGACCAAGGTTGTTCCGAAGGAGTTGCTCTCCATCGTCGACAAGCCAGTGATTCAATATTTGGTCGAGGAAGCTGTGGCCTCCGGGATCGAAGACATCATCCTGGTCGTGCGAGAAGGCACGCAATCCATTGCTGATCACTTTGACAGTAGTCGTGCGCTGGAGGTTCACCTCGCAGAGCAAAAGAAAGAGGAGTTGCTAGAGCGCGTACGCGCGGTGTCGCGCCTCGCCAACTTCGCGCTGGTGCGGCAGACGGCGCGGCTACCGTATGGCAACGGCACGCCCATCCTGGCGGCGCGGCGTTTCATCGGTAACGAGCCGTTCGCGTACATGTTCGGAGACGACCTCGTGCTCTCCGAGAAGCCCTGCGTGCTCCAGCTCAGCGAGCTGTATGAAAAGTATGAGCCGGCTGCCGTCGTCGCGGCCCAGGATGTACCGAGGGCGGAGATCAACCGCTACGGTGCGATCGCGCTGAAGCCTGGAAAAAAGCCGATCGAGCTCGAGTCCGTCGTCGAAAAGCCCGATCCGGAGCGCGCGCCGAGCACGTTGGCGCAGCTCGGGCGCTTCGTGTTGTCACCCAAAGTCGTTGATCTGCTGGCAGCAGCCAAGGTTGGCCCGGGTGAGGAGTTGTACCTGACGCCGGCGATCCACCAGCTGTCCCAGTCGGATCGCGTGCTCGTGCACGCGATCGAAGGCACCTGGCACACCACGGGTGACCCCTTGCGCTTCATGAAAGCGAACGTCGAATACATGTTGCGCCATCCGGAGTTCGGTCCCGAGTTCGCACAGCATCTGCGCGAGCTGTCTGCCTCCGGCAAGCTCGGCGGCTGAGCCGCTGTTTTATTGGAGTTGGGGGCCCGGCGCCCCAACTCGGGAGCTCAGCGCGCCTGTCTTGTTAATTGGAGTTGGGGCCCCGGCGCCCCAACTCGGGAGCTCAGCGTGCCTGTCTTGGAGTTGGGGCTGCGAGGTCCCCAACTCTCCAGCGTGTCTCTTGCAAGTTGGGGCTCCGGGGCCCCAACTTCAATGAAACAGTACGATCAGCCCATGTCGAGGCGGGCAGTGCGGCCGAGGCCGCGCACCCAGACGTCGAACATCAACCGCGTTACCATAACGCCGGTGAAGATGCTGCAGGCGACGCCGACCATCAGAGTCACGGCGAAGCCCTTGATTGGACCGGTGCCAAACTGCGCGAGCACGATGGCGCTGATCAATGTGGTGAGCTGGCCGTCGACGATACCGCTCAAGGCCTTGCTGTAACCGAGCTCGACCGCGGCGCGTGGGCTACGGCCCCCGCGCAACTCCTCACGGATGCGTTCGTTGATGAGCACGTTGGAGTCGACGCTCATACCCACCGTGAGCGCCAGACCGGCAATGCCCGGCAGCGTCATCGAAGCGCCGAACGAAGCCAGGATGGCGAGCAGCAAGAACACGTTCAGCGTGACCGCGATGTTCGCGATGACCCCGGCGCGGCGGTAGTAGAGCATCATGAACGCGAGCACGATGATGCCGCCCACCAGGGCGCCCCGCACGCCGAGCTGAATCGAGTCCCGGCCGAGCGAGGGACCAATGTGTTGTTCGTTGGAGGGGGTGATCGGCGCCGGCAGCGCGCCACTCCTCAGCACCAGCTCGAGCTTGCGCGCGTCGCGCAGCTGGCTCTCCGGATCTGACGAGCCGAGCGTGATGCTGGCGTTGCCGCCGGCAATCCGGCTCTGAATCACCGGGGCGCTTTCGATGCGGCCGTCCAGGATGATGGCGAAGCGACGTTTGACGTTGGCGCCGGTGATGCGCTCGAAGGTGTTGCCGCCCGCGTCGGTGAAGCGAATCGCGACGTACCACCCGCCGAGGCTATTTTGGCTGGTGTCCGGCTGAGCGAAGGCTTCTCGAATCAGGTCACCGGTGATCTCGGCGCGGCTCTTGAGCAGATACGTGCGCCACCCGGTCTCGCTCGACTTCTGCGTGACCGGATCGGTCTCGTACATCAGCTCGAAGCCGATCTCTCGATCGGGCGGGAGGCTCAGAGTTTCGACCCAGGCCTTGAAGCGATCGAGCGCCTCCTTGGAGGTCTCCTTCTCGCCGCGATTCAGGTAGGCGTAGGTCACCGTCTTGCGGCGCAGCTCGCCCTCCGGGTCCAGGCCGAGGCTCACGGATTCCTGCTGGAAACCGATACCCTCCGGCAAACTGGTCTTGTCGGCGCTCACGCGCAGCGGCCCGAAGAAATCGACTTCGTCGTCGAGCAGCTTGAACTCTAGGCGCGCCGTCTGGCTGATGATGTCGCGGATTTCCTTGAAACCGGCTTCGTCTTGACCCGGCACCTCCACGATGATGTCTTCATCGCGGGTGGAGACAGCGGCTTCGCGCAGGCCGAGCTCGTCGACCCGGCGCAGGATGATCTCCTTGGCCTGAGCGACTGCGGTTTCGCGGATTTGGGTTTCAATCGCGTTGCGCAGCCGGAAGGCATAGCTCAGCTGATCCTGTCCCTGCACGAAGGTCAGCTCGGTTCCGAACTGCTGCAGGAACGGCGCGTCAATCTTGGTGCCCAACGCCGGGTCCTTGATGCTCAGCTTGATCGCCCGTGCGTCACCCGTGGGGCGCTCGATCGCGACCTTCTCTCGCAACTTCGTGAACACCTCATCCGTCGGGCGCTCGTCACCGGAATGCAGCTCGAACAGCTTCGCGAGCGCCGTCTGCATGTCTTCATACAATCGGTCGCGGCGGTCCTCGAGGGCTTCGTCGACGTCAACAGTGTAGACGAGGCGTAGCCCTCCGCGCAGATCGAGCCCCGCCACCAGGCGAAACTTCACGTGCTCTTCGATGTAGGTCGGGCACGGCACCAATCCGTTCGACATCGTCTCGAGCGACGGCCACAGCGACACAGCCGCGAGCACGGTGATGCCCATGACCACGCCGAAGCGCACGCGCCAGTTCGAGTCGACGACCTTCAGGCCCGCCACAAACGCTGCAACGGCAAGCACACCAAAGCAGATCCAGGCCCAGAAAGCGTCGTAGTAGCCCGAGAGCGCGGCGCATCCGGCCATCAACGCTGCGAGCCACCAGGCGCCCCGGCTGGAACGGCGCAAGTAACCGCCGAGGGCGGTCGCCACGCAAAAAGCCGCAAACGCGGCGGCGATCATGAGATTGGGTTCCACGCGGTGTCTAGTCTCCGCTCTTCACCGGTTTGGGTTTTTCGGAGCTCGCTTGGGGGCTCGGCTCTTCCTCGGTGTCTCTGCCCAGGAGACCGGTACGCAGGATCGTCACCTTGGTGCCGGATGGCGGCAGCTCCAGTTTGGCATAGCGACCTTCGATCGAAACGAGGCGCCCCACCAGACCACTCTGGGTCAACACTCGGTCGCCCTTCTTGAGTGACGCGATGGCGGTTTCCTGCTTCTTCTGCTGAGAACGATTTTGCAGAAACATGATCACGACGAACGGGATCAAGATCAGCAGTGGTGTGAGCAGGCTAAAGCCTGGTGACGAAGCGCCCGAGCCGGCGTCGCCGCTGGCCGGTGCACTCGTGCTGGATGTGCCCTCGAGCCTGGGAGCGTCGGGCACGGCTTGGAACGCAAAAACCCCGAAATTCAAGAGACCTCCGAGGGGCGGGCCTATACCGGGTTTGGCCTGGCCGTGCAAGTTGGCACTCCGGCCGTGTGCCGGGGCGGGACGCCACGGGCGAGACCGCCGCGCGGACGCAGTGAAAATACGTTCAGCGGGCCCTCGAAAGGGAGGAGCACGAGCCGATGTTATTTATAGGGGCACTCGCTTGCTTGACACCCCCGGACGTGCACCCTAAGACGTCGAGGGTCCGGTGCAACGATCCAGGCGCGTAGCTCAGTGGTAGAGCACTACCTTGACACGGTAGGGGTCGGCAGTTCAATCCTGCCCGCGCCTACGCGAGTGGCTCGAACCGTTCTCTTCGGGGGCGTCCCTTTGGGGGGCTCCGCTCTTGAAGGCAGTGCTTTTTTTGAAGGCAGTGCGCTCATCGGCAGCGTCACCTTCCTCGAGGGTGTCGCAGCACAGGCAGCGGCTGCCGAAGGCAGGGCTGCCCTCGCGTGCTATGTTGAGCATCGGGTAGTGGACGGCGCCGTTTCCGGCGTCGGCTCGCTGCAATTTCGGCTTTGAGCGAGATGGCGGCGCGCGTGCAAGGGGTGGGAGTGGCGAGAGGTCCGGGTTCGGCCCCGCGCCGGATATTTGATTTGGCTCGGCCTGCGGCCGGCGCTGGGAAGCGGCCCGCGGCGAGCGACAGTTTTGGATTCGGCCTATGGCTGAATCATTGTGAGCGGCCATTTCGGCGCTGCACGCAGAAGAAGGAGCGAGAGTAGCAAAACATGGCGATGGGTAGACGCATGGTGCATCGCGATTCGCGAGGCCCTCAGATCCGGGTGAATCACCGCATTCGGGTACCTGAGGTGCGGGTCGTGTTGGATGATGGGTCGCAGCTGGGAGTGATGCCGACTTCAGAGGCGCTCAAGGCCGCTGAGGGTCGCGGGCTCGACTTGGTCGAGGTCAACCCCAAGAGCATGCCGCCAGTTTGCAAGATCTTGGATTTTGGCCGCTACAAGTACGAGGAGAAAAAGCGGGCGAGCGACGCGAAGCGCAAGCAGACCGTCGTCGAGCTCAAAGAGGTGAAGTTACGGCCGAAGACCGACGACCACGACTTACAGGTCAAGGTCCGATCGGCGCGCCGGTTCCTCGAATCCGGCAACAAGGTCAAATTCACGGTTCGTTTCCGCGGCCGTGAGATCACCCATCCCCAGCGCGCTCAGATGCAGCTCGACTGGCTCGTGGAGCAGCTGGCGGATCTCGCCAACACCGAGCAGCGGCCTCAGATGGAAGGCCGGACCATGAGCGCCATCGTCGGCCCGAAGCCGATTGTGCTGCAGCGGCTCGCGAGCGATCGCGCCAAGCGCGAGGCCGAGGGGTTGCGCCCAACGGACGGCGAGGAGGGTGAACTCGACGAGGTCGATTCGGACGAAGCCGATGACGATTCGGACGAAGACGAAGACGGAGACGAGGGCGGAGCCGAAGGCGAAGAGGAAGCCGAAGAGGAAGCCGAAGGCAGCTGATCGGGCAGTCTCCATTTCCACTTCAGCACGGGCTTCGGTCTAATTGGCCGAGGCCTGCGCCTCGGTTGACTGACTTGGGCCCGTGCCTCAGTTTGATTGACTGAGGCCTCGATCTCAGCCTTTGTCGAAAAAGCCGGCCAGATACGCGCCCACCATCGCTCCTGTCAGGATCAGAGCCAGGGTGATGGCCCAGAATGTCAGTGTGAGCGGCGGTGGTGCCGCCGACCGCTGGTTCATCGGCGCATGGCTCGGCGTCGGAGGCAGCGCCGATGCCGAGCGCGGGTCGAATGCCCTCGGGTCGCGGCTCGGCCTCGATTGAGGGCGGCCGGGCGTCAGCACCGCTGGATCGTAGCCGGGGCGGGACGCCGGTGCTGGGGGCCCCGAGCGCGCCCCGGGGTACGAGCCGGGTCCGTGATCTTCTTCGAGGGCGGCCAGGTTACCTGCCTCGTAGGCGGTGCCCGGATAGCCGCCTGACGGCGCGAAATTCACCTGCGAAGGCTCCGCCGTCGGCGCGCGCGAGGCGTGTGAACCTTCGAACGTGCCAAAGCTGAGCGGGATGGCGCCCACGCCGCTCTGATCTTCAGGCGACATTTCGAGACCCGACTCCTGCGCGGTGGCGCCGCCCTGCAGCGAAGTGAAGCTCATCATCGCATCCTGGATCAGGTTGCCGATCAGCGTTTGCTGTTTGGGCCGAGCCCCCCGCTGGCGGCGCTGCTCCTCGCGCACGTCACCCACCAGGCTGCCGATGTCAAAGGACGAAACCGGGCGCCCCAGCTGAAACAGCACACGATTGAGGTCTCGTCCAAAATCGCGCGCGGTCTGGTAGCGCGCCTGCGGGTCGCGAGCGAGCGAGCGGGCCACAATCTGTTCCAGCGCTTGAGGCACGTCTTTGACAAATTGCGACAGCGGGGGCACACGCGCGGCCTGCACCTGGCGCACCGTGGCCAGGTCCGAATCACCCATGAACAGTCGGGCACCGGTGATCATCTCCCACAGGATGATGCCGGTAGCGAAGATGTCGGTGCGGTGATCGACGCTCTCGCCGAGCGCGGCCTCGGGGGAAAGGTAGCTGAACTTACCCTTGATGATGCCCGGTTCACTGGATTCGAGCTGGCTGTTCGCCTTGGCCAACCCGAAGTCCACGACTTTGACTTCGCCGTGGCGCGTGATCAGCACGTTGGGCGGTGAAACGTCGCGATGGACGACGCCGAGCGGCTGCCCCAGCGCGTCCAGCGCTTCATGCGCGTAGGCGAGCCCTTCACACGTGCGGAGCGTGATGAAGCAGGCCGTCTCGATGGGGATGGGGCGCCCGATCAACTTGCGGTGCTCGATCACGCTTTTGAGGTTCGCCCCGTCGACGAACTCCATCACGATGAAATACGTGTCGTCGCCGACGCCGATGTCGAACACCTGGACGACGTTGGAATGGGAGAGGTTTGCGCTCAGCCGCGCCTCATCCAAAAACATCCCGATGAATTCTTTTTTCTGAGACAGGTGCGGCAAAACGCGTTTGATCGCGACCGTCTTCTTGAACCCTTCGAGCCCCGCGCTTTCCGCGCGATAGACTTCCGCCATGCCTCCGGCGGCGATCTTCTCGATGACGCGGTAGCGTTGTTGGGGCTGTGCCATGAGTCCTATAATCCCGTCAGCTCGGGCGAGCTCGGGGGTAGCTGCCGGCTGAGGCGGCCACGGTCAGAGCGTAACGCATGGAAGCTAGAGTTGGCCGGTCCACCTAGGCAAATTACAGACCGACATTGGGCCGTGAGACCCGCTCGTAACGCGACGCGGCCTTGCCTGGGGTTCGCTCTGGGCCGTTGCGGGGGTGGGCCCGGTCTCGGACTGGCCCTTGACGAGGCGGACCCCGGTCCGTAGCCTCCCGCGCCGTGAGTGACCCCGATCGCCGGCACGCGGCCCACAGTCAAGCAGACCACGGTCAAGCAGACCACGGTCATGACGACCATGGCGACCACGACGGCGCCCATGCTGGCCATCACGGCGAGCCCGAGGAAGAGACGCTCGCTGCCGATGAGCAGCCCACTCCGCTCTGGCTGTCGGCGCTCGGCGCGGGGCTGTTTCTCGTGGCGTTTATCCTGATCGCCGCGTTCTGAGGCGGCCCGCTCTCGCTGCGCGGGCGCTTCTTCAGCTTCAGTTCTGCGTGTGTTCTGGTTACGCAGCGTGTGAAGGAGGCGGAGCTCCGTAGCGCATTCGGTCACGTGGTCGGTCCAGGCTCGCAATCCATCTGTATAGACGGCGAATCGCGCAGCCCGATTTGCACTCGTTCTACTGAAAAAAGCGCTCGCGTTTACGCGCGCTGCGTGAGAGCCTCGGCGCCCCTTTTGGGGCCGTAGCTCAGCTGGGAGAGCGCCTGACTGGCAGTCAGGAGGTCACCGGTTCGATCCCGGTCGGCTCCACAGGAGCTTCAATTTGCCCTAGGCCTGCAGGTAAGCGGGCGCTGCAGAACCCGGCTGAAGAGCTCAGCCGCGGGTCAGCCGCTGCGCGAGGCGCAGGGCGGCGACCATGCCGCGGATGTCGGCTTTGCCCTGCCAGGCGATGTCGTAAGCGGTGCCGTGATCGACGCTGGTGCGCACGCAGCTCAGGCCGAGCGTGACGTTGACGGCTTCGCCGAAGGCGATGAGCTTGGTCGGGATCGTGGCCTGATCGTGGTACATCGCGACAACGCCGTCGAAGCTGCCGCCGTGGGCGAGGCGGTAGGCGGACTCGGCGCCGATCGGACCGATGAGCTCTGCGGTGCCGCGCAGGCGTTGCCGCGCCTTGCGGATGCCGGGGATGATCGCCCGGCGCTCTTCGTCGCCAAGCAGCTCGCTTTCGCCCGCGTGAGGGTTGAGCGAGCACACCGCGATCTTGGGTCGCTCGTGGCCTAGCTTGATCAAGAACCGCGCGAGCTGGAACGTGGCTTCACTGACGTGGCCGGATGAAAGCCAGCTGGGCACGCGTGCGAGCGGCAGGTGGGTGCTGGCGAGGCTGGTCGTGAGGCGGGGAGACGCGAAACACATGATGGCGCTCTTCGCGCCGTCACGTTCCTGCAACCACTCCGTGTGGCCCTTGAAGTGTTGGGAGCCCGGCGCGCCCGAGTGGGCGATCAGCGCTTTGCTGACGGGGCCGGTGACCAGCGCGGCGCCTGGACGCGAGCGCACCAAGTCGAAGGCCGTGTCGATCGCCGCCAATTGCGAGCGACCGGCGGCGCGAGAGGGCCGCTTCGGATCGAGATCCCGCTCGCTGAGCAGAGGGCCGGCGTCGAGCACGGAGAGGTGGCCTGCTTTGGCGGGTTGCCCCAGGAAAGGTTCGAGTCGGCGTCGAGACACGCCCACCAACTCGGCCGCGCGCTCAATCGCCAGCGCGCTGCCCACCAGCACGCAGGGCGCGCGTAGCTTGGCCGCGGCCGCGACCGACACTTCTGGCCCGATCGAGGCGGGGCAGCCCACCGAAACGACGATCATTCGTCGTCGATGTCCGACTCTGCCGGTACGTCGGAGTCGTTCGATTCTCCGGATTCCGTTTCGGGCATGCGCAACTTGTAACCCGAGCCGCGCAGTGTTTCCAAGGGCAGGGCGTCGCCGAGCTTGGCGCGCAGCCGGCGCACGTGAATATCGACCGTACGCGGCCCGCCGTCGTAACGGTTGCCCCACACCCGCGCGAGCAGGTGATCACGCGAGAGCACCTTGCCGCGCCGCTCGCACAAGTACACGAGCAAGGCGAATTCCTTGGCGGTGAGCGCGATCGCTTGGCCAAATTTGGTGACCTCGTGGGAGGCCTGATCGACGACGATCGGACCGACTTTGTGGCGCTCTTCGGTAGCGAACTCGCTGCGCCGCCATTCGACCGCTCGGATGCGCGCGTACAGCTCTTCCGGCACGTACGGGTGCAGCACGAAGTCGTCGAACCCGCTCGACGGATCGACCCGTGCCATCTGCCCGACCGTGACGGCGATCAGCGCGCCGACGTTGTCGAACGTCTGTTCCTTGCGAACGGCTCTGAGCGCCGCGATCGCGAGATCGGGCCGGTCGAGCGCTTCGAACAGGAGGGCGCGGGGTCGGCCCTCCATGTTCGGGTCGTCCTCGAAGAGGTTTACGGGATCGTCCCAGAGGTCGAGCGTTCTCACGCTCGCACCGAGCTGCCGCAGGGCCGCACTTGCGCCGTCTTCTCGGTCCAGCAACGGGCCGTGACCTACGACTGCAACGAACGGGACTCGCTTGGTACCTTGTTCAGCCAATGTCCGTTCCACCGACAGTGATGCTCGAAAGCTTCATGGTTGGGCAGCCCACCCCAACGGGCACGCTCTGGCCATCTTTGCCACAGGTCCAGCTTCCATCGGACAGCGCCACATCATTGCCCAACATGACTACACGACGCAGCGTTTCAGGACCATTTCCAATCAAGTTCGCCCCCTTGAGGGGTGACGTGAGCTTTCCGTCTTCGATCAGGTAGCTCTCGGTGAGCGAAAAAACGAAGTCGCCGTTAGCGATGTCGACCTGCCCGCCGCCGAACGCTTTCGCAAAGATGCCGTGTTTTACGCTGCGGAGAATCTCTTCGGGGTCGTGAGGCCCGGCCAACAAGA
Organism: Deltaproteobacteria bacterium; assembly: GCA_043780025.1. Classification (GTDB taxonomy): domain Bacteria; phylum Myxococcota_A; class Polyangia; order Polyangiales; family Polyangiaceae; genus SZUA-265. The sequence goes on from JAYWEH010000812.1 coordinate 22,781, forward strand.
CTGTGTTGGTCATGCGCGGCATGGGAACGGAAGAAAAGCTTTCACGACGCCCGTTCCCCGTCGGCCGAGTTCCGAAATGGGCCGCCGTATGTTGGTCGTGCATGTAGCCGCGCAACACGCCGTTCTCGATCAGCACGCTGCGTTCGGGCAGGTTGCCCTCATCGTCTACGTTGATCGTGCCGCGCGATTGCGCGAACGTCGCGTCGTCCACGACGCTGCAGAGCGGGCTCGCGACCTCGTTACCGACCTGACCGCTGTAGTTGCTGGTCTTGCGGCGATTGAAGTCCGCTTCCAGGCCGTGGCCCACGGCTTCGTGCAGCAGAATGCCGCTGTCCCCGGGTGCCAACACCACCGTCAGTTGCCCGGCCGGTGCCGGCCGCGCCTCAAGCAGACACAACGCCTGCCGCGCCGCCTCGGCGCCATGTAGCTCGGGTGTCTTGCCCTCGAAATAGCCGAGCGTCATGCGCCCACCGCCGCCGCTGCGTCCGGATTCGCGGCGCCCGTTCCGCTCCGCCAGCGCACGCACGCCGAAGCGCATCAGCGGCTGAGTGTCGCGACAGAAGTGGCCGAGGCTGGTGCAGACCAGAATTTCGCGCACTTCTTCTGCAAACGTCGCTTCTACCTTCGTGATGCTGGGATCGTGGGCGTGCGCGGCGCGGCTCGCGCGTTCGAGCAGTTGCCGCTTGTCCGTGCCCGCGGCGTCCAGCGTCAGCTGCTCGAGCTCGTAGCGTTGCGGAAGCGCGCGCTGAGCGACGGCGACGGAGCTCTGGCGGCTGCCCCCACCGCGCGCGATTTGAGCCGCCGTGTTGGCGGCTCGCAACATCGCGTCGAAGTCGAGATCTTCGACGTGGGCGTAACCCGTGGCGTCGCCTTTGCGCACGCGCACGCCGAGCCCCATGGAGACGCCGCGGCTCGCGCTCTTGGTGATGCCATCTTCGAAGAACAAGCTGCCAGCGGCTCGGTATTCGAAGAACAGATCGGCGTAATCACCACCGGTGGCGAGGGCGGCATCGATCAGCCGGAGGCAGACTGCTTCGTCGATGCCGGCGGCGCCGCCCGGCCCGAACGGTGCGCGGTACAGCTTGCTCTGGGTCATGTCCAGATCACATCACGGCCTGTGGCGCTTGGCAACGCGCGCCCCGCCGCCGAACGGCCCTCGCGCTGTTTCCGGCCCGGGGAGCGCCTGCCCGCCGCCTTCCGCCCGTTTCGCTCGCGCTCGCCCTCCCCGCTTGCCCAGATGGGCACGGCGGCAGTAGCGTCTCGTCACATGAGCGCTCTCAGTGCCCTGTACGAGCTTTTGCGCGCCAGCCATGTTGCGGCGAACCTGGTCTGGATCGGCTCGATCTTGAGCGTGGCCTTGGCGCTCGGGTCACGTTCCGGTGACGGACGTGGCAATGCCCAGATTGCCTATGAGCTGTATCGGAAGTTGGCGATGCCCGCGTTCGTCGTTTCCTTTACGACCGCGTTCGTGCGTCTGCTCTCGAGCCTCGACCTGCTCACTGGCCCGAAGAAGTACATGCACGGCAAGCTGCTGTTTGCCGTCATCGTGATCGTGTTGCATCATGTGATCGGCGCGCGCGCCAAGGCGGTCGTGAGCGGCCGGCGCAGCACGCCGGGCCCGGTCGGGGTGTTGGCGCTGCTCCTGCTCATCGCCGCCGTGGCCGCGACGCTGTTCGTGATTCTGAAACCCTTCTGAGGCGCTCGCGGGCTGGTTGGACCTGTCCGGATCCGGCATCGAGCGCACTTGGAGGCAGGAATATGGCTAGGTCCGCAGGCCCGGCGGGAGTCGTGGGCGGCTCCCGGGTGTCGGTGCAGCGGGGCCACGCGGAGCCAAATGCAGGGCGATGGAGACCCAGGTGGCTTGACCCTGACCGACCCGAGGTCCTAAATTCGAGTCAGTAGCGCCGTATTACCGAGGCGTACCGAGAGGCGAATATTTGGCGTTCGACCGCGAAAAAATACTCCAGACCGCTCAGAAGTACATCGAGAAGCGAAAGTACGATCGAGCGATCGCGGAGTACGAGAAGGTCGTTCAGCACGAGCCGAATGACGCGCGCACTTTGCTGCGCATTGGTGACTTGCAGTCGCGCATCGGTGCCCACCCGCAGGCCATCGCCACCTACGACCGCGTAGCGCTCTATTATTCCGGGCGCGGCTTCTCGCTCAAGGCGGTCGCGGTGCTCAAGCAGATAAGCGAGCTGATCGAGCGCCACGCGCCGCAGCTCTCCGATCAATACGGGCACGTCCTGCCCAAGCTCGCGCAGATCTACGGCGAGCTCGGCCTGACCAACGACGCGCTGGCGACCTACGACACCATCGCACGCCGCTTCCAGGATCAGGGCCGTGATCGCGACGCGGTCGAGATCATCCGGCGCATGGTCGCGCTCGATCGCACGAACCCGTTGCCGTATTTGCGCCTGGCAGAAGCACTCTGCCGCGTCAGCCGGGTTGACGAGGCCATGGAGCATTTCTGGGGCGCAGCCCAGATGCTCACACAGCAGGGGCGTCAGGATGACGCACTCAAGGTGCTGGAGCGCATGCTGCATTTCCGCCAGGAGGTGCGCGTGGCGCGCGTCGCGGCGGAGCTCTACCTGGCCAAGCGCAACCGCGATGCCGGCCTGGCCGCTCTCTCGCGGCTGCAGATGTGCTTTGAGGCGGATCCTCGCGATCTCGACACGCTGATCTTGCTGGCTCAGGCCTTCGACGTGATCGGGCAGCCCGGCAAGGGCGTCGAGGTCTACAAGGAAATGGTGCGGATTGCCTCCGAGACGGGGCAACAGGACGTGCGCGATCGCTACCTGCAGCACCTCACCCTGATCGCGCCCAATGATGAGCAGGTGCGGGGGCTCGCCGCGATGCACGGGATTCAGCCCTCGGAAAGGCCACCCCCGCCGGCGCTGCGCAGCAGCATGCCCGCCGAGGTGCTTTCCGAAGACGACATCGAGTTTCTCGAGGATGACGTGGTGGAGGCGGCCCCGGAATCGCTGCGAGTACGCTCTGCCGCACCCCCGGCCCGCGGCCAAGCGTCGGAGCCCGTGCGCGCTTCCAGATCCGCGGCGCCCGTCGAACGCGAACCGGCCGCTTCGGCGTTTCTGCGCAAGGCGCTGGTCGATGCCGAGTCGTTTCGCGGTCTGAAGCTCTACGCGAAGGCGAGCGCTGCGCTCAAACACGCGCTCGTGGCCGCGCCGGAGTCGCTCGAGCTGCGCGCGGCGCTCCAGCAAGTGCTGCTCGAAGCGGGCGACCGCACAGGTGCGATCGAACAGGCCCTGGCTGTCGCGCGCATCTATGTCCGTCGCGGGTCCGTACCCGCTGCGGAAGCCGAGCTGCATCAGCTGCTCGATCTCGCGCCCAACCACCCCGCTGCGCTGCGCTTGCTCGAGGAGCTGGAGGCTCTGGGCGCTGAGGCACGCCGAGCACTCAGTCGTTCGGTGCCGGGCCGCAGCGTTGGCGTTCCCGACAGGGCGGATGCGCCGCCGCCGAGCGAGCACGAAGCCCCCTTCGAGCTCAGGCCGCGCGTTTCAGGGCGGCCCAGTTTGTCGAACGCCGTGGCCAATGCCAAGGCGGCGCCGCCGAGCCCGCCCACGCCGCCCACGCCCCCTCCGATTGCAGCCGTCGCGGACGAGCCGCTGCCCGCCTACGAGCTGGATGACGCGGACATCTCGATTGTGAGCGACGCGCCGGCGGCGCTCGCGACGCCGACACCCGAGGCGCCGTTGCCTCAGTTCAGTCTCGATTCCGGGTTGCACGGCGCGCCCGGATCGGCCTCGACGCTGCCGGAAGCAGCTCACCCGACACCTTCGGCAGCACCGGGGCCGCTGAGTCAAAAGTCGGCGCCCGCCCATCGCGACTCCATCCGCGCTGCGCTCGACGAGGCTGACTTCTTCTCGTCACGGGGCCTGTATCAGGACGCTTCGCTGATCCTGAAGGATCGGCTGGATCAATATCCGGGGGACGCGGAGCTGATCGGCGCGATCGCCCAGCTCGAGCCCAAGCTGAACACCGAGAGCGGGACGCGGGACGTCGGGCGGCTCAGTGTCGACCCGTTGAACGCCGACGACGAGATCACGGAGGCCACCATGGCCCCCAAGATCGAGATCCCACCGCTCACGGCGGTCAAGCCGAGCATCTCTGTCGAAGTACCGAGCGCACGCGGCAAAGAGCTGCGCGTCCAGTTCAGCACCGACGGCACCTTCGCGGGGGGCGGCCCGATCATCGACGCCGACGCCGATGCCGACTTGCTCAGCTCGCTCGACGAAGAGCCCGTGGAGCAGGTGGACGTCGACGAGGTGTTCGCCAAGTTCAAGCAGGGCGTGAAGGCTCAGATCTCGGATAACGACAGTGCCACGCACTACGATCTGGGCGTCGCCTACAAGGAGATGGGTTTGCTCGCGGACGCGGCGCGCGAGTTTGAAATCGCGTCGCGCGACCCCAAGCGCGAGTGCAATTGCCTGGCGATGATGGGCATGATGTATCGCGAACGCGGCGAGCTCGACCGAGCCGCTGAGGCCTACGTGCGGGGCCTGAACGCCGGGCAGAAGACGATCTCCCAGGAGGTCAGCCTGTATTATGACCTCGGGATCACGTACGAGCAGAAAGACGATCCCGACGAGGCGATCTACTACTTTCAGCGCATCACCAATCGCGATCCGACGTATCGAGACGTCGCGCAGCGGCTCAAACTGCTGCTGCCCCGCTCCCGGCGATTTTCGCAGCCCGCCCGCGCCATCAACGACGATCAGGATTTCGATCGCTCCTTCGACGACCTGTACAAGGAATGACCTTTGCAGAGGGCCCGCACCGGGGGTAACCCTCAGGTGAACAAGGGAGCTTCTGAATGACGTCTAGCTTATTGGGAGGGCGGCGCGTGTCGGTCCTGGCGGCGCTGGCGCTCGCCTGCACGAACACCGAACAACCCGCTCCGGTTGAGGGGACACCCGGCTGGCCCAGGGTACCGGATGGCCCTGACGACGGCACGATTTCACAGCCCGGCGATCCCGCTCAGCCCGGATCGGTGGTGATCGATCCCCCCGAAGTGCCAGAGCTCGCATTCGAAGCGATCGATCTCCCCGGCGTGAACGCCGCTACGGATTTCGCGTTCTTGCCGAACCGCCCAGGCGAGCTGCTCGTGCTGAGCCATGACGGGAACGTGCATTTGTTGCGGCTCACCCTGAATCAGGCGACCCGGCTCGCCGGCACCAGCCTTCAGGTCTTTCGCGACGAGGGCTGTGGCCTGCTCAGTTTGACGATCGATCCGGAGTTTGAAGAGAACGGCTTCGTCTACCTCACGCGCTGCGTGGACACGCGTACGAGCTGGCTGACGCGCCATGTATTTGACTTCGCGACGGCGCTCGAGCCCCAGGAGGTGAACATCTTGCGCGTGGAGACCGATCAGGATCCGCCGGAAGACTGGCACCGCTTTGGCTCGCTCGGTTTCGAGCCGGATGGCGAGACGCTGTGGATCTTGCTCGGGGATCATTTCCTGCGCCAGAACGCCCAGGAGCCCGCCAATCCGTTTGGGTCACTGTTGCGCATCCGCCCCGATCGCAGCGCGACAGGGTCCGGGCACCTGCCGGCCGCCGGTAACGACATCGGCGTCGCCAATGCTGACCCCCGAGTCTACGCGTACGGGCTGCGTTCTCCCTGGCGCGCTGCGCGCGATCGGCGCGGCCGCTTCTTCGTGGGCGACGTCGGGGAGTACAGGCGCGAAGAGGTCGATCTGATCACGGCTCCCGGGCAAAATCTCGGCTGGCCGCGCTTCGAGGGGCCCTGCCTCGCGGACTGCGGCGATTTCGTGAATCCGGTCGCGTCGTACGGGCGCACGAGCGACGAGCCGTACGTGTTCGACGATCCCGATACGGATCCCGAGACACGGCGGGCGGTCTGGGTCGGCGATGTCTACGGTGGCGGCATCGATCGCTACTACGGCTTATTTGACGACGCGGTCCCGTTCGGGGACTTCTTTGCCGGCTGGGTACGCCTGCTCAGGGTGGATGAAGCGGGCAGCGTCGTCGACGATCGCCTGGTGGCTCATCTGACGGACATCACCTCCTGGCATACGGGCCCCGATGGCTACATGTACGTGCTGACGCTCGACGGCACGTTGCGCCGCGCGATTCAAGTCGTAGACCCGCCGCAATGAATCGGTATCGGGTGTGCAAACGCCGCCGGTGGGGGGCAGGCCTGGTCCGGGCGGCGTCGTGCGCTGGGCTTTTCGCGGCTCGGTCGCTCGCGGGCTGTGCCTCGTCGGATGAGGCCGAGCCGCTCGCACCGCCCGGTTTTCTGGCTGAGCCTTTCGGGGAGCTACCGGCGACGATCGAAGAGCTCGGGCTGTATCCGGATCCGTCGGACCGGAGTAGCGCGCATCCCAAGGCGCATGCGTATGACACCGCACACCCGCTGTGGAGCAGCGGCAGCCTCAAGCAGCGCTACGTCGTGGTGCCGGAGGGCGAGTCCATCGATACGCGCGTGCCGGACACCTGGCGTTTCCCCGACGGGACCTTGTTCGCGAAGACGTTTTCGTACCCCGGGACGGCGGCGGAAGACGCGGAACGGCCGATCGAAACGCGAATCATTCGTTGGCTGAACGGAGAGGTCGAATACGCCGTTTACCGCTGGGACGATGCGGGTACGTCGGCGGCGTTGACGCCCATCGATCGCCCGATTCGCGTGGCTGTCAGCGCTTTCGGAGAGTCGTTCGACCACGTCATCCCCGCGCGGCTCGATTGTCGCAAATGCCATGAGTCTCAGCCGGTGCGCGTGCTCGGGTTTGACGAGCTCGGCCTCGCCGAAGCGCCCGCTCCGGCAGCGAGTGCAGCGCCCGCTGTCACCACTTCGCTCGTGAGCTGGGTCGAGCTCGGCATATTGAATGGCGCCCCCGCCGAGCCGCGGCTGGTTCGGCACGAAGACCCGCTGACCCAGCAGGTGCTCGGCTACATCGAGGGCAATTGCACGCACTGCCACAACGGCGGCACCGAAGCGTCGGCGTCCTACGATCTGCGGTACCCGGTCGCGCTCCCGAACCTGATCGATCGCGATACCGAAGGCGAGGCGCTGAGCGGGCTGCGCATTGCCTCGGGCAACCCCGAGGCGAGCGCGCTATTTCTGGCGCTGCGGCGCGAGGATCGCGACGGCATCCAGCCCATGCCACCCGTGGGCGTCGAACGTCGTGACGACGAGGCGATCGCCTTGTTCCAGCAGTGGATCAGCGCCCTTGCCGCTGCGCCCTGAGCGGGCCTTTGGAACCGGTGCACTAGCCGTCAGCTCGTGGTGAGCTCATCGAGCTTGTCGATGATGCGGCGTTGCCAGCGGCGGTTGGCTTCTTGCTCCGGGACGGGCGAACGTTCGTAGGCGTGCAGCGCGTCGTTCAACACGCTCTTGGCTCGCGGGGTCTGACCCGCCAGGGCTAGATAGTTGGCGAGCGCCAGGTGGTGGTTGGGCCGCCCCGTTTCCCGCGCCAGACCTTCGAGCAGGCCCGTCGCATCCTGGGTGCGGCCCGCGCGATACAAGGCTTCTGCATATTCGAGGGCGGCGGAGTAATTGCGAAAACGCGGGTCGATCGCCATCAGCGCCTCGTAGAGCTCGATTGCGCGTGCCGTCTGATCGAGCTCGACCAGACAGCGCCCTAGGCCGTGCAGCGCTCGTGGATCGCCCGCGCGCTGCCCGAGCGCGCGTTCGTAGATCAGGGCGGCTTCGCCGAAACGCCGCTGTTCCTCCAGCTGATCGGCAATCTCGAGTGCGGCCTCTTTGCGGCGCGGTGCGGGCGCTTCCTCGGTGCTCGGCGGCGGGGCTGCCGCGGGGCGCAAAAGTTCGCGGAAACGCGGTGATTCGCGCAGCTTCAGATACAACAGGTACACGAAACCGCCGTAGGGGCGCGTCAACAGGATCACCGCTACCCACCAGAGCCGCTCGCGGCGGCGCAACACGTCTCCGACCAGAAAAAACGTGAAGCCCCAAATCAGAACGGCGGTGAGCTCTCGAGGCATCTCAGCGGGTCCTTTCCCATCCTAGCAGCCATTTCCGCCGGCCACCCAAGACTAGAGTTCCAAATAACCCAGCCCGAGTTTGTTGCCTCCCGCTGGCGGCTCTCTTAAAACCAGCGCGAGGCGTTGTTTTGGTGCTCATTTCATCAAGCCCGAGGTCGAGTTGCTGGAGCTCTGCACGCGTGTGGCGTGCGCGCCGCTGGCTCAGGCGCGGCTGGCGACTGCCGCTGTTGACGTTAGCGATGGTGTCCACGGCGGGCCCGGCGCTCGCATCGAGCTTTCGCGTGGGCTCGGACTACAATTCGCGCCCACTGGTGCTGCCCGTTGGAGTGCTGCGTCTGGACGGCGGACCGCGGCGTCCGTATTCGGGCGGCCAGGTCATGCCGGGCGGTCAGCTGCAGTTCCTGATCAATCAGGATTACGACGACGTCGCGTTACTGGTGCCGGGTGCCGGCATTGGCGTCATCGACAACCTGGAGCTGGGCGCGGTGTGGCCATTGCGCATCAGCCCGGACTTGGATCTGCTCGATCTTTCCGTTTACGGCAAATACAGCCTGCAGCGCGGCAGCGTGGAAGTGGCGGGTTTTGCGGAGCTGCGCATCCCGGTCGAGGCCGATCTGGAGATCACGGGTGGTGTGCCGGTGTTCGTTCATTTGAGCAGCACCACCCGGCTCGAAACGGGCGGATTCATGCGCGTCACGTTCGGGGACGACACTACGCTGACGGTTCACGTTCCGCTGTCGGTGCCGATCCAGGTCTCGCCGGAGGTCTTCGTCGGGC
>JAYWEH010000813.1:0-6419 GCA_043780025.1 Deltaproteobacteria bacterium
TCCAGCTGAAAACACGCGATGAAGTCGTATTAGGGCGGGCGCGCTCTGCGGCGCGACCCGGCTTGATGGTGCATTCCAGAAATTGCATTGACTGTCGATCCTCGAACAAAGGTTGGCCTGAGCGGAGCCGCTTCGGACCCAGCACGGATACCAAAACGAGTCCGAACGTTTTCCCTTCGGAGCCCGGAGCTGAACCCCGCGACACCCTCGAACCGCCCGTCGCTGCCGCTCGAACGCTCATAGCATTCGCCGCACGATGCGGAACGCGCAGGGCTTATGTGTCGTTTCGGTATTCGGGTCAAGCTCGCGATTGACTCGTCACATAAAGGTTACACGCTGTGCAGTGCGTGCTTGAACACGTGGCGGCCGATGCGGCGGCCCTGCTCGAGGCCGGCGTTGATGCTGCTGCGCCAGTGGATCCCGCAGTAGACGCGCGACTCGGCGTTCTCCGTGCCGCCTGGCTGAAGCTCGCAAAGGAGCGGACCACGCCGGGCAATGAGAGGCGGTCAATCTCGAACGGAGTCGCATCGCCGAAGTAGCGTGCGAGGACCTCCGCCGCCGCGGCGCCGAGCACGCTGTGCGTCGACGGATAGTCAGCGACGGGCGACGTGGCGCAATGCGGAGTCCAGTTCGCCTCGCCTTGGGTTTTTGGGTTGCCGTCCCCGTCACCGTTGCGTATCGCCGTGATCGGACGCCAGTCGTCATAGTGATACTTGGCGTCGAACCCGTTGATGAAGCCGTCGGCGAGCGCCACGCCCACCAGACCGAACACGCGGGCACTCTCGCCGGTGCGACGTCGCGGCTTTGAGTAGCGTCCTCGGGTTAGCGGCTCGACCGAGCGTTTGGGGTCGGGCCGCTCGCCTTCTGCTATTGGCTGCTCGCCTTTGGGGGGTGTCCGGCCGGCAATCGGAAAACGACCCAACGGCGCACTGGGTACGCGAAGCCCACGAAGACCAGGAAGGTGCCGAGGAAACCGAGCAGCTCCGGCGCCACGCCGGGGATGTTACCCAAGAGCAGTCGGAAGATGCTCCAGTTCAGGCCCAGAGTGATGGCTTCGACGACCAGGAAGAGCTTGGCCTGGCGCGACAGGCTGCCCGATTGGGCGCGGAACGTGAACGAACGATTGCCGACGAATTGACAGGAGGCCCCCGCGATCAGCGCCGGAATGCGGGCGGTGGCCGGTGCTATCCCCGCCAGGCGAACACAGGTCGTGAACACCGAGAAGTCGCACAACGTCGCGCCGCTGCCGACAATCAGCGCTCGCCCGAAGCGCCACATCGATTCGAGCCGCGGTTTGCGTTGCATGGGCACGTCAAACCCAATCGCCGATGGCTGGCGTTGACTGGGTTTGAAGTGCATACCCCAGCGAAACGACTCGGCACCAGCGCGATTGGAAACGCCTTTACATCGCGCCCTCTGTCATCGAAATGTCTCAGCTGTGTCACACGTTGCGCAGCTCAGCGAGCTTTGGCGCGTTTCGATGCGAAGGAGCTGGGACTCACCGAAAGCCTGGAGGTGGGCTATCGGCTGCCTCCGCGCGGGCGGCGCCTGTGCGAGCGACTCGGCTTATAGGCCGAGGTGGCTTCTGACGGTTTTGAGCGGGCCCCTGTAAGCGGGGAGCCGGTCCTGCCGTTGGCTGGACAGACCCAACGACAGGAGACGTCATGTACCGTGTTTATTCTTCGCGCTTCGGCCACACCACTCTTGCCTGTTGGGGTACGGCCATGAGTCTCGCTTTGGGTTGCCTCAGGGCGGTACCGCTCGCGGATGACACACCCGCGGAGCCCGACCCGGTGGCTTCGAACGACGTCGAGCCGGCCTCGAACGACGGCACCACCGTCACCGAGCCCATGACGCCGGTGCCGCCAACCCCGGGTGATCGAGACAGCGAACCGGGTTGGGGCATCGTCGAGCAGCCGGAAGAGAAGGTGACGTATGCGGAAGTCGTTCGCCGCGTCACCGGCATGGTGGGGGAGGGCGCGCTGCAAGAGCAAGTCACACGGCGAGGCCTGAACCTGATGAATCTCACCTGGGAGGACACGGGGCGCCACCAGAACTCGTCGGTCGGCCCCAACATCAGCGATCTCACGTTGCAGGTCCGCTACACCGAAGCAGGTCAGAAGAAGGCGGCACTCCTGCCGGTGATCCGCTTTCCCAACTTCAGCGATCGCAGCGCGGACATCCGCGCCGACAAGTTCTTCCTGAGAGTCGGCAACCACGCGCGCGGCACGCTCGAAACCGTGGCGCTGAGCGATGTGCTCAAGAACGTGGGCGCGTATCTCTCGGATCCCAAAAGCCTGCTCGGCTCGGGCAATCTCTCGGCGGCGCGGGACTCTCACTACCTGGTGAGCGCTCAGGCCGTATTTCTACCCATCCCGACCGAGGGCAAGGCCGAGTTCACGCCCGTGCTCTTCAACTATCAGTCGCAGCCCGAGTCCCCTGCGGTATTGACGCTGTTGGTGTCCCGCCAGGGAACGAGCATCACCATCATCGAAAATCGGCAGAACGAAGCGTCGCCGGTGGCGAGCTGGGGCGAGGAGTTGTATTTCAATGAACGCGGCCAGCGAGCCCCGTTCAGCGCGGAACGCCGGACGGACGTGAAGGCGCGCATCGAAGCCCAGGGTGGGCCCAAGACCGAAGACGACAAGAGTGCGCTGGCACGGGGCGCGGATGCCCTGTTCATCATTCAGGTTCCACTCCGGCAGAAGGCTCAACGTCGCCCGGTCATGAGCATGGAGAGCAGCGGCGCTGGCGCCCCGGCTGCCGAAATGGCCGCGCCGTCGTCCGCGCCAGCACCAGTGGCGAAGTCGTCCTCGAGCCGTGGCAGGAGTGACGTCGAGCAGGCCGTGCTGGGGCATGGCCGGGTTGAAGGCAAATTTGAGGAAGGGCGCCAGCAACGCCTGGTCCGCGACGATCGGTTTCCGGTCCGCGTTACCGTGCAGTTCTACAAGGCCACGTCCAACGGCGTCGTCAACCCTGCCGACCTCGATGCCATCGCCACGTCGATCGGCAACGTGTACGAGCACGCGGACTTCGTCGGCTCCCTCGTCGTTCCAATGGGTGATCGCCACCGCCCCACCGAGTGGCAAAACAGCGAAAGCTTGTTCCCCAACTGAGCCGGTGGAGGAGGGCTTATCCTCGGGGGCCGCGCCGCGCGGCTCGATCCCGTCGAGGCCGCTGCGCTACGAGTAGCGGGCGCTCAGAGCTTGCCGGTGCGCGCGAGCAGGTCATCCGTGACATCCATGGTCAATAGCGGCAACCCGTCAGGCGGCGCTTCGGCGATGGCGTCCACGAAGGCGCGGCGAGCTTCCGGGTCGTCGTAGACCATCTTGGCATCGAAGGCTCGTTGCCAGGTGGCCCGATCCGGCCACTCTGCAACACCGATGAAACGCCCGTCGGCTTCGCGATGCAGGCGCGAACCGAAGGAGCCGTAGGTGCGGTTGATGGCGAAGGTGCCCCGCCGCCAGGCTTCGCGGAACTGCTCCTCCTTGCCGGGCTTGATGCGCCACCAGTAGACGACGACGAACATACCCCTAGCTTACCCGGGAAATTGGCGTCTGGCGCGTGTAGGGCGTCGTGGGTCCCGCCGCTGGCGGCGGCCGCCTGGAGGCACGCCCCCACCGGTTGCAACACATTTGCTTGACGGACCGCGGCGCAGACGGAACCCTGCAGGCCATGAGCCGGCTCTACATCCGTCCCCCCAGCGTCAGCGCGGAGGCCGCTCGACAGCGGGATGCGCAGCGTCTGGCTCGGTTGAGCGTATTGGAGCGCATGATCAAGGCGCTCGCTCTGGGCCGGCGGGGGCGCCAGCTGCAGAGCATGGTCCTGCGCGACCCGGCCAGGCCTCCCGTGCCGAGGCCTCGAGGTCGCGGATGAATGCAGACCAACGCGACGGCTTGATCGACGTGGCCGACCGAGTCGCCGGCGTCGCCATGGAGGTCGGCATTCCAACAGCGCTCATCGGGGCGATGGCGCTCGCCGTGCACAATTACGTGCGGGGGACCGCGGACATCGACATCGCCACCTCGGTCGATCCCTTCCGCGAGCTACGCTTGCTTCGCCAGCGCCTGGACGCGGAGGGGTTTCACACCGAGCTGCTGCCGCCGGACGCCAACGATACGTTGGGGGGCCTGCTCAGAGTGCGCGAGCACAACGCTGACGACCGCATCGTCATCGTGAATTTCTACAATCCGCTCAAGCCCCTCGGCAATCCGGGTTTCGATGCGATCCAGAACGCCGCCCCGCTGGCGCCGATGCAGTCGTTGCGCTGCGCAACTCTGGGCCATCTGGTCGCGCTCAAGTTGTTTGCTGGTGGCCGTCGCGACCAGGCCGACGTGATCGAGCTATTGCGACGCAACCCGGCGACCGATCGAGGTCTGCTCCGCAGCGTCTGCGCCGGATATGGCTATGGCGAAGGCCTCGAGGAGCTGATTCGCGAGGTCTGAAGTGCTGCGGCATCCGGTGCCGTACCGGGCGCTTCTCCAGTCAGCTGCTGTCGCGCCAGCAGGATGAACGGCGCGAGCAGGGGCGAGAGCTCTACTTCGTCCGTTTGATTCGCCAGGGGCTCGACGGCGTGGCCGGGCACTTGCGTTCGGGATGGGCCAGGTAAAGTCACGGGTTGCTACTGAGTGATGTCGCGTCGTTCGTCGAACGATCACTCGAGGATGCCATCATGAAAGATTCACAAAAATGGGCGCCCACGCGCCGGACCGGGCGGCTCCCCGTGGAAGCAATCCACGGGGCACACCGCCACACAATCCGTGAAGCGGCAGCCCTGGCAGTCTCCGGTGACGATGAAGGTCGACCCGCAAAGCCTAGCACGCGGAACGTTTTGGCGCGGGACCCGTGACCTCCGCGGCTGTGTCCAATCAATGCGCTCTCGATGTGGCCGTCGCGCTCCAATGACGGTGAAGGCCTTGCCAGCGACGGAATTATTTCCGATTGTCGATCCACGTGAGGGTCATGAAATACGGTTGCCACATCGCACGCCAGGTCATCATTGGGGTCGCGCTCGCCTGCGCCGGCTGCTCCGGAGCCCGCTCGCCAGCGGCCAATACCGCCGCCCCCGCGGAGGGGGCAGAGCCTGGAGCGCTGCGCGCGCCGCCGGCACAGGGAGCGTTTTCCAGTGGTGCCTACCGAAACCTGTTCACTGAGCTCGGTCTGCCACAATCGGAGGTCGAGCAGAAGGTCGTGGCGGCTTATCGTCAGCTCTTTCACGGCGCACCCGATGACGCCGCGGTGATGTTCGAGGCCGGGCAAAACGAGCGGGGGCCGCTCGCGTACATCCGGGATATCGGCAACGACGACGTGCGCTCGGAGGGCATGTCCTACGGCATGATGATCGCCGTGCAGATGAACGAGAAGCGCGATTTCGACGCGTTGTGGAACTGGGCCAAGACGTTCATGCAGGTTTCGCGCAAGGACCACCCTGTGTTTGGGTACTTCGCATGGAAGATGCGCGCCGACGGTACGGTCGCTGACGAGCTGCCCGCTCCGGACGGCGAGGAATACTTTGCAACCGCGCTCGCATTTGCGGCTCACCGCTGGGGCAACGGCAGTGGCATCTACGACTACCAGCAGCAGGCCGCGGAGCTGCTTTCGAACGTCAAAAATCGGCAGCCCATCACTGGCAAGGTGAACGGCAACCGAGAGACGACGGTGGTGGCGCTATTTCACCCCGAGCACAAGATGGTGCGCTTCTCGCCGGACACGGCCAACTTCGCCAAGAACGGCGATCACACGGATCCGTCGTATCATCTGCCGGCGTTCTACGAACTCTGGGCGCTCTGGGGCCCCGATGCGGATCGTGCGTTCTGGGCGGACGCGGCTCGCGCTAGTCGTGAGCACTTCGTGCGCGCGACGCATCCCCAGACCGCGCTGTCACCCGACTACTCCAATTTCGACGGCACGCCCAAGGCGGCTTCCTGGGACGAGAACACGGTCAACTTCCGTTACGATGCCTGGCGCACGGCGATGAACTGGAGCGTGGATTGCGCCTGGTGGGCGAAGGATTCACGCGAGGTGGAGCTCAGTAACCGCCTGTTGAAATTTTTTGCCCAGCAAGGGCAAAACTACGGGAGCAACTTTGAGCTGGCTGGAACGCCGACCAACCCAGATCACTCACCGGGCCTGGTGGCGACCAATGCCGTCGCAGCGCTCTGCTCTAGCGAGCCGGTGGCTGGAGGCTTCGTCCAGGCGCTGTACTCCCAAGAGCCACCGACCGGCAAATGGCGCTACTACGATGGCCTGCTCCACATGATGGCGCTCTTGCACGTGAGCGGTCAGTTCCGGGTCCATGCGCCCTGAGGGCTGCGCCGCCCGAATGCGGCGCAGGAGCAATCAATCTTAGGAGCTCACTTCGGCTTCTTTGCCGGGTGTACGATCAACGCGATTGCCGTCTTGTCGCCGGTTCCGCCCTT
>JAYWEH010000814.1:0-6411 GCA_043780025.1 Deltaproteobacteria bacterium
CCGACCAGCTCGTTTCCGCATGCACCGCGCGCTCGCACTCGAGCAGGGCGCTCTTAAACGCGGGTTCTTCGGCGAACAGCTGGCGGCCCATGCCGAGCCACTGCGAGCCCTGCCCCGGAAATACAAAGACAATCTTGGGGGCGGCGGCGCGCGACAGCGACCGGCTCGCGGAAAGCTCGCCCCTCTCCGCGCTCTCGAGTCCTTGCGACAGGGCCTCCTTCGTCGGGACCGCGAAGGCAAGCCGGTGCTCAAAATGTTGCCGCCCCGCGACCAGCGTAAGGGCCACGTCTCGAAGCGTGACTTCCGGTGTTGCACTGAGGTGTTCGCGCAAGCGCCGCGCAGACGCCAAAAGGGCTTCGGGCGTCCGCGCCGAGAGAACCACGAGCTCGGCGCTGCGGGTAGCCACCGCCAGAGGCTCGGTGATCGGCGCTTGCTCGAGGATCAGGTGAGCGTTGGTGCCGCTGATACCAAACGAGCTCACCGCGCCAGCGCGCAGCCGATCTCCCTCGGGCCAGGCCCTGAGCCCTGCGGCAACCCGAATCGGCAGCGTGTTCCAGGGGATCTTGGGGTTGGGTTCGCGGAAGTTGAGGCTCGGAGCGATCTGCCCGTGCGAGAGGCATAGCGTGAGCTTGATCAGCCCGGCGATACCCGCCGCGCCTTCGAGGTGCCCGAAGTTGGTCTTGACTGTGCCGACGTACAGCGGCGCGGCCAGCGAACGCTCCCGCGCGTAAGTGCGACCCAGCGCCAAGACCTCGATGGGATCACCGAGCAGGGTGCCCGTGCCATGCGCCTCCACGTAACTGACGTCACCCGGCTGCACGCCGGCATTGGCGAGTGCCGTGCGGATCACTGCTTCCTGGGCTGCGCCGTTGGGCGCTGTCAACCCGTTGCTGCGGCCGTCGTGGTTCACGGCGCTTCCGCGGATCACGGCGTGAATGCGCGCGCCGCTCGCTCGTGCATCGCTGAGGCGTTGGAGCACGATCCCGCCGCAGCCTTCGCCACGGGCGTAGCCGTCGGCGCTCGCGTCGAACGCCTTGCAACGCCCGTCGGGTGAGAGCGCGTGCAATTTGCAGAGGGCCACCGTCGCCTCCGGTGACGACATGAGGTTGACGCCGGCCACGATGGCGAGGTCCGTTTCCCCCGAGCGCAGGCTCTGACACGCCTGGTGAACCGCCACGAGCGACGACGAACAGGCGGTGTCGAGTTGCACGACCACACCGCGCAGATTCAGCACGTATGCGATGCGCCCCGCCGCCACGCTGCGCGAATTGCCGAGCGCCGTGTATGGGTTGATCTGCGTGAGGTCCCCGGAAGTGACGCTGCGGCGTGCATAGTCGTCAAGACACATGCCCACCCAAACGCCCGTGTTGCTGCCGCTGAGCCGCTCGGGCGGGATGCTGGCGTCCTCGAGTGCCTCCCACACCACCTCGAGCAGCAGGCGCTGCTGCGGATCCATCCCCAGCGCTTCGCGTGGCGAGATGCCGAAAAATTCGGGCTCGAACTCATCGATGCGCTCGAGGAATCCGCCGCGCTTCACGAAGATCGCGCCGGGCGCGTCTGGGTCGGAGTCAAACAGAGCGTCCGCGTCCCAACGATCCCGAGGAACTTCGGTGGTGGCGTCGACCTCGTCGCAGAGGAGCCGCCAGAAGGCGCTCGGGCTCGAGATACCGCCGGGCATGCGGCAACCGATGCCGACAATGGCGATAGGCTCGCTCCGGCGCATGCGCTCCGCCTCCAGCTCTCGGCGGGCTTCCCTGAGCAAACTAACGATGCGGTCGTCCACGCTGCTTACCAGCCTGCACCTGTCGCCATTTCATTCAGGTGCGTTCAGCGCTTGCGGGCCTCTCGGCCAAGCCACCGCACGGTGACGTAGCTGCTGAGGCACTGCGCCTGCTGGGCACGGCGAATATGGGCCAGGCTTTGGTTGCGCGCAGCCTAGCCCCCTTTCCTGCTGCTTTCCACTATCGCGAGGGGTTGACACCCGCATGGAGGGGGATGATGTCGGTGAACGTGCGTTGGCGGCGCTCGACGCCTGCCGTGCGGCGCAGGCCACCGTTCGAGCGTCAGAAGCCCGCTTCGATGCCCAGGCTCGGCAAGGTCAATGCATCGCGTTCGAGGTAGACGAGTCTGCCTTGCTCGGGGGACCAGCTCACCGCCGTCGTCTCCTTCGTGAGCGTGGCGTTGAACCACTCGAACGTGACCGCCACCCAGCCCGTGTAGCCAATCTCCCAACGCTTCTCGAAGCGCAAATCGGCGCGGTAGAACGCCGGCAATTGCCCTCGCAGCCAGTAGTCCCTCGGAGCGTCGGGTTCGCCACCGGGGATGCAGTCTGGAGTTGGGCAAAAGACCTCGAAGCGGCGCCCGGATGCGTAGTAACCCCGCAAGCCCAGGCGAAAACCCGCGCCGATGTTCCAGCCCAATACAGCGGACACGACGTGGGTCCGGTCGAATTCGGAACGCACGGTTCGGGGTCCGAACGTCGCTTCGGTGCGCGAGAGCGTATACGAGAGGATGCCGCCAACGCTCTCGATGAACTCTCGGCGCAAAAAGAATTCGAGCCCGTAGCTCGTGCTGGTCAGATCGTCTGCGTCCGAGTCAACCCATGAGTAGAAGCCAGTGACCTTGGCCAACATGTTGCGTGAAAACAACAGCTCTAGCCCTTCGGCAGCCTGCCAAGCCGTTTGCAGTGTCGACTCGATCGGATCAGCGGCTCGCCCGGGGATACGCACGCTCTGCGTGGGCAATTGGTGGGATACGCCGAGCTGAGAAGTCCAGGAAAGACCGGAAAACAGCCGCAGACGCGTCGCGAGCCGCGGCTGCGGAAATGCATACCCCTCGTTGCGCCAGAGCGCGGCATCAACGCGGAAGCCCGGCACGACCTCCACCCCCGGCCCCTTGAAGATCGTGTCGAGGTAAGCGCTGCCCGATAGATCATAACGCTCAGGAAACTGCTGCTCGATCGCCGTCGGCCCTGTGTCCTGTTCCTTGCTGACGCGGTTGAGGCCGTAGTCGAGCCCTGTGCGCAAGGTGATCCCTCTCGTGAGCCTCTGATCCGTCGACCAGCGCAGGCGCAAGCTGCGGTCTTCTATCTCTGAGGCGTAATTGCTGGCGTCCTCATCGGCGTTTGCCACCCGATCGGTGCCGGCAGTGATGGCGACCCGCGTGTTGCCGTCCTCGGTGTAGCGATCCCAGCGCAAATCCAGCCGATGGAATTGTGTGTCGAAAAGCGTGAGCTGGCGCTCTCTGCTCGCCAGCCGGTCATAGGCGCCGAACGCAAACAGCGAGATCGCGTTGTTCTCGTTCAGCTGGTAGCCAGCGCGCGCTTGATAGTCCCAATAACCGAGCTCGTAGTCCGGTGAAACCTTGTCGAGGAGCGGTTGCACGTAGCTGTAGCGTCCGGCGACCAAGACGCTCGCGCGATCATTTGCGAATGGCACTTCCAAAAGGCCGCTCGCGTCGAAGGCGCGCGCTTGGATTTGCCCCCGGGCCACGTTGCTCAGGGCGGTCGTTTCTCCGGCGATGATGCCGCCTGCGGAGCGTCCAAAACGCGCGGGATAAGCCGATGGAATTACGTCGACACGCTCCACCAGGCTCGCGGAGATCACTGACGGGCCGGCTCCAACGTGAAAGAGCAGGGGCACTCGAATGCCGTCGATCAAGTAAGCCACGTTGCCCGGCGGAGCGCCGCGAACGAAGAAGTAGGGCAATCCGCTTAGGATCGGCGCGGTACCCGGCAAGACTTCGGCTACCCGAAATGGATCGGCAAATGCGCCCGGGATCAGCCGAGCCTCTTCCTGCGGAATGAACGTCCCGCCAATTTCAGGCCGAGGGTCGCTTCGCACCACGACTTGGTCGAGCGTGTTCTCGTCCAGGACCTCTTCGGTGCCTGCCGGGGTGTTTGCCTCTACCGGGGGCAGGGCCGGGATGAGAGGGGCGGGCTCTTCGAAGTCGAGCGTGACGGAAATCCCCACCCGGACCGGGACACCGTTACGCGTCGCCGGGCGATAACGCCAACGTTTCACGCCGCTCCGCGCCGCGCTTCCAAAAGGCTCTTTCCCACGCCGCACAGTGCTTTCGGCGACGCTGCCGTCTTCGGCGACGTCCAGCTCGAGCAGCACCGTCGCGTCCCCACTCGCCCCCTCCGGATACTCGACGCTCGGAGTGAAGACCGCTTGCGGCGCGACGACCTGCGCCTTTTGTCCTCTAGCTTGAGCCGCCGCCAGCGAGGGCACGGCGAGCAGGGCTATCAGCGCGAGCGTCGCGCGCCGGAGCACGCGAGGCACGCGCCTCTGGGACGAATCGGTTCCATTGATGGAACGTGGCGCTCGGCAACGGTGCCCACGTTCGGACATGCCCTGCCATACAAATATGCTGCGCAGTCGTCCAGCGTGGACTGGTGTCGCTCGAGCTCAATCCAAGATCGGGGCGTTGTTGGTTCCGACTTCGTTGCTGCGGTGCGTGAGCGCCTGGCTTTCGGCCAACGCCCATTCGGGTGCTGGGGCTGCCGTCCTGACCAGCGCAGTGGCGGCCGGGGACGCGGTGGCCGGTTGATGGACGCTCGCGGCACCAGATAATGCGAGCTCGCGGCGGGCGCTGCTGCGGCGCGCGCGTGGCCTGGAGTGAGAAGCCGTGGCCGTGCTGTTCACGATCTCGTCCACGACGCGGGCCGGCAGCGATGCAATGATCGGCTCCGCTTCGGCGCTGGGCCCTGGCGCCACTGTCGGCGCGGGTGTGTCTGCGGCGTGTGGCACCTCTGTGGCGGACGCAGCGAGGCTGACCGGATGCACGTCGGGCAACGCGAGGTCCCGAGGCGTCGGCGAGCGGTTGATGTAGATGCCACCGAGCCAGAGCGCGAGCGCGCAGGCGCCGATGCGCGGCGCCCAGCGCCGCGCCTGCCCGAAACGAGGACTATCTGAAAGCTGGGGATCGATCAGCCGATCGGCGATCGACAGCGCGTGAGGCCACACGGAAGGAGCGCCGATGTCACCGAAGGTGAGCCCCCACGTGATGCGCGTGCGATGCCCGGACAACTGCAAGAGCTCCCGACCCATCGCGCGCAGGTCCGGGTAGCGCTCCGACGGATCGCGCTTCATGGCTCGCCCGATGATGCGGGCAAACGCCCTCGAAACGGCTGAATTTCGCGCCAATACCGGCACCACATCGCCACGCGTGACCTTCTGCATCACCTCGTCCATGGTCTCTGCCATGAAGGGATTGATGCCGGTAACCGCCTCATACAGGACCACGCCGAGCGAATATTGGTCGGACTTCTCCGTCGGCTCGTTGCCGACAATGACTTCTGGCGCCATGTACAAGGGGGTACCCATCAAGAGCGGTGGGGCGTCCCCCAGCTTGGGCGGTTGAGCGGCAGGCGTGCGGGCGCTCTTGGAGATCCCGAAGTCGAGCAGCTTCGGTTCCATCTCGCCGTTGGGGGTGCGGGCGACAAAAATATTTCCGGGCTTCAGATCGCGATGAATGATGCCTGCGTCGTGCACGGCGCTGAGTCCGGCCAAAACGGGGATCACGATGTCGATGATGTCGCCCTCGGGGATGGGCCCGCCCCGCGTGAGCCGGGCTTCCACGTCCTCGCCCTCGAGCAGCTCCATCACCATGAACGGGACGCCGTCTTTCACTCCGACGTCGAAGATGTTGACCACGTTGCGGTGCTTGATCGCCGCGGCCATGCGTGCTTCGCGCAAGAACCGATCAGCAGCATCTCGATCAGAGGTAGCCAGCGTCATCACCTTGAGCGCCACGTGGCGCTGCAGGGCTTCGTGGCGCGCGCGGTAGACCCGCGCCATGCCACCCTCACCAATGCACGCTTCGATCGTGTAGGCCGCAAATTGGCCGCCAGCACCCAGCTCCGCTTCAATTCGTTCAGGGTCCGTCAAGACGTCGCCTCGCCGTTGCAGGTTCTCGATGTTCACCCGGTTAACGGAGTGGGATGTCGCGCGCGCGACAGAATCCCACTCCGGGTGAAGCGACGAGTCTAGCTGGCAATCGCCTTCCGGCAACCCATTCGCGAGCGTGCCGTGTCTACCGAATTTCCGTGTTCTCGTGGGTCGCATTTTCGATGTTCTGATCGAGCGCGCTAGGGTGTTCCGTAGTGCTCCGATGCGCGTTTCGACGCTGTTGCTCGAGGAGGTCGCTCGAGTCGACCGACGGCTCGCGCTACTGCTCCAATTCAACTCGCGTTGCTTCTGTTTGGAATGATGCCCGTGTGGCGAAGGCCGTGTGCTGACCTGAGCTTACCCACAAGTTGCACGAGTGGGACAGAAGGGCGCCGGATCGGCACCAAGTGGGAGCTCCGGTGGAGCCGGAGTGCCACTGTCGCCAAGGCCGGGCGGGGTCGGGCGGAGGCCTACCACGTCCCAGGATAAATGCGCGTCCGGCGCGCGCGATTATTGCGAC
>JAYWEH010000815.1:0-2712 GCA_043780025.1 Deltaproteobacteria bacterium
GTACTCCCCGGCTCATTCTGATTCTGCAGCGCATCCACCACCCGCTCCCGATCCGCATCCGTCTGCAGCCGTCCAATCGCCCAGAACCCCGCGTTCGAAAGCGTCCGGTAATCGAGGTCCATCGGGTTCTGCGTGGCAATGATCACCCCGACCCCAAACGCCCGCCCCTGCTTCATCAGCGCCACCGTCGGCCGCTTCGTCGGCGGATTGTGCGGATGCGGCGGTAGCAGCCCATACACCTCGTCAAACACGATCAGCGCCCGCAGATGCCGCGTCCCCGGCAAGCTCCGCGTATACGCCAGGATCTCCTCCAGCAGCACCCCCAGCACCAGCGTCCGCTCGTCATCGTCCAGGTGCGCCACGCTCACGATGATCGCCGGCGTCTTCCCGTTCTTCGGCGTCAGCCAGCTCCGCAGATCCAGCGACACCCCCTGCCGCCAGCTCGCAAACGTCGGCGAAGCCAGCAACGTATTCAGCGCCGCCGCCAGGTTCCTCCGCTCCTTGATCGGAATGAAGTCGTTCACCTCCAGCGCCCCGATGCGCTCCAGCGGCGGCTCCAGCACCTCGTCCAGCAGCGTCCCGAGCTCCGCTGTCAGCCCCTGCTGCAGCCGCCGTTCCGCCAGCACGCTCAATAACACGTGCTCCCGGCTCCGCGCCGGATCCGGATCTTTCCCCAGCAGCCGCAGCACCAGCGAGATGGCCGCGCTGGTCGACGCCCGGCTCGCCTCCGGATCCGCGTCCCAGCTCAGCGAACGCTTCTCCAGTGACGACAGGATGTGCAACGGCTCACCCGCGGTCGACCCCGGCGTGAGCACCCGCAGATCGACCCCGGCGCGGAAGCTCTCGACATCGGCAGCGCCGAGGTTCCAGGCCGCAAGCTCCCGCTGCCGTTCTGCCGCGAGCTGCTCCGCCAGGTTCGGCGGCGCGGGCCGATCGGGCGACGAGTGCCCTTCCAGCCACGGCTCGAACTCGCGCGCCTCGAGTGTCGGGAAGGCGAGCAGCAGGTTCGGTAGATCGCCCTTCACGTCGATCATGATCACCGGCACCTTCGAGCGCAGGGCTTCTTCGACGGTCACCATCAGCAAGCCAGTTTTGCCCGAGCCCGTCATCCCCAACACCACCCCGTGCGTCACGAGGTGGTGCGGGGCGACGTGCAGTGGCGAGACTTGACCGCCGAGCGGCGGCGCGCTGGCGCCGAGGTACAAAGGTCGCGGCTTGTCCATGATCAATGGCTCCCTCTCGTCTCGTTCCGTCGCTCACGCGCCGAGCGGCGGGGTGATGGGCAAGCCCAGGGGGTTATCCAGCTGGAGCGGGCGCGGCGCTGTGTCGGCGCTCGTCCGGTCCGCTGCGGGCGGCGTGGGCGCGCTCTCCTCGACCTCAGCCTCGGCCTCGAGCTTGCCGCGACCGCCACGGCCCAGATACAGCGAAGGAGCGATGGAGTCCGCGTCCTTCTGCTTGTCGCGCAGATACAGGGTGGCTTTGCGCGCGTCGTCATAGGCGCGGGTGAACAGCGTGAACGCGCGCTGGCGCACGAGCGCCGTCTCCGCCAGGATGCCGGGAGCTTGTTCGCGCAAGCCCACGGCTTCGAGCAGATCCGTGGCGCGGCGGCCCGCGTCCTGGAGCAGTTGCCAGGTCACCGGCGTGCGGCTCTGAATCGCCGCCCAGTGCTCCTTGAACAGCGCGACCAGCGTGAAGACGTCAGTCGCGAGCGCGCGATAGCCCACGGCGCGCTTGCACTCCTTGAGGCGCGAGCCATCGAGAAAACCGTGGCTCGATAACGACGAGGCGTCGGTGTACAGGCGGTCGCGCAGGTCCGTCAGCGCGTCTCCCGCTTCGGCCAGGCTGGTGCGCGGTGAGGCGGTGCCGCGGTGCAGGGCGTGCGCGTGGTTGAGCGCGAGCGTGTACGCCTTCAGCTTGTCGAAGCGCTCGATATCGAACAGCGGCAAGTGCCGTACAATCTCGGGGCGCAGCGCGGACAGCTCCGGCAGGCAGCCGAGCACCGTCGTCACGGCGCTCACGACTTCGACGTTCATGGGCTCGAGCTGTTGCTCGCTGAGCGCGCTCATCTCGGGCAAAATGGCCGCGTAGGCGGCTTCGGTTTCCAGCAACTCGCTGGCGCTCGGGGTCACTTCAATGCTGGTCATGGGATCGAACTCCTTGTTGTGTGGTGGATGAGTGTGAGAACTCATCTCGCCCACTGTTCGGACGCTCCATCGATCCAGTTGCTAGAAACTCGCTGCGCGGCCGTTCGACCTCGTGATCCGGCCCGGAGCAGCCAGCTGCTCTGCAAGGGTAGGGGGTACCCTCGAGGGGTAGCTCGCTGCTCTGCAAGGGTAGGGCATACCCTCGAGGAGTAGCTCGCTACTCTGCAAGGGTAGGGGGTACCCTCGATCGAGCAGCTGGCTGCTCTCGGAAGGGTAGGGGATACCCTCGAGTGAGCAGCTCGCTGCTCCGGAAAGGGTAGGGGGGTACCCTCGAGGGGTAGCTCGCTGCTCTGGGAAGGGTAGGGGCTACCCTCGAGCGGGCAGCGGGCTGCTCGGACGCGCTACCAGACGATCACGTGGGCGTTTGCGCGTAACTCATGGGGGTCGCCGTTGTGTTCAGTCGTCAAGATACAGCGACTTTCCGGAGCCCCAACGCGACAACTATCGGCGAGTTCGACGAGCCGCTGCAAGCGTCCGTCGAGTTCGACTGCATCCAGGTTGGGTGGAA
>JAYWEH010000816.1:0-6405 GCA_043780025.1 Deltaproteobacteria bacterium
CTCGGCCGGCTCCACGCCGAGCTCGGTCGATCGTCGAGTCGTGTCGGCGGCGTCGTTGCGTCGGGGTTGATCGTCGCGGGCTGGGGGTACTTCATTCTGACCGGCAGCATCTCCACGATCTGGCCGATGTTCGGCGTCGCCAATCAGCTCTTGGCTTGCACCGCCTTGTGCGTCGCGACGACGATCGTGCTGCGAGAAGCGCCGAAGCCGCGCTACGCCCTCGTCACCCTCTTGCCGCTCGTGTTCCTCAGCGTCACCACGATTGCGGGAGGCGTGCAGAGCGTTCGGCTCATCTACATCCCGATGACCGCGATGCCCGCGACGGCGGTGACGGGTTGGGTTAACGCGATTGTGACGGGCTTTCTCGTCGCCGGGGTGACGTTCGTCATCGTGGGCAGCGCCCGGCGCTGGATCGCCCAGATTCGGCCTCCGACGCTCGGCGTCGACGCACCCGCCGAGTAATTGTCGCCGGGCGTCAAGGGGGTGTGTAGGTCGAATTACGACCCAGGAAGGTGCGAAGAGTACACTTCGTGACGCGTGTCATCGTCCCGAAACAATCCCGACGTTGATCAGATACGTAAGAAGGCCGAATTGAGCATCTAGACATTGCTCCGAAAACCGGGCCCGCATTCCGGCTGTCCGTTCCGATGGAGCATCTCACTCAGCAGGAGTCCGCCATCATGAAAAGGCTGTGGGTCGCCCTTGTGGCATTCGTCATGAGTTGTTTTGTGGTGCTCGCCGCACCGGAGTTCGTTGCCGCCGAAGAGACGGCAGCGGTGGCGGCCGCAACGCCCGCCGACCTCGAGAAGCGCATTGCTGACCTCGAGGCATACGTCAACAACGGGGCGCGTGCTGACGACGCCACGTCCAAGATCGCGGGCTCGGGCCCGGGCCACAATGGCTTCATGATGGTCTGTGCGGCGCTCGTTTTGTTCATGACGTTGCCGGGCCTGGCGCTGTTCTACGGCGGCCTCGTGCGGTCGAAGAACGTGCTCTCGGTGATGGCTCAGTGCATGGGCATCGCGGGCATCGTCGCGGTGTTCTGGTGGGCCTTCGGATACAGCGTGTGCTTCGACGTGGGTTCGCCGGTTTTTGGCGGTTTCAAATACGCGTTCCTGGATGGCGTGTCCTCCGCTCCCAACGCGGCGTACTCGGTGTGGGTCGGCCAGAACACGTTCTCGATGTACCAATTGATGTTCGCCATCATCACCCCCGCGCTGATTGTCGGCGCGATCGCCGAGCGCGTTCAGTTCAAGGCGCTCTTGCTGTTCGTCGCGGGCTGGATGGTCATCGTGTACTTCCCCCTCGCGCACATGGTGTGGGGCGCGGACGGCCTGATGAACGGCGTCTGGAACGCCAACGCGGCGATCAAGGCGATCGACTTCGCGGGCGGCACCGTGGTGCATATGTCCTCGGGTTGGTCGGCGCTCGTCCTGGCGCTCATCATCGGCAAGCGTAAGGGCTTCGGCACCGAACACTTCGCTCCGCACAGCCTCGTGCTCACGATGATCGGCACCGGCATGTTGTGGGTCGGCTGGTACGGCTTCAACGCGGGCAGCGCGGTGGCGGCGGACGGCGTGGCCTCGCAGGCGTTCATGACCACGACCCTGGCGGCGGCGATCGCCGGATTGAGCTGGGCTGCGGTGGAATGGATCGTGCGCGACAAGCCCACGGTGCTGGGCTTCTGCTCCGGCATCGTCGGGGGCCTGGTGGTGATCACCCCGGCGGCGGGCTTCGTGACCGCCAACGGCGCCGTGCTCATCGGCGTGCTCGCCGGCGTGATCCCCTTCTACGCCTGCACCAGCCTGAAGAACGCGCTCGGCTACGACGACGCGCTCGACACCTTCGGCGTGCATGCCGTCGGCGGTACGCTCGGCGCGTTCTTGACGGGTCTGCTCGCGACGCCGGATGCCAACGCCAACCTGCTCTTGAACCTCAAGGACGTGGTCGGCAAGACGCTGTGGCTCGAGCAGCTCAAGGCCATGGGCGTCACCCTCGCTCTGTCGCTGGTCGGTACGGCGGTGCTCGGTTACGCCCTCAAGTTCACGATCGGCCTGCGCCCGACCGTGGAGAACGAGGAAGCGGGGCTCGACGTGAGCGATCACGGCGAGCGCGGCTACCACCTCACCGAGGTGTGAGCCGGCGCCACGAGCGCGTGCACGGTTCTGGGCAGCCGAGGGGGAGGCCCACCGTGCACGAGCTCGGGCATTTGAGAGGGGAGGTTTTTTGCGGGGGCGGTTCGGTCGGGGTAGTGGGGTCAGGGGGCGCGGGGGGCCGGTCGTGGGGCGGTGACCATCACCACCACCGCGCAGATGATGAAGGCCGCTCCAGCGAGCGATGGCGCAGATAGCGTTTCGCCCAGCACGAGGAAGCCCAGGACCACGGCAACGACGGGGTTGACGTAGGCGCTCGTCGACAGCTGTGCCGGCGTCGTGACGGTGACCAGCCAATTGAAGGCGCTGAACGCCAACATCGAGCCGAAGATCGTCAAGTACAGGAGGCTGAGCCAGCTCGCACCGCTGACCTGCCCTGGGCTGAAGCCCGCGAGCTCACCGTTCAGGACGGAGAGCAGCGATAGCGTAGCGCCGCCCACCAGCATTTGCTGGGCGCCCGATACGGTCGAATTGGGGTGCACCTTCTGGTAGCGGTTGTACAGGCTGCCCACCGCCCAGGCGGCTCCGGCGCCGAGCGCCGCTACGATGGCCCAGCCGCGCTTCGCCTCCAGGGCCGCGGGGTCGGGCCGCAGCAATACGGCCATGCCCAGGGCGCCGAGCACGACGCCCGCCAGCGCTCGCGGATGAGGCCGGCTGCCACCGGGGCGCAGCCAATCCATCAGGATGACGTAGGAGGGCACCGCGGCTATCAAGAGAGCGGTCAGGTTCGATGGCAATTGCGTGGCTGCCCAGGTGACCAGGCCGTTGCCCGCTCCGAGCATCACGATGCCCGAGAAGGTGGCGCGTCGCCATTCGGCGGCGGTCGGCGCGCGCGCTCCCGACCACCTGCCAATCAGAAACATGGCGCTGCCCGCAGCCATGAACCGCGCTCCGCCGAGCAGAAAAGGCGGAATGCTCTGCACGCCGATGCGAATGGCCAGGTACGTCGAGCCCCAAACCACGTACACGCTGGCAAAAGCCAGCGCTCGCTTCGCGCCGAGCGAGCCCCAGGTCGCGGGCCATAAAGGGCCGGCAGCTCCGCCCAGGTGGCGAGCTCGTGTTTCAGCGCTCTCGGTCGTCAGCAGTTCGGACTTGCCCATGGGCCTTTCTTTCAGGCCGCCGCGGGGGGATCGAACTTCTTGGATCCACCCGCGTCAGCCGGGTGGATCTTTTCGAGGACTGTTCAGAACCTGGTTCTGTCGACCCTCAGATCCACACTCGGCTCGGCGAGCCAAATGGGCGTCCACGCAGCTCGCTTCATTGCCACAGGCTGTACGGCAGCCGTGGCGCAAATGAGCGAGCAGTGGAGCGAGTGGATCGAGGTCACGAGCGGCTGACTCTAACAGTTGCGCTTTCACCGTCAAGCTTGCGCTCGCCAAGCAGCCCGTTGCGCTCGGTCCGAGCTGCGTTATAGGTAAAGGATGGTTTCGTCTCTCCAGCAAACGCTTGCCACCTTGCCGGCTCGGGGGCACGCCGCGCCGGGCGCGCACCGCGTGTTCGCGCTCCTGTCGCTCCTCATCATGCTCGTCGCCGCCGGTACCGGGTGCGGCTACAACGACGTCATCGAGCGAGATGAAGGCGTCAAGGCCGGTTGGGC
The DNA here is from genome assembly GCA_043780025.1 of Deltaproteobacteria bacterium. GTDB lineage: Bacteria > Myxococcota_A > Polyangia > Polyangiales > Polyangiaceae > SZUA-265. Next base: position 3,751 of record JAYWEH010000816.1, read on the forward strand.
CGAGGTCGAGAACCAATACCAGCGCCGAGCCGATCTGGTGCCCAATCTGGTGCGCGTCGTGCAGGGCGCGGCCAACTTCGAGCAAGAGACCCTGAAAGCCGTCGTGGAAGCGCGCTCCAAGGTCGGTTCGATGCAGGTCGATTCGTCGATCATCGACGATCCGGCCAAGCTGAAGCAGTTCGAACAGGCGCAGGGTCAGCTCTCTTCGGCCCTGTCACGGCTGCTCGTCGTGACAGAGAACTATCCGACCTTGAAGGCCACGGACGCCTTCAGGGATCTCCAGGTGCAGCTCGAAGGCACAGAGAACCGCATCACGGTGGCGCGGCGTCGCTTCATCGACGCGGTGTCGGAATACAACCAGATCGTGCTGAAGTTTCCCACCAGCATCGGCGCCAGCATGCGGGGCAAGAAGGAACGGCCGACGTTTGCCGCAACCACTCCGGGTGCTGATCGCGCGCCCGAGGTCAAGTTCCAGTAGCCAGCGGCACTCGCCAACGTGATGTTGTCCGCGTCTGAAACTTTTTTGGCAGCCTGGTTGCGCGTGCTGCTGGGCGTGCTGCTCGGGCTCTTCGTGTCGCTCCGTGTGGCGGCACTCGAGGTTCCACCGCTCCAGAGTTCGCGTATCAACGACCTGGCCGGGCTATTGTCGCCCGGGGAGCAGGCTGATCTGGAGCGCCGGCTCGAGGCTTACGAGCGCACCACGGGCCATCAACTCGCATTCCTCAGCATCAAGACGCTCGAGGGGGACCCCATCGAAGATTTTTCGATGCGCGTGGTCGAGGCCTGGAAGCTGGGCAAGAAAGGCAAAGACGACGGGATCTTGCTGCTGATTGCCGTTGACGATCGCCAGCTGCGCATCGAGGTCGGCTACGGGCTCGAGGGCGAACTGCCTGACGCACTTGGGGGGCGCATCATCCGAGAACGCATCGTTCCCGCCTTCAAGGCCGGCCAACAGGCGCTCGGGGTCCGTCAGGGGCTCGACGCGATCATGGCGGCCACCGGTGGAGAAGGGGTGCCACTGGCCCAGCCCTCGCGCGCTCCGTCGGGGGGTAGAGGTTTCGGCATCGGGCCGTTCTTCTTGCTCGCGTTGCTCGCGCTCCTATTTATGGGGGGTGGCCGAGGCCGGGGTGGGCTCCTCGGCGCCGCTCTGCCCATGATGTTGGGAGGTGGGCGCGGCGGCGGGTTTGGTGGCGGCGGGGGTTTCGGGGGCGGCGGTGGTGGTTTCGGGGGCGGCGGCGCCTCGGGGCGGTGGTGAAGCAGATGGGTCGCCTGTTACGTGAAGAGGAGCTCGCTGCGATTGGACAGCACGTGGCGGCCGCGGAGCTCCGCACCGCCGGCGAGATCGTGGTGAGCGTGGCTGAGCAGAGCTCGAGCTACGCGCGCGAGCGCCTTTCATTCAGCTTCGTAGTGACGCTCGTCACGGCGGTGCTCGTGCACGTGCTGGTACCGTCGATTCCGTCGACGTGGGTGCTGTGCGGCCAGGCGCCGCTCGTGGTGCTGTGTTTCTGGTTTTCCGCTCAGCCGTGGTTCGTGCGCCAGCTCGTGCCCGAGGGCGTGCAGCAACTCGCCGTGAACGGGCGGGCCAAACAGTTGTTCCTGGAACACGGGGTGACGGAGACGCGCGAGCGCAGCGGTGTATTGCTGTACCTGTCCGAAGCGGAACATCGCATCGAGCTGCTGGCCGATCGCGGGATTCACGAACGGGTGGGCGCGGAGGCCTGGGAGCGCACGGTGCGCGAGGTGGTGGCGGCGATCCGCGGCGGTCGTGCCGCTGCCGGCATCACCTCTGCCGTGGACTCGATTGGCGAAGTATTGGCCCGGCATTTCCCGCCGAGCGCGGGTGATGTCAACGAGCTGCCGGACGCGCCCCGCCGCCAGGCGTCTACGCCCGATTGATGAGCTCGGCGTAGACACGCTTCACGGCGCTGGCGGCGAGCCGGATGTCTTCGTCGTGTGTCTCCGCGTTGATCACCGAAAAGCGCAGCGCTGGCTGGCCGCGCCAGTTCGTCGGCGTCGCGTAGCAGGTGCCATCCGCCTGCACGCCGCGCGTGAGCTCGTCGATGAAGGCCGCCGCATCGGCGCCGCGCGGTGCGGTCGCGCCCACCACGACCTGATTGAAGACCACGTCGTTTTGCACGCGCAGGCCGGGCGTATCGGACAACTGAGTGGCCAAACTTCGAGCGAGGCCTGCAGAGCGCGTGACCAGATCGTCGAGACCCTGTCGGCCCAGTTGCCGTAGCGCGGCCCACAAGGCGAAGCCACGCGCGCGGCGTGACAGCTCCGGAGTGAAGGCGCTCGGCGTAAAGCCGGCCTGGGCGGTGCCGCTGCGCAGGTAGGGCGCCGTCACGGCGAATGCGCGCCGATGATCGCGAGGGTGCCGCGTGAGCACGATGCCCGAATCGTAGGGTACATTCAGAAACTTGTGCGCGTCGGTGGCCCAGGAGTCCGCGAGCTCCAGCCCTGCCGTCAAATGCTCGAGACGCTCCGACGCACGCGCCCACATGCCAAACGCGCCGTCGACGTGCAGCCATGCCAGCGCCTCACCGTGGCGGCCGCGATACTCGCCGATGGCGTCGCACAGTTCGGTGAGTGGATCGAAGGCGCCGCTGTTGACGTTGCCGGCTTGTGCGCACACGATCACCGGGCCTGACAGGC
>JAYWEH010000817.1:0-2710 GCA_043780025.1 Deltaproteobacteria bacterium
TGGGCGGCGCCGCCTGGTTCGTGCGGTGGACGACCTTCCAGTCGCATCGGGTGTGAAGCTGACACAGGCGCCGAAGGTGCTAAACACGCTCTCCATCCGCGACAACAGCCAGACGGTCGGCATCCTGATGGTGGACAATATCCGAATCTACCGCGCCTAGCACTACAACGAACCCGGTAATCGCTCAACCCTTCGGAGTCTTGCGATTTTGATGCCCACGGCGTGCAGGTCACGCAGGCGCTTCTTCCTGGCTGAGCGTGCCGCCTTGCGGTTGCGCTCCGCACACCGTTTCATGCGCTGCACGCGGCGTTCGGCGATTTCGCGCTGTTTGGCGGGGGATGCCCCCAAGACGCACTGGATCTGGAGCATCTCCTCCACTGCGTCGGCGACCTGGTTCAGTGTCAGATCCTCCGTGTTTTCCCCCCCACTCGCTCCGCAGGAGCGTCATGAACAGGTGCAGAACGCAGGTCAGGATCAGGTGGCGTTTGGTGCTCTGCCACGAGCGGGTTTCCGCGTGGTTGAGCCCCAGTTCGCCCTTGGCGTCCTGAAAGCAGCGTTCGACGCGCCAGCGGGAGAACGCCACACGGAGCAACTCCGATGTGGGCGTTCTTGCCGGGGCGTTGGAGAAGAAGTACTTTCGTTCTCCGGTCAGCACATTGTCGGCAATCAGCAGGAGCCCCGCCTGTGTCTGGCCGGGGTGGCGCTCGTTGGATGCCCACAGGGGAACGCGGGCGATGTTCCAGACCTCGGGGCCCTTGGTGCCTTCGTGCACGCGCCAGGGCTCGAAGAGGGCTTGGGTCAGCCGGGCGATCTTCTCGACCGTCATGCTCTTGATGTCGGGGATGGGGCGGCGGGGCTTGCGGCCGCGACCACGCCGCCGGGGGATATGAAAGGCCGGTGCCCGCCGATAGCCACGCAGCGTCTTGGGCACCTCGGCCACGTAGAAAAGCGCCATGGCGGCCACCTGCTCGCGCCAGTCCCAGGAGCCTCCGTAGTGTTCGTCTCCCGTTGCCCAGCGACCCGGCACGCCGTTTTGGCGGGCGCGGCGCAGTTGCTCGATGGACATCGTGCAGTGGGACTGGTGTTTGGCGTCCTCAGGCACCCCGGCCTCGGCACGACGGGCCAGCGCCTCCTCGCCCGCCGACGCATCCCAAGACGGGGGCAGATAGAGAGAACCGTCGAGCAGCACCTGCGAGTTGTCGCGACCGGCGTAGGCCCAGTGCACACTGACGATGCAGTTGTCGATCTTGCCGGATTCGCCGCAGTACTGGCGCGCAACCCCCGCCGTGTGCCCCCCCTTCTTGGCGTCGCTGGTCTCGTCGGCGATGAAAATGCCCTCCGGATCACCGAGCCGATGCGCGACGAGGCGTTGATGAGTGTCGAGCACCCCTTCCTCATCCCACAGGCGACGCTCAAGAAAGAGCTGGAGCACGCGGGGGGAGGCACCCTCCGCAAGCGCGATGGGTTCGAGCGACTTGCGCTCCAATGGCCCCAGGCGCCCGCGAGCGTACACCGCAAGAGCCTCGCGCTGCGGGCTACGGCCGAGAAACGGGTGAAACAGCGCCAGATGAGCGTTCAGGGAGTCTTGAACGGAAAGCAGTTGGGCAGCGTCCATGAGCGGGGAACTCCCGGGAGGGGTTCCTCAGTTCATTCAGGCGGAATGAACAGTGTCTACTACGTTCGTTGTAGTGTTAGAGCGTGTTTGAGAACCGTCATGTTTCTGGCGCGAGTCGATGAAGCATGAGGTTGATCATCGCGATGTGTACGTTTGCGCGTGCGGTTTCGTTGAGGCGCTCGTAGTCGCGCGAGTTGCGGCGATAGCGCCCGAGCCAGCCGAACGTGCGTTCGACCTTCCAGCGCTTGGGGACGAGTTCGAAGCCCTTGGCCGCGTCGGAGCGCTTGACGATCTGGACGAGCCAGTCGCACATGATCGCGACCCACTCGATGAGCTTTCCGGCGTAGCCTCCGTCGGCGTAGATGCACCGGAGCTTGGGGAAGTCCTGCGACACGGAGGCGAAGAGCAGCTTGGCGCCGTCGCGGTCCTGGACGCTGGCCGGAAGGATCATGACGGCGAGGAGAAGGCCGAGGGAATCGACGAGGATGTGGCGCTTGGTGCCGTTGATCTTCTTGCCCGCGTCGTAGCCCGCAAGGCCCCCCCTTTTAGGGCCGTTTTCACCGATTGCGAATCGATGACGGCCTCGTGGGGTTCCGCTCCTTTTCCAACCCTCTCCCGCACCTTGGTGCGGAAGAGGGCGTTCAATCGCTCCCAGGTGCCGTCCTCGATCCATGCGCGGTAGTAGCCGTACACCGTGCGCCAATGCGGAAAATCGTGCGGCATCTGGCGCCACGCGCAGCCCGTGCGCAGGACGTAGAGAATCGCGTCGAGAATGTCGCGGCGGGAGACCTTCAGGGGTCGCCCGCCTTTCTTTCCGCCACACTTCGCGGCGGGAAGCTCGGCTTGGACGATGGCGGACTGCTCGTCGGTCAGATCGGAAGGGTACGCGCGGCGGGTCATCGGGGAGGACTCCGGAGGGAAAGTCCCTCACAACCCCGGTCCGGCGACGCACAGCATCAAGTTCTTTTCAAACACGCTCTCAGCAGCTCGTGGCTTGCCGCAACGCAGTGGACTCCAGAACTGGATCGACTTCGAGGCAAGATAGGCCACACCATCTGGATGGAGAAGCAGGGCTTTCTCATTATCCTTTACGTT
>JAYWEH010000818.1:0-2708 GCA_043780025.1 Deltaproteobacteria bacterium
CCCGGACAGATTTGTTACAGGCCCTGAGCAGCGCAGCAGCCTCGAGACGCAGCCCGCGCAGCACCTTCCGCGGCGCGATCCGACATGTCGCGGCCTGGCCCGACCGAGCCGTGCTGCAGCCGCCCGACCCGAGGCGCCAAACACCCATGCGGGCGCCGAATTTCCAAAGTTGGAAGCAGAGCGAGAATCACTCGGACCGTTTGATTGCCGCGAATCAGACCACCACGAAAACGCTGCGGTGACTGCGCAGGCTTCGATATTGCGCAATTTCGTCCCTGACAGTCAAGCCCATAGACGGGACGACCGCCTCCTTCAGCGAGCTCGAAGAGGTATGGCCTCGACTCGGTGCGCCGCGCACGCACACATCGGAGCACGTCTCAGAGTGCCTGGCGCGAACGCTTTCGGTGCCGGCTGCACCATGCGGCCGCGCGAATTGGCCCGGCCATTGGGCTGTACCGCAACGCGCAACGGCGCCCACGCGCTCCGCGTTAGAGGGGGCGCGAACCCGATGCTCAAAAGACAGCCGCCCGCTCGCCCGTGCACACGTCTGCCACAGGCGCGTGCACAGCTCCGGGTCCACGCATCGAACGCGCACTAGCTCTACCCTTAAGCCGACGTGAGCGGATGCCGTCTGACGCCTCAGTTGGGGCTCCGGGCCCCAACGCAAGAACCAGTTGTTGGGGCTCCGGGGCCCCAACATAAAATCCAGTTGTCGAGGAAACGGCTAGACCTTGACTCGCCGGCAGCAATCGGTGGGGGCAATGGAGCGGGGAAATCCACGTGAGTGGGGAGATCTGCGTTCGGCATGGCAATTCGTTGGCGCACGTGCCACAAAAAATGCTGCGAGGGGCCGGCTTGCGCTGTTTCTTCGCAGCTCGGTATAGTGATTCGAGTGTTGGAGGCGTGCCATCGCACGCTTCCCAAGGCCAGAGGAAAGGGACGACGAACAAATGAATCTTCTGCTTTTTGCAGCCGAGGGCGGCAGCGGTCAGCTGATCGAGGCCATCAAGCACAATCCGACCTTCGTCGTGCTGAACGTGTGCTGTTCCGCGATCGTCCTCACCATCGTGGTGGAGCGCTTCATGTTTCAGATGACGCGCTATCGCGTGAACTCGAAGGAATTTTTTGCGCAGATCAAGAAGCTCGTCACGGCGGGCAACATCGATCGCGCGATCAAGCTCTGCGAAGCTGAAGACTACCCCATGCTGCAGCTGGTGAGAGCCGGCCTGACGCAGTCCAACAAGGGGCCCGACGAGATCGACGCCGCTCTGAGCGAAAAGCTCGGCGAGCTGAAACCCCAGGCCGAAAAGCGCATTGGCGCCCTGTGGTCGCTAGCCAACATCGCGACGCTAATCGGACTGCTCGGCACCGTGAGCGGCCTGATCGCGACCTTCGCCGCCATCTCTGCGGCTGGCCTGTCCCAGGCGGACAAGCAGCGCATGTTGTCGAACGGTATCGCTGAGGCCATGTACAATACCGCGCTCGGCCTCGGCATCGCCGTGTTCTGCATGATCACGCACATCGTGCTGCACACCCGAGCCAAGAACATTCAGCACGATCTCGAGTCGACCATGGAGAAGACCTTCAACTTGCTCACGCTGCAGCAGCGCTGAGGGCGCTCGAGGCTCACCCATGGCTGAATCGGCAGGTATGAGCGCGGCGCAGCGCAGCAAAATCCGGCGCCTGAGCCAGCCCAAGGAGCTGTCGCCCGACGAAGAGGGAGGCGAGCTCAACATCGTTCCCTTCCTCGACATCGTGATGAACATATTGATTTTCGTGCTCGCGACGGTCGCCGTGACGTTTACGGCGACCATCGAGACGACACCACCGGCGAGCCCGTCGGGCGGTGTCCGCGCGGAGAACAAGAAGGAGATGCTCAATCTCTCGGTGCTGATCACCAGCGAAGGGCATGCGATCAAGACGTCCGGCGGCAACGTTGCCCCGGGCTGCAGCGGCGCCGGTCCCGGCATCGCCATCCCACGCAAGGGAGAACAGTACGATTTCGCCGCGCTCAACCAGTGCGCGGGGAGCTTGAAGCAAGCCTCCCCCGAGTTCGGCGAGGAGACCCAGGTGTTTCTGAGTGCGAACCCGGGCATCGACTACCAGACCCTGGTGAGCACCATCGATGCGGTTCGCGCCACGTCCAAGGGCGACCTCCTCTTCCCGGACGTCAACTTTCAGGTCGCGCGCTGACGCCCACGTCCGCAGTCTCCCTTTTTGCGGCAATACCCGACCCAATCAACGAGGACGACGAGTCATGTCGAACGGAGTGGTCATACCGATAACGCCCCAATCCAAGGGCTCGACGGTACGCTACAAAGCGGAGCTGCGGCGCGCCATTCGGCGCAACGCGCACGATCCCGAGATCAACCATCTGAACATCACCGCGATGCTCGACATCATGACGATCATCCTGGTGTTCTTGCTCAAGACGCTGGGTGAGTCGAGCGCCGCTGTACCACAGAGCAAAGACCTGATGCTGCCGAAGAGCATCATTCAGACGCAGCCTGCACAGGAAGGCTTGCGCGTCACGATATCGAAGTCGCAGATTCTCGTCGGCGACGACAAGGTGCTCGATCTGCCCAACAGTCAATCCCTCGCGCAGAGCGGCGTCGAGGCGCGGCACAAGCGCGGAGCCAACTCGCTCTACATCGTGCCGCTGGGCAACGCGCTGCAGGCCGCGCGCAAGATCGATCGCCAGGTGCAAG
>JAYWEH010000819.1:0-6391 GCA_043780025.1 Deltaproteobacteria bacterium
TCGAGATGCCGAAACAGCGGCCAGCTCGAGACTTTGGGCCAGCCGGGAGGGAGGCCCTCGAAATCGAACACCACGAAGCTCTGATAGCTTCGACGCGGCCCCCAGTCGTGACGCAGCAGCATGCCCGGGCGCATCAACAGGACGCTGCCCGGCCGCGTCGGGATCGCCGTCTGATCGAGCCAGGTGGTGCCACCACCGTCCACGATCCAGGCCAGCCCGTAACGGTTACACAGAAACGGCCCGAACGTGGAGCGCGCCATCTCGATGCTGGTGGCGACGGTGTCGATGTGGAGCGCGGCGAGCGAGTGCCAGGGGTCGAGCACAGGTTAGTATTCTGTATGCAAAGCCGACTCATCGCCATGGGCAAGCGGGCACGGCGCGAGTAGTTTGCCGTGTGGATACAGCCAATACCGCCCTGGCCGTACCGCCCGCGGCCGGGTCCGGCTGTGAATCTGTTGTATATTTCTGGTGTATACGCCCGGCGTGTTGGAGCTCACACATGTCAAATCGTCGCCCGCTGTTGCTCTTGGCCCTGGTTCTGGGTTGTTCGGACAAGGATCCGGTCGCCGATGACCCGAGCGGAACGGCAGGCACGAGCACGGGGTCGAGCGGCATGAGTGGGGCCGCAGCGGGTAGCGGGGGCGGGGCCACGGCAGGCGGAGGCGCTGCCACAGGGGGCGGGGGCCAGGCCACGGGCAACGGGGGCGACGCCACGGGGGCGGGTGGTCGAGAACCCGGGGCGAGCCCCCTGACGAGCTCCGGAGTGTGCGGGTTCACGGCAGCGGTGACGTATGGCGCGCCTGGCGAAGACGGCCTCGTCGAGGTGCCGCCCAACGACCCCAACATCTTCTACATGGGCCGCGTCGACTGCAATCCTGCGGGCCCTGCATTTGCATTCCCCGCCGTCACGGTGCGCGTGCGTTTTCAGGGTGACGCGCTCGACCTGCGCCTGCGTGATAGCGGCACCGGCACCGCGACCACCACCAACTACTACGACGTGAGCATCGATGGAGCGACGCCGACGCGCCTCCAGATGATCCCGGGCGACCAGGTTTACCCGCTCGCTCGCGATCTCGCCGCGGGTGAGCACACGGCCGAGGTCGTCAAACGCGTGGAGAGCGGCGGCAACAGCGGCAAAGGCCAGGTGCTCGGCTTCCGAGTGCGCGAAGGCTCCGCGCTATTGCCCGTGTCGCCCAAGCCACTGCGCGTCGAGTTCATCGGCGATTCGATCACCTGCGGCTACGGCAACGAGGTCTCCACGACCACGCCGGAAATGTTCCCCTTCACGACGATTAACGAAAATGCGAACGCCGCTTACGGCGCCGTCGCGGCGCGCCTGCTCGACGCCGAGTACGTGGCCGTGGCGAGCTCCGGGCGGGGCGTGCAACGCAACTACGCCGACGGCGGCGGTGAGCTCGCCGCCGCATTCTACGTGGACACGCTGCCGGACGACGCTGCGGCGCCGCCCTGGGATTTCTCGCGCTACACGCCGGACGTGGTGGTCATCAATCTGGGCACCAACGATTTTTCACCGCCCGGCCCCGACCACCCCGCGTACGTCACCGCGTACACCAACTTTCTGACGCAGGTGCGCGGCCACTACCCGGGCGCGCTCTTGCTCGCGGTCGTCGGCACCATGCTCAGCGACGGCTTCCCCGCCGGCGTGAACGCCTGGACCACCAATCAAGCCGACGTCTCTGGAGTGGTCGCCGCCCTCACGGCGCAGGGGGACAGCCGTGTCCACTACCTCGCCCTCACACCGCAAAGCGCGCCCTTCGGCGAGGATTACCACCCTACCCTGGCGACCCACCAGACCATGGGGACGGCCGTCGCGAATGAGATCCAGCGACTACTCGCGCTGCCGGAGTGAGCGCCCATCCTGCGCCAATAGCGCAGCCGCGGGCTCTGCTCATGACCCATACGTCACGATGGCTGTGAGGACCGCCCAGCTCGAGCCGGGTGAAGGTTGTCGGCCACGGCGGGGTCGAGCTCGTGCTCGGCTATCGAGCGCAAAGCGGTGCCTGGTTGGGATTAAGGTGTCGAACCGACATGACCGAACTGATTGGACGAGCTCCGAGCGACTACTGGCTGCGGCTGCCGGCCTTTTATCGGGAGCTGATTGAGCTGCACGGTTGTAAGCAGCAACCCATGCTCGACTTGGTGCAAGACCTCGCCCACGGGGCGTGGACGCAAACCGTGTTCCCGAGCACGTCCCATGAAGCGCTCGGCCTGAGCCGGCACGAGTTTCATGAAGCACGCCTCACCGCCCCCATGGTCTACGTCCGGTACAACGGCGAGCGCGACAACTTCGAAATCGAGTACCAGCTCGGTCAAGGGCACACCGTTTCAACTGAAACGGCTGGCCTCATAGATCAGGCTGTGCGGAGTCGGATCATGGGTTGGCTCGCTCCCGAGCACTCCGGCGCCGCGTACAGGGGCCGGGCGAAGAAGTATGCCGAGACCGTCGACTCGAAGCCGTGGAACGCGCACTATGAGCGGCCCGCGCTCGTTTCGCTGCTGCCGGCGCTCGAAGGGGCGTCCGTGCTGGACGTGGGCTGTGGCTCGGGCTGGTACGCCGAATACCTGGTGAAGCAGGGTGCCCAGGTTACGGCCTTCGACCTCGACGCCGACTTTGTGGCCCTGACGCGTGCCAGGGTGCCGAACGGAGCGACCGTGTACCAGGCCAACCTGGCTGAGCCATTGGTCTTCGCGAGAGACGGCCAGTTTGACGTGGTGGTCTGCCCGCTCGTCTTGCACTACCTGAAGGACTGGCGGCCCGCGTTGGCTGAGTTCCATCGGGTCCTATCGCCCCAGGGCACCCTGGTATTTTCTACGCACCACCCCTTCAACGACTGGAAGCTCTTCAACCGAGCAGACTACTTCGCGGTCGAGTTGTTGGAAGACGAGTGGGACGGCTTTGGTAAGGTGATGTTTTACCGGCGCCCGCTCACGGTCATATCGAGCGACCTCCATAGCGCGGGTTTTGTGATCGAAAAGCTGCTCGAACCCCAACCCACCGAAGCGTTTGGGCAGCTGAACCCCGAAGGTTACGAACGCCTTCGCAAGAACCCCTGGTTTCTCGCGATCCGCGCCGTGAAGAGATAGGCACTGGAATCGTGCCATGCGCCTGCCTTCTACGCCTCGCTGGATTGCGCGCGCCCTGCCCGATTTGATCGCCCTTTGCTATCGCTACGAACGGCAACCGCTCGTTTCGCGGACAGGCGCTTGCAGCGCTCTCGTGCCGGCGCGCCACAAGTTCGTGTCGAGTTGCGCCGCTGAGTGCTATCGTCTCGCGATATGGTGAAGCCGTTCATTCGGGCCGCGGGCGCGGGCGACGTGGAGGCTCTGGCTGCCCTCAATACCGAGGTCCAGGACCTGCACTTCGCGAATCGGCCGGACCAGTTCAGGCCCGTTCAGGTGCACGAGATCGCAGCATGGATGGGCGTCCAGGCGAGGCATCGTCGAGCGGGCATCGGACGCGCGCTCGTCGGCCACGTCGTCGCTGGCGCGCGAGAGCAGGGCATTGACGATGTCGAGCTGCAGTCGTGGGCCTTCAATCAGAACGCCCAGCGAGCGTTCACGAACCTCGGCTTCGCCCCGAAGGTCGTGCGCTTCGAGCTCTGCGCTTCTTTGCCGGAGCGGGCATGACCGCCGCTGTCGAAGCCGGCAACAACGAGATCGACTCGAGCAGCGACTACCTGGACCGGTTGATGCGGCGCAACTGCTTTGAAGCCTTGTGGCCGCTATTCGCCAAGGCTCAGCGCCCCGCGAAGGAGCTCACCGAGAGCTACTCCGCGCTCGTCCATCTGCGCCCCTTCATGCGGCCCAGAGAGGAGTGCCGAGTGCTGCACGTCGGCGACGGTGCCCATGCCAGAACTGCCGCGATGTTCTGCCTGAAGACGAAAGCACACAACATCAGCATCGATCCCGAGCTGAACCTGCCCCTGGTTGGCCGCTGGCGCGAGCGCTTCGGGATCTCCAGATTGGAGCTCGAGAAGGCGCGCATCCAGGAGGTCACGTCCGAGCTGAATGCGTTGCCGGCCGCCCGCACCCTGGTGACCTTTGTCCACGCCCACGTCCAGGTGGAAGAGGTGCTAGAGCAACTGCATTGGGACGTGGCGTTCACACTGGCATGCTGTGTGCCAGGCAAGCAGCTGAGCCGAACTCACGTGCACCACGAGGGCGAAGACGCCAACGTCCTCTCCAGCGGCCGGCAGTATCAAGTGCTGGTCAACGACCGCTCGCGGTGAGGGGTCGCAGCCGTTTTCTGCACGGAGCTTCATGAGACGGGACCAGAATGATGCCGGCGTGACCCTGGAGCGCATCCAGCGTGACAGTGCGACGGTCCTCGACAACCTGTTCGAGCTGTATGCCTATGATTTTAGCGAGCACGTTCCCATCCAGCTCCACCCCAGCGGTCGTTTCGGCATCACGCCGAGCGACGCATGGTGGACGCGAGGAGACCACTTCGCCTACTTGATCAGACGAGAGGGCGCGCTTGCCGGCTTCGCCTTGGCCCGAGCGGGCTCGCGTGTGACAGCCGCAGCCGACGTGATGGACGTGGCAGAGTTCTTTGTCCTGCGCGGCGAGCGGCGCAAGCGGATCGGAACGAGGGCCGCCCACGCGCTCTTCGCGGAATTCCCGCGGGCCTGGGAGGTCCGGGTCAGGCAGACGAACGTCTCAGCCATGGCGTTCTGGTCACACGCAGCCGAGACGTGGACCGGGCGCGCCGTCGAAGCCACGCCCCTCTCTATCGACGAAGTCACCTGGAACGTGCTGCGCTTCGCGAAGGAAACGCCGTGAGCACTGCCTTCGAAACGGCCGCCAAGCAGCGCTTCGTTGTCATCACCGGTCCCGTCGGTGGCGGAAAGAGCACCGTGGCCGTAGAGCTCGCGGCGCAAATGAAGGCTACGAGCTGCAGAGTCGCCGTCATCGACCTCGACGTCGTCTATGGCATGGTCCGCCAGAAGGGCGGCTTTAGCGAGTTGGAGGTCTGGGCGGTTGCTCGGAGAACGAGCGCAGCGCTTTCTGCCAGCGTGTTTGCACAGGGGTATGATTGCGTCATCCTCGAGGGCGAATTCTTTTCGCCCGAGCACTTTGCGCCGGTTCAGGGAGACCTACCCAACCTCCCGAGGCCCACCGTCTTTGCCCTGCACGTCACCTATGCGGAGGCCCTTCGCCGCGTCGGGCTGGACGCTTCACGCGGCGCATCCAAGGATCCCGTCTTGCTCCGGCAATTCCACGACGCGTTCCTCGAGGCGTTGCCATTCTTGAAGCAGGAGACCGAGATCGTGGACGCCGAATCCAAAACGGCGCTCCAGGTCGCCGAGCAAATCGCGACACGCTTGAACGCGCATTGGGCTAGAGGGACGTGAGCACCTCTTGGCGCTCGATTTTCGCCGTGTCGAGCTCGATGCCAAACCCAGGGCGGTCGCGCAAGTGGACCCAGCCGTTGGCCGTCGTGGGCGCGTCTTTCATGAAGTGGAGCTTTTCGGGCACGTAGTTGATCAGATACTCGCCAAACGGGCAGAGCGCTGGCGACTGGCTCGCGACGATGTGAAGCGCCGCGTGGATGTTGTGGCAGTGGGGCACGAGCTTCACGCCGTGCACCGAGCAAAGGTGACCTATCTTGAGCGTTTCGCTGACGCCGCCGCACCATTCGGGGTCCGCCTGCACGTAATGCAGCGCGCCCGCTTCCAGGTAACGCTGGACTTCCCAGCGATTGTACAGGTGTTCGCCGGTGGCGAGCGGGATGGGAGTGGCACGGCTCAAGCGCATGAAGCTTTCGAGATCCGCGATGGGAAACGCCTCTTCGAGCCACGCGGGGCGGTAGCATTCCACCTTGCGGCACCACTCGAGGGCGTATTGCAGGTCCCACCCCTGGTAGGCGTCGAACATGAGCTCGGCCTCTTCACCCACGGACTCGCGCAGCGCGCGCGCCAGCTGCACGTTGAGGGCCATGCCCCGTGCGCCGTCGCTCGGGCCGTAGCCCAAAAACCATTTCTGCATCCGGAAGCCATCCTTCATGAACTGCGCGGCATGGCGTGCCGCGAGCTCCGGATCGATGGCGAAGCCAAGACAGCTACCATAGACCTCAACAGGCTCCCGCGTGGGCCCGCCCAACAAGCGGAACACGGGGGCACCGAAGTAGCGCCCTCGCAGGTCCCAGAGCGCGTTGTCGAGATAGCTGATGGCCATCATGTAGTGGCTGGCGCGCGAATGGCGGTTCGAGCGATACATCTGATCCCAGAGCCGTTCGATCGCGAGCGCATCCTGCCCGAGCAGCAGCGATCGCAGCGACCCGAGCAAGACCGGCAACACCTCGCGATCGACGGCGCCGTAAAGCCCCTCGAGCCCGCCTCGTGTGCGGATGCGCACGTAGTACTGCGTC
>JAYWEH010000820.1:0-6387 GCA_043780025.1 Deltaproteobacteria bacterium
TTGCCGTCGAGCAAGATCAGGGCGCCGCGAACCACCTCGTCGTCCAGATCGACGTGCCAGTTCTGGGCGCCGCCCATGTCACTCAAGAGGTGGCACAGGTTGGTCCCATACAGCTGGCTCGCGGTGGGCGCGAGGCGGCTTGGCAGATCGATGTAACCGATGATCGTCACGCCGCACTCGACCACGACCTTGCCGGGCTGCGTGTATTCGCAATTGCCGCCCGCTTCGGCGGCGAGGTCGACGATCACCGAGCCCGGCTTCATCACTCGCACGATGTCGGCCGGCAAGAGGCGCGGCGCGGGCTTGCCCGGGATCAGGGCCGTCGTGACGATGATGTCGACCTGGCGCGCTTGCTCCTTGAACAGCGCCATCTCGGCGGCGATGAACTCCGGGCTCATCACCTTGCCGTAACCGCCCTGGCCCGTGCCATCTTCGGCGAACTCGAGCTCCAGGAAGTCAGCGCCCATGCTCTGGACTTGCTCCTTCACCGCTGGGCGCGTGTCGAAGGCGCGCACGATCGCGCCGAGGCCGCGCGCCGTTCCGATCGCGGATAGCCCGGCGACGCCCGCGCCGATCACGAGCACCTTCGCGGGCGGCACCTTGCCGGCGGCCGTCATCTGGCCCGTAAAGAAACGCCCGAAGAAGCTGGCCGCTTCGATGATCGCGCGATAACCCGCGATGTTGGCCATCGAGCTGAGCGCGTCCATCTTTTGCGCGCGGCTGACGCGCGGGATCTGGTCCATTGCCAGGACAGTGACGCGATTCTGCGCGAGTTTCTCCAGCAGCCCTGCGTTCGCGGCGGGCCAGATGAACCCCACGAGCGTGGCCCCCGGCCGCGGCAACTCGGCTTCGTGACGGCCCAGCTCGGTGTCGACCTCCGGGGGCCGCACCTTGAGGATCAGGTCGGCATCGCGCCAGAGCTCGGCCGTGGAACGCACGAGCTTCGCCCCCGCGGCTTCGTAGTCGGCGTCAGCGAAAGCAGAACCCGCCCCAGCGTTACAGCCGATGGTCACCTCGAAACCGAGTTTGACGAGCCGTTTGACCGTGTCCGGAGTGGCGGCAACGCGGCGTTCGCCCGGGTGGATCTCTCTCGGAATGGCGATCTTCATGGCTGGCGGTCTCGGGTCCAACGAGGCGGCGTCATACCTCAAAATGAGTACTGGAGGAGAGATCCTCAGGCCTTCCGCGCTCCGGCCGCGAGGCCTTGTGTTCCGTACAGGTTTCATGAACGGCCACTCCCGAGAACGCCGAAGCACCGGCGTGCGGCCGCCCATAGCTCGAGCTAGCTTTCGGAGCTTCGTTCGGGTCCTGCATGAGCGCCGTTGCCTTAGCCGCTGAACCTACTCGGGGGTTTCTATCAACCACGCCGCTGCCGGAATTGCTGGCGTCAGCCCTGGAGCGAAAGTTGAAGGGGTCCTTCCTCTTCGAGACGCCCGACGGTTCGAAGAGCGCGCTGGTGCTCGACCAGGGGTGCGTGCTCAAGGTCCGCACGGCGCGGCCGAGCGATCCGCTCGGGCGGCTCTTGATCGAAGCCGGCATGATCGATCCGACCACCCTGTCCCGTGGCTTGATGATCGCCACCGAGCAGCGGCGCCATCTCGGTGAAGAACTGCTGCGCCTGCGAGCACTCGCACCCGGAGAGCTCGAAGCGACCCTGGGCGAGCAGCTCGCGCGCCGGGTTTCGACGCTCGCCGAGCTCCCCCCATCGAGCGCCTTTACGTTTCTGCGGAACAAAGATCTGCTCGTCGATCGCCCGGCTTGCCGCGCCGAGCCTCTGGCCCTGATCTGGCGCTGCGTGCGCGACTCGGAAAATACGTATCCGCGACAAGACGCGCTCCTGGCACAGCTCGGCTCGAAGCCGCTCTGCCTGCACCAGGACTCGGCTCCCGATCACTTCGGCCTCGACGAACACGAACGTAGCTGGCTCGCCGCAGTCGCTCGGGAACCGCAATCGCTCGAAGCCGCGCTAGCGCGTCCGGAGCTCGAGCCATATCGGGCGCGACGCCTCATATACACCTTGGCTCTCACGCGCCACCTCGATCGCGGCGACGAGCTTGCCCCGCTCGAGAGCACGCCGCCGCCCGCGCCACTAGTTCCGCCACCCGTGGAGCCGCTGCCGAGCGCGCGGCGCTCGAGCGCGCCTCCGCCTGCAATACGCCCGCCGTCGGCGCCGCCCGGTGATCGCCTCGAGCGCGCGCTGGAGAAAACGCGCACCGCCCGGGGCGACGGATCCATCCTGGCGACCGAAGCGGCGCTCGCGTTCGAGGCGGCGCAACGTTGCCTCGAGCGCAAGCAACTCGAGCTCGCAGAGCCGCTCGCGCGCCTGGCTACGGAAGCGGAGCCCGGCAACGCGGAATACCTGGCCCTACACTCCTGGCTGCGCGCCCTGAAGGGTGAGCTCACGTCGCCGCAGAAGGCCGTTCAAATCGTGGCCGCGCTCGACCGCGCTGTGATGAAACAGCGATCGAGCACCTCCATCCGCTTCTACCGCGCGCAGGTGCTGCAGCGCGTGGGTCGCGATGATGACGCTTTGAAAGACTTTCGCTTCATCGCCCGCCGCGAACCGACACACCTCGACGCATTGCGCGAGGTGCGCTTGTACGAGATGCGCGCCCGCAACCGCGCGAAGAAGGCCGGACTCCTGGCGCGGCTGTTTCAGCGCTGATCGCTTCACTAAGAACTCATGCCCCGATCGGGTTGCGCGCACGGCTGGCGCCAAGGGGGTGGCTTGCTCCGTCCCGCAAAGCGCTCCAAGACTAAGAAGTGATTGTTGGAGTTCTGAAAGAAACGAAGCCAGACGAATATCGCGTTGCCCTGCGCCCGGTCGGCGCGGAGCTGCTCGTGCGCGACGGACATCGCGTGCTGATGGAGGCGAGCGCGGGGGCACACAGCGGGTTCTCGGATCAAGACTACGCTCAGGCCGGCGCGGAGATCGTCGGCTCGCCAGACCCGATCTTTGAGCATGCGCAACTGATCGTAAAAGTGAAGGAGCCGCAGCCGGCCGAGATTGAGCGGCTCGAGCCCCGCCACACGGTCTTCGGGTACATGCACTTCGCGGGCTCGCGCCCGCTCACCGAGGCGTGCCTCGCCGCGGGCTTCACCGCCATCGCGTACGAAACCTTGCGCGCCCCCGACGGCAGCTTACCGCTCTTGATCCCCATGAGCGAGGTGGCGGGCCGCCTGTCGATTCAATCCGGAGCCAAATATCTCGAACAACCGCTGCTCGGCCGCGGCGTGTTGCTCGGCGGGGTTCCGGGCGTCGAGCCCGCCAACGTGTTGGTGCTCGGCGGCGGCGTCGTCGGCAGCAACGCCGCGCGCGTCGCCGCGGGCATGGGCGCCAACGTGGTGATCATGGACGTCAACCTCGCCACGTTGCGAGCGCTGGATCAAGGGATGCCGCCCAACGTCACGACCATTTACGGGGACCCTCACGCCATCGACGAACATCTGGCCCGCGCCGATCTCGTGATCGGTGCCGTGCTTCTGCCGGGCCGAGCCGCACCGAAGCTGGTGAGCCGGCAAAAGCTCGGGCTGATGAAAGCGGGCAGCGTGATCGTGGACGTATCCATCGACCAGGGCGGTTGTTTCGAAACCTCGAGGCCCACCACGCACAGCCACCCCACGTTCATCGTCGACCGGGTCGTGCACTACTGCGTGGCCAACATGCCCGCCGCGGTGGGCCGCACCAGTACGCGCGCGTTGTGTAACGCCACGTTGCCTTACGTGCGCCAGCTCGCGAAGCTCGGGCCCGCTGACTTCCTGAAGATCGATCGCGGCCACCAGGAAGCGCTCAACATGGCCGGCGGCACGATCCAGAACGCAGACGTGGCGGCCGCCTTCGAGGACCTGCCGCGTAGTTAGCCGCCCTGACCGACGAAACGTCGAGGTAGCAGACGTGGCAATGCGCCCCCCCAACGGCCAGCTCAGGACAGCTTGGCGAGCTCGCCTCGCACTGCTGCCGTTCACCCTCGTGGCGCTGCATTGCTCCATCAAGAGCCCGGCTGGCGCCAGCCCAGAGCGCCCCCCACCCTCCTCGATCCATCTCAGGCCCGATGCCGGTCCGCCTGCTGTAGCCGCTCCCTCACCGGCGGCCACCCCACCCGAGGCCGCCGCCATCGCTGGCGCAGCCTCCATCACGCCCCCTACTCCTCCCCCTCCCTCGGGCACCACGGCTCTCCCCCTCCCTTCGTTCCTGCCCTCCCTGGTCTCCTGGCCCCAAACTGATCGCTGGCCCCAGCCCTTGCTGATCGCCGCACACGGCGCTGGCGACTCCGCTGAATCGCAATGTGAGGTCTGGCGTGAACTGCTCGGGCCGCATGGAGTGGTGTTGTGCCTGCGGGGCAAGGCCATGGACCGCCGCTCGCCCCAATACGGCTTCTATTTCCCCGATCACCTGGAGCTCGAACGGGAATTCACGGCTGCGATGGAGAGCCTCGTTCGCGCCCACCCGGGCCTCGTCGACGCGCAGCGCAGCCTGTACGCCGGCTACTCGCAGGGCGGCCAGATGGGCCTGTTGATGCTGCTCGGGCGAGGCGCCCAGGTGCCGCGCTTGCTGCTCGTCGAAGGCGGCGCCGGTGACTGGACATTGCCCCGAGTCCGGCGCTTCAAGCGCAGCGGCGGTGAACGCGTCGCAATCCTGTGCGGCACCCCCGGCTGCGCGCAGCGGGCGACTGCCTCAGCGGCGCGACTCGAGGCCGCCGGCCTGCGTAGCTATGCCCACTACGTGCCCGGAGGCGGCCACACCTACGGAGGCAGCATGCTGCCGGAGCTCCGCAAGGCCTTTGCGGAGCTCACCGAAGACGACCCCCGCTGGCAGCCCTAGCGAGCCCGAGCGGGCTAGGGCGAGCGCACGGGTTACCCGCGGAGATCACCGCGCACTGGCGAGCGCGAGATTACTGCAGGCTGTAGCGCGCCGAGACCATCCCGGCGAAGTACATGTCGTTGGCGCCGCCGGCGACTGGATTGCGGTCACCCGTCGGCGAAAGGTCATCCGGGTCCAGCCCGAAATCGGCGGCGCGCGAGTTCATGCTGTAGAAGAAATTGCGAAAATCGAGCCCGAGCGTGATCGTGAAGCGCTCGCTGAGCGCGTAGCCGGCGGTGGCACCGAAATCGACGCCCATGACGTCGGACTCCGGGAACCAGCGATCGTCCTGGATTTGGCCCGGATCTTCCCCGGCGCTGTCGACGACGCGCAGGCCCACCTCACCGCGCATGAAGTATTGCTTCATGTTGTAGGTGAAGTCGGTGCCGAGGCGAATGAAGCCGTAATCGACGTCGGGTACGAGCTTGGCGGGAATTCCCAGAGCGGGATCGGAATCCGTCCCGCCATCGTCGATTTCGAACTGCTGCGCGCCGTATCCGGCGCTGAAGCCGAGCTCGTGCTCGTTGATCGGCAGGCGCACGCGCAGGCCCACGTCGTAGGCCGTGAGGGCAGTGTCGAGATCGCCGCTCGGCAGATTCTGGTTCGGATCGTCACCGGCCTGGGTCGTACCGCCGAGGCTGCGTTCGAAGCGACCGACCAGGCCGATGTTGGCAAGGAAGGACCTGCTGAACAGCGCCATCGGATAGAAGGCGGCACCGACGCGCAGACTGGCCATGCCACCGCTCTGGTTGCGGGTCGGCACCACACCGGGGATGTTCACCGGATTGCTGGCCACGTAGTTGCGAAACACGAAGCCGAGGCCGCCGTTGAGCTCGAGCGGGCGAGGGCGCGGTTTCTCCTCGACGGGTTCCTCCTCCGCAACCGGCTCGTCCTCGACGGGCACCTCGGGCGGCTTGGACCCGCCCAGGGCCTTTTCCAGCGTGGTGATCAGCTCTTCGTCAATCTTGGTGAGCAGCCCCGGAAACCAGCTGGCCGTGAACTCACCGGAGCCCACCACTTTTCCGTCCGAACCCTGGCGCACGCTCAGCGTGAGCTTCCAGCCCGTGTTGTCGTTGGTGGCTTGGCCCTGGATGTAGGCCTGGATGTTGAGGCGCGCAGCCACGCTGGCGTAATCCGCGTCCGTCTCGAGGGCGGTTGGCCCTTCGAAGCCGGCCGGCACCAGGTCCGCGCCTTGCTCCTCGAGCACTTTGACCACGCGTTCCTGCAGCGCCTTGGCCTTGGGCCCGTCAAAGGGCCGCACCATGAAGTTGGGCGCACCTTCCTCGGTGATGGCGGCTTCTGCGGGTGAAGCCCAGAGAACGAGCACAGCGGGCGAGGCCCAGAAGAGAAGAGCGGCGAGCGCGCTCCAAAGCAGCGGGCTCACGCGCCAGGCGGCATTGGTGATCATGGGTTTAACCTTCCGTATCCAGTAGAGCGTCGGTGCTCGATAGGCACCGGCTAAAAAGTACAGCTGAGCCATGACGGCTCATTCCTGAAACTGGCTCAGCCAGCTGCGAATACACTCG
>JAYWEH010000821.1:0-15156 GCA_043780025.1 Deltaproteobacteria bacterium
CGGCGCCCGGCCGAGCCTAGAGGCACGAGCAAAGCGGATCGCCCGGAGGGCAATCGCATTTCGGGGCGGGGCGAGCGGGCCGACCCGGCGCCTTGGAACGAGTGCTCCCCCGCGTTTCGAGATCGCGACGCCGTTGGTCATTTTGGCGTTGCTGCATGAGCAGAGCTTGCCGTTCGTTTTCGCCCTTGGCACTGCTGAGCGCTGCCTCGATGGTCTGCCGCTCCTTTTCGGTCGCTGCGACTTGCTGCTGGAGTTGCTCGGCTTCTGCCGCGAAACGACGCCTCTCCTCTTCGAGTTTGACTCGCTGCTCTGCCGCTTCGGCGCGTTCGCGCGCGGCTATCAGGCTGTCGTTGCGAAGCTTCCAGCCGAGTCCGGCCAGCAAGAGGCACATGACGCCGATGACGACCCCCGCGATGCGTTTTGTCTTTCTCGCTGCGGACTGTTGGCTAATCTTGGCGAGCTGCGCCTCGTGCTCCCGCTGCGCCGCGACGGCCTGGAGATGCGCGCGATGCTCCGTTTCTGCCTTGGAGCGCTCGAGCTCCGCCTGACGAATCGCCTCCACCCGAGCGGATTCTTCCCGCTCGCGCTGCGAAGCCGCACGACGAGTTTCCTCCGCTTGCCGCTGGCGCGCCTCCTCGGCGTCTCGCATGGAGCGTTCCTCCGCTTCCTTGCGCTCGCGCGATTCGCGGGCCTGTCGCTGCTGGGCAGCGGACTCCTGGGTAATGCGATCTTGCTCGAGGTTCATCAGCTCTTTGAGCGAAAAGAGAACCGAGCTTTCCTTCTGTTCCGCCATTTGTGGCACGCCTCCTGGGCCTGACTGCTGCGCCATAGTTTATTTAGCCTCGGATTTCGAGCAAGGGTATGCCTGAATCCATCCGGGCACGCGAGCTGGCGTTAGTTTTTGTGGTGCCAACGTCTCCACCTGAACGGCCGACGAAAAGCGGACCGAACCACCCAGTTGGAGTATTAATATCTCCTCATGGCAACTGAGGTAGTGGCCCACATTACGGGGACCGTGTGGGAAATTCGAGTCAATGTCGGGGACCAGGTCGCGGCTGAGCAGGTGCTCGTCGTGCTCGAATCCATGAAGATGGAGATGCCCGTCGAGGCGCCGGTGGCCGGCAAAGTGACGAGCATCGCGGTCGAGAAGGGACAAGCCGTCGAAGAGGGAGAGGTTTTGCTGAGCCTAGAATGACCGTTTGTTCCGTGGAATGCTGCGTGCTGCGGCCTCTCGGAGGCCAACCTGTCACTGAGAACTCGGCGATCACCCCTGTTCCTGCTGCTCGGGCTCGGCCTGAGCTGGGCTGCGGGATGTGGTGGTACGCCGGAGCCCGCTGAGGCCGGGCAGGCGTGTTTTCGCGCGCTCGATTGCCGTTCGGGGTTGGTGTGTGTCGAAGGTCGGTGTTCGTCCGAGATCGACACCCTCGTACCGGAAGGCGCCGGCCCGGCCCCCGAAGCGAACTCGGACGCGGGCGCTCTGTAGCTATCAGCCGCCCGCGGCGTCGCTATCGGTTAGAGCCTCTGCCGGTCGAATGCGCTTGGCGCGCAGCCACAGCGCGAACAGAAGCGAAACCATCGAAACGTTCAGCGTCGCGACACACGCGATCATCCAACGCAGGTAGGGCAGCGAGCTCCGTGTGGTGGTCAGTGGCCCGAGCCGCACCAGCTCCGTGCCCGTCCGTTCTAGGGGCTCTGCGACCGCTTTCGTGACGACCGTGACGCTGCCGGCGGCAAGCCCCGGCACCGCGCCAGCGACGAGCTGGCTGATCTCCAGCGCGGTAAGAGGAGGTACCGAGCCGCCGTGCTTGAGCAGCACTGACGCGGTGGGCGGAGCGTCCCGCCCCGGCGTGAGGCTGTCACCAGGGGGCATCGCCAGATGTACGCGCGCCGCAATGACGCCATCGATGCTGAGCAGCGAGCGCTGGAGCTCGCCTGCGGTGCCCATGAGCAGCTTGGCTCGTTCGTCGGTCCGACTAGGAATGAACGAGCTCTCCCCCAGGGCTTCGGCGAGCCCCGGAGCCGTTGCGGGGGGCAGCTCCTCGCGACTCATGATCGAAAGGGCAAAACTCGCGTCTCCCCGCCCCACGTCCACGCTGAAGCGGCCCTCGTGTTCGGGGTCGCGCTGCTTGTCGGCCGCGACACCGCTCCGACCCAGCGCGGAGATCACCTTGTTGGCCGCCGCTTCGTCCAGGTCATTCGCCACTGGCACCGCGCAGCCAGCTGCCGCGGCCATAGCGAAGAGCAGCGGGGCGAGCGTTCGCTCGCAGCGGGCGCGCGCATTGAAACGATCCCCTTGGGACGCAGCGCGCGCTCTCGACCGACTCACCACGGCCATCTCTACTGCGCTTTGCCCGGACATGGAACCGCCTCGAGGCGGCGCGCGCTATTGAGATGCGAAGCGAGTTCGCGTCACGTCCAGCTTGGGATGGCTCGGAAAGTTCAGGCCACGGACGGCGCTGGTGATGCAGCTGACTCTCTTGGCGTCGTGGGGCTGGGTGCTGACGGTCACGCCGACGGCGCGGCCATTCTGAACCGCGGCGCAGATGCTGACGTTCATGCTGAAGGGCACGCCGCAATGGGAGAAGTAGGCGCCGCCGTTGAGCACGCGGCCATATTGGCCCGCCGTGAGGTCCGCCTGGCCTTGTTCGCCCATCGACTTCATTTCGTTATAGGAGTCGAGGGCCGCCTCGCAGCTCTGTCCGCTGCTCACGCTGGGGATGTTGCCACCGCCGGCACCGCGGCGGCGTGCGCCCTTCTTGCCTTTTTTACCTTTGATCGACAGGGAGCCTTCCGTCTCTACGTTGGTAGACTCATCCTCCTGAATCGCCACGTCGTCGTTGCGCTCGCCGCTGGTGGCCGAAAGCCAGGCGCCGCCCGCACCCAGGAGACCCACGATCACGAGCAGGCCGATCAGCGTCTTGCCGCGGGAGCTCTTGCGGTCCGCCGCAGCCACCTTGACGATTTCTTTTTGCCGCTGGACCAGCTGGCGACTGCGCTTCGCATGCTCGGCGAACTGGGCAAATTGCGGCCAATCTCGGATCGGCGCCCGGCGGCCGTCCATGCTGTCGACCAGGTTGTCCTCATCGAGGAAGGTGTGACCGTCAATGTGCCGGACCAGCTCGACCGCGCTGAAGGGGCCGTGATCCATGCCGCCCTTCACGACGAAGAAGCGCGGCCGTGGGTCGCTTTCTAGCTGTGCCCGTAGCTCGGCCACCTGCGCCGCTTGGACCGCGGCGGATTGATTTGCGGCGGCTTGGACCGCCACGCCATAGCCGTTGACGGATGACCCTTGCACCGCCACGCCGTAACCATTGACTGCTGAGGAAGCCGGCGGCTCACTGCTGGGCGCTTGGCGTTGCGGCGCTTGGTGTTGGACGGGGGCTTGGTGTCGGACCGGTGCTTGGTGTTGGACGGACGCCTGAGGCGGAGGTGCCGGCACCACCGGTCGAATGACGACGGGCGCCACGCCCGCAACCGCGGCCGCCTGTGCCTGCGGCTTGGGCGGTAGCAATGACAGCGAAATGTCGATGGCGATGGACTGGCTACCGTTGTAGCTAATCGTTGGCGATGCTGGAGGACCGGACGGACGCCTGTTCAATTGCTGAAAAGACTGCGCCAATGCCCTCAGGTCATCGGGCCTATGTTGAGGGTTCGTAATTAACGCGTACGAGAGGACTTCCTCGACAGTGGGGGGCAAACCGGCAACCAGCTCCGCGGGCCGCCGCATGCCCGGGCCCACGCTCTGCCCGGTCAAGAGCTCATAGAAGATGGCCCCAATCGCGTAGACGTTGCCCCGTGCGTCGTTGAGCGCTCCCGGTTGCGTCTCCGGAGGCAGGCACGCCTGGTCTCTCGGGTGCGAGGGGAGTTGAGTCGCCATCTCGCGCGCGAGGACGAGGCTCCCGTCCGCGGTTTCCGCAACGCTCGAGGGATGCAAATAGAAGCCGTAGCCACCTTCGTGGATCTCCGCGAGCTCCAACACCAGCGGGACGATCTGCGACACGGCCGTTTCGAGTCCGAGGCGCTGCCCCACCGCGGCACGTCGGTCGAGTGCTTCGCGCAACGTCCCCGTCGTGGAGTTGAGCAAAGCCCCCGGGTGTCCATACTGAGGGTAGGCGGCGTTCATGGTCGCGGTACTCTAGTCTCCACGGAAGGTGGGGCCGACATAATTACCAGGCCGCCGCCCAACGCTCCAGCCCAGCCGCCACTCGCGCCAAAAGAACGGCGAGCCCGGGGAGATCGATAACAGAATGCATCACCCCGATCGCGAGAGCCGCGGGCCGGGCAACAAACGCCGCTTGCCAGCGAAAGAAAGGAACCTAGCGCGTCAAATTGGCGTCTCGTCGGAACGCGCGCCCCCTCGCCAGGGGAAGCGCCGCCGCGAGGAGTCGTGTTTCACGAAACTTTCCAATGCCGGCGCTACGTCGCCCGCAGAGTCGCTATCCCACTCCCCCGCATGCAGGAAATCGATGGCGGCTCCTTCGCGCGAAATCAAGGCGAAGCCGGGCAGGTCCGTCACAGGGAGCTGCAGATCGATCAGCTCTGCTCCGAATTGGTTCGCATCCACGCGGATCAGAAGCACCTGGCTGAGGACCCGCTGCAGCCGCGGCTGCTTCAGGGCGCGCGCCACGGCGTTGCAGCGCGAGCAGTCGGGTGCCACCAGCCAAACGACCGGCAAGCGACCGTCGCCGTACGCGAGAGCCGCTTGCTCTTCGAGCGTCACACTCAAGGAGGAAACGCCTTCGCCGACCTCCGTGAGCAATACCTGGCCGAGCCGCTGAGTCCACGTCGAGGGAGCCCCGTTCGGATCCTCCGCGATGACCGGCAGTGTTTCGAGCTCAGGAAAATCTTTGAACCTGGGTGTTGCGACCATGGGCTGAGTCGCAAACGGTAGGCTCAGCTCGTCGTTGATTCGCGCACGTGGCGCGGGCGGTTCGAGCGTGATCCAGGTCCATGCGGCGACCCACAACGTCGAATTGATCAGCCCTACTGCGATCGCAACGTTAGCCCAACGTAAACCCTGCGCATGATGCGCGAGGTTACGCAGACGTGCCCGGGTGAACCAGCCGAGCGCGGCGCCGACCGCGGCAAGTGGCCCAAAACCGCACGCTGCCAGCGTCAAAGACGTCGCCAGCAAGCGCTTGAGACGAGTGCGTGGCGGGCTGCAGGCAATGCCCCATCCACGCGGTAGAGCGTCACATGTCGGACCGGTCGTGCTGCGTTGTGGTGGCAATACGTAGCGTCCGCTCGGTGCCGCGCCGCTCGAGCGTTGCTCGGCGTTCAGCGGTCGACCCCATGGGGCTTTCCCAGGCACTCGAAAAGTATAGTCTGGACGTGGCCATCGCGCCCGTAACTCCAGGCAACTTATTGGCGGGTGTTCGCGTTGCAGGTCGTCCAGACGGCGTGCTAGCCTGCGCCCCGCTATGGAAACTCAGGACGATATCGAGGCGTTGGTTCGTCGCTTGATTGAGAACCCGCATGACCAGGGGGCGATCGCCCAGGCTCACCGTTCGGGCCAAAATGATCCGCGAGTTTATGCTGGGCTGCTGGAGCGTGTCGGGAAAGAGACGCCCGAGCCAGCGCTGGCTAGTCATTGGTTCACCGAAGCGGCCAACGTTTGGGTGACGAGTCTGGGGGACGCACATCAGGCAGCGCGCGCGCTGATGAACGCGATCGAACGTGATCCGACCGATCCGGTGCCTGCTGAGCGTCTCGCGGATCTGTACCGGGAGAAGGGCGACTCGAAGGCCCTGGTCGCCTTACTCGAGCGTCGAGCTCGCGCGCTCAGCTCGCTCGTGCGCTCCAATCCAGATCTGCGCGGCACCGTCGTTGCGATTCACGAAGAGCTCGGTCGTCTATGGGCAGAGCCGCCGTTGAGCAACGCGGGCAAGGCGTTGGACAACTACAGCAAGGCGATCGAATACGATCCCAAGACGCAGTACTCGATCTACGCGACCCGCGAGTTGCTCAAGGCTTCGGGGCGCTACGGTGAAGCGATCCCGTACTTCGAAATGGAGCGCGTGTTATCGCTCGAGACGAGCCGGCGGCTGGCGCTGTACCTGGACGAAGCCGAGGTCTGCAAAGCAGCCGGTGAAGAAGAGCTGGCTGCGGGGGCCCTGCGCAATGCCGTAGCCCTCGATCCGGCCGACGCCGCGCTCCGCCAACAACTCGGCACGATCGTACTCGAGCTCGTGCGACAAGGTCGCCAGGTGGAGGCAAGCCTGCGCCACGAAGCCGCGAACATGTTCGTGCTGCTCGCGGAAGACTTCGCCGAACACGCGCTAGCGTATTCGCTCTGCGCGCTCGAAATGGTCTCCGGCCACGAGCGGGCCATGCAGCTCGCGCTGCACTACGGAGAACAGCTGGGTCGCTCCGAGGAGGTCGTGCCGTTCGCCGCCGCGTACCTGGCGAGCAACCCCGACGGAGCACTCGCGGAGGAAGCGCGCGCGCTGGCGGGTGACAAGCCTCCGCTCGAAATGCCGCGCGAGGAGCACTCCGAAGGGTCCCGTGCAGGAGCTACGAGCCCACCTGCCTCCGGCACTACGCGCAGTTCCACAAAGCAGCGCCGCAGCAGTCGTGCCGCGGGTGCAAGTAGTTCGTCCGTCGATCGGCCGTCCGCGCGCGCTGGGCGCAGCGGCGCGCCGAGCCCGCTCAGCCAAGCCGCTTCTCCTCGTACGAGCGCGCGACCGATCGAAGCCGATCGCAATCCATTCGCCGGGGACACAGGTGACATGGATGAGGAAGAGCAAGCGCTGGCAGCTCTTTCGGAAGGAGCGCCGCGGCCCGCTGAGATTGGCTCCAATGTCACTGGCCCCGTGCGTGAGCTGCTGCAGGCGGCCGCCACGTTGATCCAGAAGAACCGGCGCAACGAGGCCGCGCAAAAGTATAAAGAAGCGCTGGCGATCGAGCCCTCGCAGCCGCTTGCCATCGAATATTTGCAGACGTTTCTGCGGCGCACTCGGCGCTTCAACGAGCTGCGCAGCCTGCTGCACGCGGCCGCTGGGGTCGAGGGTGTCACCTATCAGCAGCGCGCCAGTTGGTTGCGCGAGGTAGCGAGTCTCTCCGAAGGCCAACTCCAGGATCTCGAGGGCGCTTTGCAGGCTTGGCGCCAGCTTTCGAATCTGGGAGCCGGCGAGGAGTCCGCGAGCCAGCTGCGCCGTTTGCTGGAACGCGCCGGGCGCTGGCATGACGTTGCAGAGTTGCTGCGTACCCAGGCGGATCAGCAGTCCGATCTCGAAGCGCGCATCGCGCTCGAGAAAGACCTCAGCCGCCTGCATCAGACGAAGCTAGAAGATCCGGTCGCGGCAGGCGAAGCCTGGGCGCGTATCGCAGGGCTCACGCCAGGGGACGACGTCGCCATCGACACAGCCGTCAAGTTGTTCGAATCCGGCGAGCGCCACGATCTGGCGATTCAGGTCATTACCGACAACATTCACAGCGTCGAAGACCCATCGGCAAAGGTGGAGCTCTTGACTCGGCTCGGGACCTTGCGGCTCGAGTCCGGTGACGCCAGCGGCGCCGCGATCGCCTATTCCGAAGCGGCGAAGACCAGTAACGATCTCGATCTGTGGGAGCTCGCGGAGACCAGCTACCTGCAAGCGCAGCAACTCGAAAAGGCCGTGGCTGCCAACTCCGAACGGGTGCGGTTGCTCGCCGATCAACCGGTGCGCCAGGCTGGGCTGCTCGTCAAGGCGTCGGAGTATCTAGCCGAAGCGGGTGACCATGCGCGCGCTCTGCAAAATTTGTATCGCGCGACCGAGCTCGATCCTCAGAACGACGACTACGCCGAGGCCGTGGAGAAGCAGCTGCTCGCGAGCCGCCGGGGCGTGGAGTTGCCGGCATTCCTGCTGGAGCGCGCCGCGCGCATCGCCGATTCGAGCAAGCGCGTGGCGTTGCGCAAACGCGCTGCCAAGTACCAGAGCCACGATTTGGGTGATTTCGAAGCGGCGCGGCGTTCATACGAACTCGTGCTGTCCGAAGCGGACGACGCGGAAGCGCTCACCCTGCTCGCGGATGACTCGGAAGGTCGCGGGGACGCGGCTGCCGCGGTGGGTTACCTGCGGCGTTTGATTGGTTTGCGTGACGAGCATCGCCGAGTGCCGTTGCTCTTGCGCGAAGCGCATCTGCGCCACAAGGGCTTGAAGGATCTCGACGGAGCCGTGCGCAGCTACGAGACGATTCTGCGCGAGCTCGATCCGAAGAATCTGGACGCCCTTTCGGCGCTCGCCGACCTAGAGCTGCAGCGCGGCAAGCCGGACAAGGCTGCCGAAGCGCTCGAGCGGCAGCTCGAGCTCGCCACCTCAGCCGAGCTCAAGACCGATCTCGGTGTGCGTCTCGCTGATCTGTATGAGAGCGACTTGAACGACGTCGAGGGCGCGCTGCGCGTGCTGCAGATCGTCCATGCGACCGATCCAAACGACTTCGACGCGGTTCAACGCATTTGCGAGCTGTCGGAGCGCTCCGAGAACTGGGGTTTGTTGGCCCGCCACCTGCAAAGCTTGATCGCCATCGAAGGTGATGAAGAAGAGGTCAGCCAGATGACGCGGCGCTTGGCCGCCGTGTTACACGAGCGCCTGGAGCGCAGTGATGAGGCCCTCAAGTACCTGGAGGACATCGCGGATCGTGGCGACGAAGGCTGTCGACAGCAGTTTGTGTCTCTCGCAGACGACTTGAAGAAGCCGGTGCTCGCAGCGGAGAAGCTGGTTCAGTGGTACGCCCCTGAAACCGGAAGCACGCGGCGCGCGCATGCATTGCATGGTGCCTTCACGCGCCTGGTGACGGCGGGTGACGACGCCAAGCTGGTGGCCGTGGCGAAAGAACTGGCTCGCACGCGCTCTGCGGACGTGGATATCGCCGAGCCGCTCGAGCGTGTCGGAACGAAGACGCGCGACCTCGACGTGCTGAACATGGCCCTCGAGCTCAAGGTCCGAGACCTGAGCGGGGTGCCTCGCGCCGAAGAAATGGTGCGCCAGGCCGAGGTCCTCGCGATGACCGGGCTCGAAGCGTCGATGGCTATCGTGCACGGCGAGCGCGCGCTGACCAGCGTCGCTCCCGATCGCGTCGAGCCGCTGCTCCAGCGACTCGCTTCACTGGCGAACTCGGTCGAGCACAAAGTCGACGTGTACGAACGCCAGGTTGAACGCTGTAAGTCGCCGACAGAAATCCTGTTTGCGCTGAGCCGCGCGGCGCAGATCGCGTCTGAACAGGGTGATCTGAAGCGCGCTCGGCGCTTCTTCGATCAAGCGCTCGCGGATGGCGTGCCCGAAGGTGGGCTCGAGGTGCTGGAAAAGGCCGCGCGTGCTTCGGACGCGGGGCGTGGCAATCGAGACACGACGTTGCGCGTGGTGCTGGCCGATGCACTCGCCGCGGGTGGCCTAGGTGCAGGTGTGAGCGCGACGGCTCGCAGCGCCTTGCTTTCGCGTGCGGCGCTGTTGGCGCATCGCGATCTCGGCGCTCACGAGAAGGCGTTTGCCTGGCTCGCGGATGCACTCGTCACGCACGTGGACCAGCAGGTGTTGCAGAGCCTGAATGAGCTCGCGTTGGATCTGGGCGACCACGGTCAAGCCGAGGGCGTCCTGACGGCCGCGCTCGAAGAGGTGTTCGACGTCCCGTCGGTGCGCCAACTGCTTGCGGCGCGCTCGACGATCCGCAGAACGCACCTCAACAACGCGGCAGGCTCAGCCGATGATCTGAAGCGATTGCATGAGCTCGCACCCGGCGACGACAGCATCCTGCGTCAGCTGGAAAGTCTGTACGGCGAACTCGGCGATTACCGCGGGCTGGTGCAGCTGTACGAAAACCAGATCTTGCGCGGCCGCGACCCGAACGCGCGCGCGGAGTTGGCCCGGCGCGTCGCGCTGATCTGGCGAGACAAGTTGAAAGACGCTCGAGAGACGGCGGATGCGTGGCGGCGCGTATTGCGCATGAAGCCGGGTGACACCGAAGCCAAGGAAGGCGTACTGCTCGCCAAGCGCGCGATGTCGTATCGGCGCGGGCCGACGGCGAACAACGTGCGCACCCGCAACGCGGGCGTGCTGAACGGCCCCCCCAGCGCGCTCCCCGCGCAGGAACGAACCTCCTATCCTCCGACGAGTCGGGTCGTGGAAGCGCCGGAGTATGCGATGGATGACGACGAGGAAGTCCGCGACGAAGATCTGGCCCTCGACGACGACGTCGACGCCGCTTTCGACAACTCGACGGACATGCGCCATGGGGACGAGGACGAAGATCTCGACGTCGAAATCGAGCTCGAAGACGACGAGGACGACGAATCCGATCCGGTGACAACGGTGGATGAACGTGGCGTGCTGCAATACGCCGAAGCCTCTGGGCCCGGAATGCGCTTGCGAGCCCCGTCGCTCGGTTCTGGCTCTAGTGTATCCGGGTCACCGCCCACCAAGCGGAAGCGGGCGAAGAAGCGCGGTCGTTCCACGCCGGACACGGGCGTACATCGCAAGCCGAACGTGTCGCGCCGCTCGAAGAAGCGCTGACAGGCGAGGCACGGCTCGAGCATGGCGTCGGTGGTTCGTCGGCGCCCCTCGGAGCGGACCCGTTCAGTGCGGCAGGTCGTTCCCGTCAGGATTGACGAGCAGTTGAGCTGGGCCGTCATCGTTCAGCCAGGCGGGTGCGCCGCAAGGAATTGCGCGGTTAATTCTGCCGTGGCCTATGGGCAGGCCTGCCACGACAGGCACTCCTAGCCGTGTCAGACAGCCGGCGGCGGCAGCCAGCGCATCCACCTGGCGACGCGGCTCGGTTGTCGCGTCGTCTACCAGATCGCCGATACAGATCGCAGCGGCGCGGCGCAGGTGCCCTCCCGAGACCAATCCGGTCAACATACGGTCGATGCGGTAGGGCGCCTCGTTGACCTCTTCGAGAAAGAGGATGCAGCGTTCGGGCAGCTTCAGGCGACCGGCGGCTGCCGCGCAAAATAGTAGCGAGAGGTTGCCGCCAAAAATGGGGCCCGTGGCGCCGCCTGGAGAGAGCCGGCTCAGCGGGCCGAAGCTGCGCCGTGCCAGCGGCCTTTCGAGCGCGTCCAGCCAATCCAGGCGCGCGCGTTCGTCAGCGCGCCCGAACCCGATCAAGTTGGGGGCGTGCAGCGACGCCACGTGAACGCGGGCTGCTTCGACGTGCAGCGCGGTAAAGTCAGAGAATCCGACGCACCATTTGGGGTAGCGAGCGAGGCTCTGGAAGTCGGCGCAATCGCTGATACGGGTAGCTCCGAAACCACCGCGTGCGGCGATGATGGCGCCTGCCTCGGGGTCCCGTAGCGCCTCATCGAGCTCGCGCAGCCGCCGCTCGTCATCCCCCGCCAGGTAGCCCTTGCGCTCGAGCGCGCCTCGCGTCCAGACCACGCGGTAACGCTCGCTGAGCCAGCCGAGAGCGCGAAAGAAGAGAGCGCGATCGAAGGGCCCTGACGGAGCGATCACGCGTACGAGGGAGCCGGGACGGAGCGCTGGAGGGTAGAGCACAGATCGCCCACCGCTGGGCTGGGGCTGAAGGATGGAGCCGGATTGGCTCCGACCGCGGCCGCTACGACTGGATTTGCCATTTCCGGGGCCTCTCCGGCAAATGCCTGTGGTATGTTCGCCCACCCGGTTACGAAGGTTCGTCGCGCTTTTTGGTGGTTTTGACTCGGATCCTTCGAACCTTTTGTCGCTGGGCGTGTTCCTTTTGGCGCGGATCGAAGCGAGGCCGGTACACGTTTGGGCTGGGCGCCTGCGCGGGAATTGGGTCTCTTTCGGCCTGCTCCGGGGAGCGATATGCCCGTCCTACAGGGCCCGCGCCGCGCTACGAGCTAGCGCCGTTGCCCGCCTGGGACGCGGGCGCAGAGCAGCCCGGGCCGACTCCAGATACGTTGGTGGATGGCGTCGAGGACGCGGGGGCGGCGAAAGTAGCAAAGTAAGGCTTGGAATCAGGTTGATGGCACGAAAAGGCGATAAGAGCGACAAGGGCAGCAGTACTTCACGCGCGCGAGCGGCGGGTGGCGTCATCCGTGCGCGCATGCGGGAAGCGGGCTCGGACGTGGCAGCCACGAGCGGCAGCAATGCGTTGGCGCCAAGCGTTGCGGCGGCGAGCGCCGCTGCGGCGCGCCGGGTGGCCAACTGGGCCGCGGAGGCCGGCCTCGAAAAAAAAGCCGAGGAAGTGCAGATCATCGATGTCATCGGCAAGGTGGACTACGCGGACTACATCGTGCTCATGACGGGCGCGAGTGACCGCAACGTCGCGGCGATCGCGCGCGGCGTGGAAGAGGATCTCAAGCAGAAGGGCGTGCGTACGCTCGCTGTTGAAGGTCTGCCCCTCGCGCGCTGGGTTCTCATCGATCTGGTCGACGTGGTGGTGCACGTCTTTCAGGCAGAATGGCGCGGGATCTACGATCTCGACGGGTTGTGGATGGATGCCGCGCGTTTGCCCGTGCCCGAGGGTCCGCCGGAGTCCGTACGCTGACTCAGCTCTAGCCGGTTTCTTGGCTCGCAGCGGCGGCGCGCTTCTTCTTGCCGACGATCCAGGCGATGCCGATCGACAGAATGTAGAGCAAGCACAGCGGCACGGCGAGCAGGAATTGGCTCATCACGTCGGGCGGGGTGATCACGGCGGCGATCAGGAAAGCCAACACGACGAAGTAACGCGCAAATTTGATCAGGTGCGTGTGGTCGACGATGCCGGCAATGGCGAGAAAAAACACGAGCACAGGTAGCTCGAAAGCGACGCCGAAGGCGATCAACGCCTGCGAGACGAAATCGATGTAGTCGCCGATCATGACCGTCGGTTCGAGCTTCAGCGCGACCGAGCCGGTCTTCAGCGAACCGCTGAAATGCAGCAGGTATCGGAACGCGACGGGAAACGCGACACGCCAGCCGAAGTAGCCGCCACCCAAGAAGAGTAGGGTGGACGAAACAACGAATGGCAGGGCGTAACGCCGTTCACGCGCGTAGAGCCCGGGCGCCACGAAGGCCCAGAGTTGGTAGAAGATGACCGGCGAGGCGAAGACGACGCCGGATAGTAGCGATAGCCGCAGATACGACAGGAACGCCGCTGCCGGGGCCTGGAAGTGCAAGGCGGCGCTGTTGTCCCCGATGGCTTCGCTCCAGGCATTGACGAAAGGCGTCGTCACCCAGGCGAGGACCTCTTGCTGAAAGTACCAGGCGGTACCCGCGCCGATGGCGAAGGCGAAGGCGGCTTTGAGAATCCTGCCGCGGAGCTCCTCGAGGTGCTCCCAAAACGTCATCTGGAGCTCGCCTTCTCCGTCCTTCTTGGCGTCCGTGTTCACGGCGTGCTCCCCACCGGCTGCGCGGGCTCGGCGGCTTGGCTCACTTGGGCGGCCAAATCTTCGGGCAAGGCGCCATAGGCATCGGGCCCCTCCACCGGGTACTCACGCGACCGATCGGCGACGAAATGTTCTGGGACGGGCGCGGGGCGGGGGGCGGGCACATACGGAGCGGGGCCACCACCTCCCCGAACGATGGACCTGAGCTCGCTCAGCCCACCCTCAAAACCTTCGGCGCGCAACACGTCATCAATACCGCTCTGGTAGCGCACTTCGTTGGTGAGCTTGCGCAATTTGGCAACCCAGTTGCCCAGCGTGCGCAACATACCCGGCAACTTCTGTGGACCGAGCACCAGCAGCGCCACGGTGCCAACCACGACGAGCTCTGGGAGGGAAACGCCGAACACGGCGGAAAACTAGTACGCCGGTTCCAATGAAGCGATGGGAATTTCGAATGCCCGGCTGGGGTGAGGGGCATCGAAATTCCCGCCTTTGCCACCGATTTGAACCGGTTCCCTCCTCTATCTTGGCCTCGATTCGATAGAATCGAAGCACTAGTCGCTGGACGCGTTCCTCGCAAGGCCGCACCCCACGGCGTTCCGCTCGGGCAGGCGAGCCCCATCGCGTGAGGTGTTCTAGCGCTTGGCGCGTCGTCGCAGCTGCTGCAGCTCTTGGCGGACGGCGCGCGCGCCTAACGTGTAGCCGAAGATGATACCGACCAGGAGCGCTGCCGGGATGTAGATGATGTGTTCGAAAGTCACGGCGTGACGTATGCGGCGGAGCCGGCCGATGAAGCTCAGCGAGCCGGCTTCACGAGTCGACTGGCGGTACTTTGGCGATGGCTTTCTGCAGTTCCTCGAGGCGCGCCTGGACGTTTTTGGTCTTGCGCCAGGTGTGCAGGATAAACAGTGCCGTGCAGAGCCACATCAAGACGTAGGCCGTGACCATGAAGGTGCCGGCGTCACCCGAGGGGTTGGGATTGCCGCCTTCCACGGGAACGAATTGTGTGGACCGATCGGAGGGATTTTCTCGAGTCTGGGCGAGAGAAGTCATATGGGCATGTAGGGAGAGCGGGCTATTCGAGGTGACGACTGTCTGGGTTCTAATGCGGCTAGCGTGACTCGGACTCTGCGAAGTCATCGTCCAGGTGGTCGACAATGCCTCGCGTCAAGGCCTCGTGCCAGGTGTGCTCGAGGGACGCTTGCAACAACGCCAGGCGGCTGCGCAACAACAGCACCAGGGGGGGCAAGAGCAACGTCAGCGCGACGTGCCCCCAGATGAATGCGGGCCACATCGACTCGTGCATGCCACCGCCACCCTCGCGGATCACCGTGGGATGATTCCCGCCCCATTTCTGTACCGAGAAGTAGATGATCGGCAGGTTGACCGTGCCCATCACTCCGAGCGCCGCCGCGAAGCGCCGCTCAGCGGCACCGTCCCCGGCAAAGGTCCTGAGCAGGCAGATCGCCCAATAAATCAGCACGCTGAGCAGCAACGTGGTCAGCTGAGGATCCCACACCCAGTAGACGCCCCAGGCCTTCTTGGCCCAGAGCGGACCGCTGCACAACACGAGCGTCCCGAACAGCGCGGCACAATCAGAACCCGCCTTTGCCCAGGCATTGGCCGCTTCGCTCGGGCGAGCCAGATAGATAGCACTCGAGATAAAGCAGACGGCGCCAGTGACATAGATGCCGTTCGCCACCGGCACGTGAAAGTAGAAAATCTTCTGCGCCAGCCCACCCGCCTGCTCCTGGGCGGTTGGAGTGAAGAGGAAGATCAGCGGAATCGTGTATACGAGCGCCGCCACGAAGGCCGCCAGCACCGCATAGAAGATGGCGTCTTTTTTGTTCATTTCGCGTGATGATGGGGCAGGGGGCCCACTCGAGCTCGAGGGC
>JAYWEH010000822.1:0-2691 GCA_043780025.1 Deltaproteobacteria bacterium
AGCGAGAGCCCGTCGAGAGTGTGTTCTTGCCACCAATCGAGCTCGATGATGCGGTCAGCGGGGATGCCCCAATACTCGAGGTGTGCCCCGACACCCAAAGGCACGAGGAAGGGAACGCTTGTCGCCTGACCCAGGCTCACGATGGTTCCGACATCGAGGTGATCGTAGTGATCGTGCGAGATCAAGACCGCATCGAGCGGGGGCAGCTGGTCTAGCGGCAGGGGCGGAGCGTAGAAGCGGCGCGGCCCCGCCCACGTGAACGGTGACGCCCGCTCCGACCAAACGGGGTCCAATAGTACGCGTCGGCCGTCGATCTCCACCAGGATCGTGGAGTGTCCCAACCAGGTGATGCGCAGGCCGCCGTCAGCCGGCTGGGCGAAATCTGCAGCCTTTCGTGCGATGACGGGCAAGACGCCCTCGGGCGTGCGGTGCGCGCTGCCCCCGAAGAAATACTCGCGCGACATCTGCAGCATCGACCCTTGATGGCGCGGCAGCACGTCCCGAAACCGCTTGCCA
This sequence comes from Deltaproteobacteria bacterium, assembly GCA_043780025.1. Taxonomy (GTDB): domain Bacteria; phylum Myxococcota_A; class Polyangia; order Polyangiales; family Polyangiaceae; genus SZUA-265. The sequence goes on from JAYWEH010000822.1 coordinate 517, forward strand.
TCAAAGCGGCCTGAGCTCACCAGGCGCGTCAGTCGTTCGCCTTTGGCACGTGTGCCCGTGGCCTTCCAGCTGTCGACCAGCGCATAACCAAACAGCAGAAGTCCCCCGAGCAGCGCGAGTAGAACGAGTCGTCCCAAGACGCGGAAGCGGAGAAGCCTTGCCGTCTTCATGGGTGCGCGTCGATCCGATGCAGGATACGCGAGCTGCACCGGAAAAGCTTCGCGGTGCTCGTGCGCTCACAATTGCATCACCCGAATTCGGACTTGAAAGCAGGGCCACGCGGCGGGTGCGACAACCCCTCGCAATCAGGGAGCCCTGCCGTTGGCATATGAGATGCAGTGATAGAAGGCAGCGAGGGCGGGCCCCGAGGGGGCCTCGCTCGATTCGCGCCCCGTTCAGTACGGGTTGGCTTCCTACCCCCTCTAGCCGACCCGTACCCTTTTTGAGCAGCGGCCTGCAGCCCCCCCCGGCAGGCCGCTGCTCTCTTTTTGTCGCCCCGGTTCCGAACGGGACCTTCGAATAACCGATGACTTAATGAGCACTGTCGAAGCGTTAGCCATCATTCAAGCTTGCAGTGTCAAATTTCAAAACTGAAATGAGATGTGCGCCACGTTGATGTAACCACCCGCAACTTCTGGAGCCCTTGCTTGGCACGCCGGATGCTTGATGGGTGGTCAGCGGTCGGCAATACGGCGCCTTTGGCGTCCCCCGTCGACCGCGCAATCGAGCGCACGGCTCCTGCGCCCCTCCCAAGTCCAGAGCCGTGCCTGAGAACGGTGGTTTCGGTGATGCCGCAGCCACCGTTCTCTTTTTTTTCGCTCGACCTGGCGGCGAGCCCCACAGGCTAATCGAGACTCTGCGCAGCCGCTTCGGCAGAGCGAACCGCGCCGTCGATGCCGGCGCCGTGGAAGGCGGCGCCCGCCAGGCACACGCCACTACCGGCCAGTTTGGCTTCCAGGGCGGTCACGCGGGCTCGATGTGCGTCGTCGAAAACCGGCAAGGCTCGCGGCCAACGGCTGACCCAGCTGCGTGCGGCCGGCGCGCGGAGGTCGAGCGCGCGGCGCACGCAACGCTCCGCGCGTTCGGTCCATGCGGCGTCGTCGAAGTCCCGAAGTTCTTCAGCGGTGGGGCGGAAGAAGAGCCGCAGCAACGCGCGATCGGTGGGGGCGCGCCCGACCAGTTTCGAGGACGCGAACGTGCAGGCGCGAAAGCCTTCCAGCGTGGCCTCTTCGCTCACGACAAAACCGGTCGCGTCGAGCGGATGAGCGACCTCCGCGCGCCCGTACACGAGCGACACCGTGACGCTATCGAGCGCCGTTGAGCTCGCCAGCGCGAGGGCCGTCGCCCCAAACACTTCACCGAGGACGCCCGCTGCGGCTTCAGCCCCCGTGGCCACGACGACCCGATCGACCCGTTCGTCATTTTGCCGCCCACTGATGGCCCAGCCACCGTCGGCGGCTGGCCGGAGCGTCTGGACGTCGCTGCCGCACGATACGCGAGCGACGGGTGCGACGTTCTGACTGAGCACGTCCACCACCTGGCTCATGCCGAGCGTGAACGATTGAATGCCTTTGCCCAGAGCGCGCGGCGCCACCTGGAAGCCGAGCAATCGACCCGCTTCACCCGGTTCGAGGCGAATCAGCCGCTGCCCGTCGAAGCGGCAGGAATCGGTGACGCTCTGATCGAGCAGATCCCCCGCTAGGCCGAGCGCGCGCGCGAGTTCGAACACGGCCGTGCTGCCCGCCACGAAGCCCTCCGCGCCATGCTCGATCAGCAGGCCGCCGCTCCGTTCGGTCTGAAGCTGACCCCCCAGCCGCGGACCGGCTTCGAACAGGGTCACGCGATCGCCGTGAGCGAGGCGGCGGAACGCTACGCATAGCCCGGCAATGCCGCCGCCAATGATCCCGATGTGCGGCACACTCGGGTTATACCACTTTCGTGCCCGCTGGCGGCTACGGCCCCAGCCATTTCTGCAGCACCGGCGGGATGGCGATGCTGCCGTCCGCACGCTGGAATTGCTCGGCGATGGCCGGCAAAAGGCGGCTGGTCGCCAAACCGGAGGCGTTCAGCGTGTGCACCAGTTCGAGCTTTTTCTGTGCCTCGGGGCGGAAGCGGATCTGGCCGCGGCGCGCCTGGTAGTCCCGCGCGTTGGAGGCGCTGCTCACCTCTTTGTAC
>JAYWEH010000823.1:0-2690 GCA_043780025.1 Deltaproteobacteria bacterium
GCGCACGGTCTTCGCGATCAACTTTTTCATGGGCCTCGCGGTTTGCGCGGGCATGTATGTGCTGAAGATGCCGAACCCCTTATTGTGGGGCGCGCTCGCGATGATCGTGAACTTCGTGCCGTACGTGGGCGCGTTCGTCGGCATTCTGACGGTGGGTGCGGTGTCGCTCGCCACCTTCGCGGACCCCACCGCCGCGCTCTTGCCTCCGCTGTTCTATCTTGTGCTAGCGTCGATCGAAGGCAACGTGATCACCCCGTTGATCCTCGGGCGGACCTGCGAGCTCGATCCGCTCGTGATTTTCGTTTGGCTGTTGTTTTGGGGTTGGCTCTGGGGCGTATCGGGCGCCATCGTTGCGGTGCCGCTCCTGATGTTGATCAAGCTGACCTGCGAAAAGAGCTTGATGCTCAAGCCGGTGGCGGCGCTGATCGCGCCGAACTCGTAGTGCCTCGATTCCATCGAATCGAGGCCAATGTAAAGGTGGGAGCCGGTTCAAATCGATGGCAAAGGGTGGAATTTCGATGCCCTCGCCCCAGCCGGGGCACTCGAAATTCCCATCGCTTCATTGGAACCGGCGTACTAGGTCAGCGCGTCTTGGCGGAGCGGAACAGGCTCTCCGCGAGCAACGAGGCCGACATCGTCAGCGCGTCGTATCCGAGCGGCGTGGGATGCACGAAGTCGCTCATCACGCTCTCCGAGAGTTGGCCTTGCTCGTCCAGGAACATGTTGCCCACGTCGGCCACGACGACCCGCTCAGGCTCCGCCATGCGCTGCAGCGCGGCGTTGGTCGTCGCGATGGCGGCTCGGCGCGGGTCGCTGTCGAGTTCACCCGCAGGCAATACGCCGAGCAGTAGCACCGCGGCTCGCGGCAGCTCCGCGCGCACGCGCTCGACGACCGCGCGAACGCCGCGCGCCGTCTCGTCCGCCGAATACCCGGCGCCGAGCGTGTCCATGCCGAGCGCCACGATTACCACGCGGGCCGATACACCGCGAAGGCTGCCGTTTTCGATGCGCCATAGCACCTGGCGCGTCTGATCGAGCGCGAGCCCGAGGTTGAGCGGGCGGCGTTTGCCCCACTGCTTTTGGAACGAGCGGGACGCACACCAGCCCTCGGCGAGCGAGTCACCGAGCACGACCAGCTCGGAGCGGCCGCGATCCGGCGCCTGTAGCTGGGCTCTATGACGCGCCTGCCAGGCCGACAGGCTCGTCGGGTCGCCGATGGGCGGCGCCGCCTGGTCTGGTGGTTCTCGCGACGGCGGGAGAGGCTGTAACGGCGGGGTAGGGAGCAGCGGAGGGGGTGGCTGCACCACCACGGAGCGCGGGGGATCGACGGTTCGAGCCGGCGCGCAGGCCACGAGCGCGCTCGCTCCCAGACTCGAAGCCAACCCCAGAGCGGGCATGTGACGGGCGAGTCGGCGCCCCATGGCATAGAATAGGGCGGCGAGTTCGAAGTCCATCTCCGACCCACTACGCTCACCGCATGGACGGAATGAGCCCCAGCCGAACACTCAGCGCCAACATGAAGCGGTTGCTCATCTCAATCCCCTGGATCGCGCTCGCAGGCCTCACGGCGTGCAGTGGGGAAAAGTTGACGGTGGGCCAGCAGCAGGGGACGCCCCAACTGCCCGATTCGTCCAGTGCCGGGCAGATTATCCCCTCGATCGATGATCCTCCCGAATGTCAGTCACTGCAGGTGATGCTCGATCTAGCAGGGAGACCCTACCCGAGCGGCGCCGGTGTCCCCGAGGTGGCCGGAACCTGGCAGGGCCAGATCGACGGCCCTGTGTTCTATTATGGCTACCACAACGTGGCGGCCGAGATGCCGCGCGGGCCTATCGCTCTGCGGCTGGAAGGTGGGGGTGACGGCGGTCTGCGTTTCGGCAGCGATCCGCTGCCCGCTCAGCCCGGCTCCGATACCGATCCCTATCTCTGCTCAGGCGCATCGATCGACGGTGGTTGCCCCCAAACGGCCGAGATCGTCCCCGGCTTCGAATATCACCTCAATCAGGTCCAGCTCGAACGCCAGGACGATGGGCTCTGGCTGCGCGCGGAGGTGTTCCTCAGCGAGCCCTGGCAGGGCTGGTGCGAAATGCAAACGCCGCGAGCTGAGCCCCAACCGTGTGTCGCGCCCGCCGACAGCTGTATCGAACCACCGCCTTGCGATGTGTATCTGATCGGACCCGTTCCGATGGAGGTCGATCTCGCTGAGTGCACGGTCTCTGACGTGCCCAGGGCCTGCGATTGGCTGGCAGCGATTCGTGATGCGCCCTGCGTGTGTGCCGCGGAGGGTTGTTCGAGCGCGGGCTTTGGGCTCACCTTCAACCTGCAATTGTCGGATGACGCACAGGTGTTGCGCGGCGGCCCGATGCAAGCGCCTACCGAGCGCGACGTATTCCCGTTGTCATTGCAACGGCAGTGAGCGCTCCGCGGTTCGCCCCGTCCAGGGGTCGAACCGATCGCTGTCCCGTCAGAACGTCCAGTACAGGTCGAGCTCCGGAAAGAACACCTTCCTGTCGACCATGAAGTTAATGCCCGGCACGTTGAAGTTGCCATAGCCGAGCCCGACGCGCAGATTGAAGGTCTCCCAGGACCAGGCCGCCGAAGCCACGACCGAAAAAGCGTTCTCATAGTTGAGCACGGTGCGGTCGGCCGCCTCCGCGCGCAGCTCGATGGTGGTGAACGGATCGGGCTGG
>JAYWEH010000824.1:0-6343 GCA_043780025.1 Deltaproteobacteria bacterium
CAGAAGACCGAGAGCGAACGGGACCAGGACGCGCTGACGCTATTTTGAGCTCGTTGCATGCTGTTTCCCTTTCGGATTCCAAACGAGGGTGGGCTGCACCGGGTCAAGGCATCTCGACTCTCGGCATTGCACTGACATTGATGGCCCCAGAGCCATTGGGAGCGTCCCGGCTGAGCAATACCGCACTGGCCGCGCCGGCGGTGAGCACGCCCCCGGCGATCGCCCAGACCCACCAGCGCGTGTACCAGCGTGGCGGGGCCTCCGTGAGCTCGATCGAGCGCACGTTGTTGGCCCTGACCGGCACGTAGATATCGGACGCGAGCGGCAGGTAGTCGCCCCCTTCCGGTGCGATGGAGAGCGGGTAACGCCCGGCGGGCACGCCGCTCAGCGCGAAGCGATGGCCCTGGAAGCCGAAGGCGTGCTCGCCCAGGCGTGCCTTGCCCTTCTCCGCGTTGAGCGTGAGGTCGAGGCCGCCCACGGCGCCCGGATGTTCGATGCCGAGCAAGGCGTGTGCGGCCTGCTTGATGGCGTGACGCAGCTCAAGCGCGTCCCCATCGAAGCTCTCCACGACGCGGCTCAGCACTTCGACGCGCCGCGTGTCGATCAGGCGCAGCGAAATCACGTGCGTTTTTCCGACCCTGCCGACGCTGCCGGCCACGAGCTTGGACAGTCCCAACGCCGCGCCGATCTCCGCCACACACTGCAGATTGTCGGTACAGCCGAGCTGGGCTTCCTTCTCCACCTGGCGGAGCAGCGCCATCACGTCGTCCTGGCTGATCACCGTGAGGCCGCGGATGCCGCTGTATTCGGCCGCGAGGATCTGGCTCATCGAATCAGCGGTGGCCGCGGGCACGCCGAGCGCGGCCAGCGGCACCACGGCCAGCTTGAGCTCTGCCCCATCGCGCAGCTGAAAGGTTTGCGCCGGCGTGGCGCGACCTAGCAACTCGTCCACCAGGGCGGGTAGGCCGGCAGAGAGCTCCGCGAAGTTCGCGCTCTGGCTCGCGACCCGCCGCACGGCGCGCCGCCCGCTCACGTCGATCAACCCGATGGTGAGCGCCAGCTGAGAGCCGAGCTGGCCCAACTTGGCGGTGACCAGCTGATCGGCGCTGGTGCGGCGCCCGATCTCGGCGATGCAGCCCTCCAGCTCGTCACAACCGAGCAGCGCTTTGTTCTCCTCGAACTGCAGCACCTGGTCGAGCTCGGCGGGGCTGATCGGCACGATGCCGGGTCGCTTGCCGAGCTCTGCCAAGAGCGCGTTCTCCACATTGCGAGCCAGCTCGGGTGGGGTGCCCACGGCCTGTACGCGCTGCACCAGCGTCCGCCGGGGCGCTTGCAGGGCCGGCGCAGCGCTGCCGCTCGGGGTTGGGGCGGCTGAGGCCGGCGCTGGGCCAGGGAGGTTGGAGGGTGCAGCACTGGCGCGACTCGGGAGCAGCAGCAGAGCCGCCAATACGACGCGCGCGAACCCGCAAACGACGCTATTTCGTCGCTCGCTCAGGGGGGGCCTCTTCGGGGCGCTGCTTTCGAACTGCGTGCTCATGCGAAGCCTCGTTGTTTGGCGTCACAGGCGGACACACCTGCGTCGCAGCTCCGACTCATGAGGGACGCGACTGTTTCACCGGGGCCGACTCTAGAACTCGGAGCCCTACTCGAGGACGCGAGAATCTATGATTTGTCGCAATTCTTCCAGAACTTCCGGCTGGCCTCCGTGAGTTCGGTGCACCACCCAACCGCTCGCGTCAATCAACACGTTAGCGGGTAGCACGACCTCTGACTCACCCAGGTAGGCGGTCTGATTGCGGCTCGTATAGCGCTCGAACAACAGGGGAATTTTCAGATCGACAGGGACCTTTGTGCGCGTCAGCTCGATGCTGCTGACCAGGCTCTCCGCGGGCAGCCGGTAATTGACGGCCAACACCTGAAGCCGCTGTGTCCCATATTGTTCTTGCCATTCGTTCAGCACTCGTAGTTCCTCGAAACAAGGCCCACACCAGGTCGCGAAGAAATTGACGAGCAACAGCCGCCGGGAGGGCTGGCTGGGTTCCGCTGCAGCGGTGGCCGGCGCGGCGCCTTCCGAGCTGCCGACGAAGGCGGATGCCCACATGACCTCACCGAGAACGCCCGTGTTCAGGTCGAGACGGGGCAGCCCGAAGTCCACGAACCGGTCGCCGCGCACGAGCCCCCTGTTCGCGGAACGCGCCTCGAGCTGAGGGAGCAGCGGAGCCGCCGTTGCCGCGTCTCCGTTCGGCGCTGGGCTGCGCTGTGGCGCTGCGTGCTGGGCCGCTGCGTGCTGGGCCGCTGCCGTCGGGAGCGCTGATCGAGCGGCGGGTGACAGCGTCGGCGGCGCCGCCGGAGCGGCGGGTGAGCAAGCTGGCGCCGACAGGAGCGCCATGGCGATCGTGGTGGCGAGTGCTCGTCGGGTCACGGTTGCCGTGACTTTGACCCATGTCACTGCTAACGCGCAGAAATATCACTCGTCCCGAGAAGTATCACTGTGCCGCGCAGAACGGCGCCGGCACGCACGGGTGATCGTCCGGGGCGCGCGTGAAGCCAGGGGGCAGGCAATTGCCAAACGAAAAGCAGTTTCCGCCTTGATCCAGCGCCACCGAGATGGTGGGTGGGCAGCTCAGATCCGCGTCGACACAGGCCAAGGAGACGAGATCGTTCTCGAAGCAGGAGAAGGCGGGATCGTACGGGAAGCCGCCGCTCACCACGCAGTCGCCGTCGTTGGCGCAGGCTTCGAGCGTGCGATCGGCGCAGGCCGTGCCCGTGCGTTCGCACTGTCCGGCTCTGCAAATGGCCACGTTCGGGCAGTCGACGTCCCTGGCAAAGCAGCTCACCGCTTGCCAGGCGCCGGGATCCGAGCAGTATTCGGCGGCGAGTTCGGGCAGGGCGGCGCGGAACGCCTCGACCGAGCTCTCCGCTAGAGGCATCGGGCAATGTCCATCGCAGGCGGTGCTCCACTCTTCGCTGACGCAGTCCAGATCGCTGTTGCAGCTGCGCCAACCGTTATCCGAAGCGGCAGTGGTGATGTAGCGGGTGTGAACGTCACGCGCAGCCTCGCAGCTCAGGCAGACGCTCGGCGACGGGATCTGGCCGGCGCTGCAGGTTGTGGCATACGCGCAGGCTTCCGTGGTGCTCCAGCAAGCAAAAATCGGATCTTGGTTATTTGCGTCGATGCGCGTGAAGCCGTCGGGAATGCAGCCGTTGGAGAGGAGCCAGCAGGAATCATCGGGGCCGTAGGCGTGCGTCAACGCATCGTCGCAGCCCTGGCCCTCGCCGGCAGCAAACGTACCGGCCCGCTCGCTCGGACCAAAGCAGGCATTGGTGGCGTCGTAGCGGCGCCCCAGGATTTCGACCGGGCCGGTCGTGGATTCTTCCGGTTGCTGGACGCACAGCGCTGCCGGCGCGTCCCCGGCGCAAGCCCCGTCGTACGCGGTCAGTTGTTTGGCCAGGCACACCGCTCGCTCGTCGACCTCCCCGCAGCTCGCGTCGTCGCTACAAGCTTCGGTGCACACGCGGCACACGCAGCTGAGCTCGCCGCCGCATTCCGCGTCGCTCGAGCAGCTCTTCAGCCAGTGCGTTTCCCCGCCGAGACCTTCATCGGGCTGCACTTTGCCGCAGCTCAGCGACGCGGCGAGACCGAGACCGAACCAAAAAAAGGACCGCTGCGCCCGCTTCATTCTGAAACTCCTGCTCGCGTGTCGAGCCCGACCGCGTTCTGTCCAACGTAGAATACGACGCGGTAAGCCCGTGTCTCCGCGTCCACCTCTGAATCGTCACCGCCAGCTCGTCCCGAGCCGCACTGCTCCACTTCGGCACGCAACGCGGAGGCGCGTTCGCGCACGCTGCGCAATAACCCCAGGACCTCCTGTTCGCGCGGGTGGCCCGGATACAGCTCGAAGTGGTAGGTGCTGCCGCCGGTGGTCTCGTCCAGCTGCGCGCGGCTCTTGCCGCGGGTCACCTTGCTGGCGATGGCTGTGACCACGGCCTGATAGTGGTCGAACAGCGCCGCTTCCCAGCCCACCTCGTCGCCGTACGGGATCACGACATGGTCCGCCCGAAACGTGCCGCCGGCCTCCGCGACGCAACGCCCCTGTGCGACAAGCGCCTCGAGCGCCTTCTCCACGCGGTCGCGCGTCAGACTCAGCTGCTGGCACAGCGCATCGGCACCGAGCGGGCCGCCCTGATGCAAGGACACCCAGACGATGTTGGCGGCTGAGGCCTCGGGATCCCCGGCGTTCGTGGCGCCCGTTTCTGCCTCGGTCGCAGCCCGGAAGGTCGTGTGATCGCCGCGCCCCGACCGGAACAACAAGCCGCCGTCCACGAGATCATTGAGCACGCCGCGAACGCTCGCTTCGTCGTCCGCCCGGAAGCGGTGCAAGAGCTCCGCGCGGGTGACGATGGGTCGCGAGCGCACGTGTCGCAGCACCGCTTCCCACAGCGATTGCCCGCGCTCGGTCTTGCTCTCCGCCGCGCGCCGCACGCGGTCGTGGTACGTGCGCAGGGTCAGGCCGAACATGTCCGCGATGACTTTGTTGCCGAGGCCCTGAGCCTTGAGCTCCCGGACCAACTCGACGAACACCTGCGCCGCGACGTGGGCGAGGGGTGCCCGGCCACCGGCCGCCGTCGCGAGCTGTGCGACGAGGACCGTCGTCTGCCGCACGATGTTGTCGATCAGCAAGTTGACGTTCACGACCCACAGTGTAGCGAGCGCGATCGACCTCAAGTAGTGAGAATTCCCGCACACCCATTCCGGAGCGCGCCCCGGGTGTCGTGGCCGGCGGGGGGATCCTCGAGCGCCGAGAGGATGCTGGCCTACACCCGGAGGACCCTGACCGTCGGAAAGTGCCTCTGAAGTTTCTCGAGGTCTTCCAAATCTGACGTGTAGACGATGCCGCCTCCCCGCAATGCGGCAGAAGCCATGACCACGGCGTCTGCCAGCGATGCGCCTTTGACGGCGCCGAGTGCCTCTCCAGCGGCGCGACACAAGCCGGGTGGCATGTCTTCGACGATGACGGCGGCGAGTATCTCCTCACGGATGTCACTTCGTGCGCGCCACCACTCGACATAGACGACGGCAGGCACGATCGGCAGGAAACCGCGGTGCACGATATTGCGGAAGGCCTCCGTCGCACGCTGTTTGCGACGTTCGAGCGCGATGAGCATTCCAGTATCGAAGGTGAACGTCACGCCGCCCGTCGTCGCTTCTTCTTGGTCGTTGCGACGCCTTGCCACTCCGCTTCGATTCGCTCGATCGCCTCAGCGCTGAGCGGTGGGACGCCGTATTTTTCGAAGTACGCTTCTGCCGCTGCGAATTTTGCCTCGCGTGCGGCGACCTCAGCCAGCAAGGCCGACACGTTGCCGTTGTGACGGCGAGCCGCGAGCGCCTTCAGGTTCTCGAGGGTCACCGGGTCGAGGGAGAAGCTGGTGGTCTTGGTTCGTCCAGCGCGCATACTGGCATTGTAGCACACGATCGCGCGGGGCAATTAATGTCAATCGATGGCGAACGCCAGCCGATGCCGGGGTTGGGGCGGATCTTCAGGGGCTCGATCCGGCGGCGCCTCCGAACACGGAGCACCACCTGTCGGCCGAGACCTATTACGAGGTCTGGGAGCGAGCGATGCAGCTCGTTCAGGATCCGAGCTTCCCGGTGCGCGTCGGCGCGTCGTTCGACCTCGAAGCGCTCGAAGCCTTCGGGTTCCTGGCGATGAGCTGCGAGACGTTGAAAGACGCCTACGAGCGCACCGCGCTCGTGCGCACGCTCTACAACGTCGGCTCGCGCTGGGAGCTCCAGGTGGAGGGCGACTTCATGCGCATGACCTGGATGCCCTGGCCGATCAAGGTGCGCTCCGAGCTCGCGCGCCGCAGCGTCAACGAATATCAAGTGGCCGAGATGCTGGCCAGCATTTGCCAGATGACGCAGCGCCGGCTCGTGCCGCGGCGCATCGCTTTTCGGCATCCGGCGCCGCGCGACGTCTCGGTGCACCAGGAGCTGCTCGGTCGCGCGCCGGAATATGACGCGAGCTTCGACGGTTTCGAAGCCGAGCTCGGCTGGCTCGGCGAGCCCATCCGCAGCAAGAACCTGAAGCTCCGGGCGTATTTCGAGAAGCAGTGTGAACGCGCTCGCGACGCGTTCTCGAGCGATCCCGCGTTTACCGCGCTGGTGCGGCAACGGCTCGCGGCGAGCATGGAAGGCGGCGCGCTCAGCATGGCCGACGTCGCTCGTTCCCTCGGCACGAGCCCGCGCAGCTTGCACCGGCGCCTCTCGGACGAGGGCGCCAGCTTCAACGACCTGCTCGACGAGGTGCGCCGGCAGTTCGCCGAGCAATATCTGGCACGGCCG
>JAYWEH010000825.1:0-6341 GCA_043780025.1 Deltaproteobacteria bacterium
ACAGGGACCCCGCCTCCACATTTCCGAGCCGCGATTGGATGCGACCGATCGCGCCGCGGGCCGCCTGACGGAGCTGCGCGCGACCCAAGCGCTCGGCCAACGGCAGTAACGGCTCGACCGCGGCGACGCTGCCGACGCGACCGAGCGACTCGGCGCTCGCGCGCTGCACCTCCGATGAAGAGTCCGACAAGAGGCGGATCAGCACTGGCTCGGCGGCATTCGCGGCGAGGCTGCCGAGCGCCGTCGCGGCCGCAACGCGCACCTCTGCATGCTCATTCGCCGCGCACTTCACGACGGCTGCCGAGAGAGCCTCGAGGTGGCGGGCGGCGATGATGGCCAGCGCCGCGCACACGAGTTCGGGTGAGCTCGAACCGAGCAGCTTCGTGAGCAGCAATTCGAGACCGGGGCCACCTCGTGCGCCGAGCTCGCGCAGCGCCTGGACGCGTAGAGCCGTCTCGACTCGGGGATTGCAGGCGAGCGCGTCCAACACGGAGCTGCCTTCGCTGTCGAGATGCACGGCCGCGGCCAGGCGCACGGGCACGTGATCGTCAGCGAGCAGCTCGCGCGCTGTTGAAATGAGCAGTGGCAACAGCGTCGCGGTGCTCGGCTCGGCCAGGAACTGGAAATTCTGCAGCCGGACGGAGGGGCTCCTATCGTGCATCGCGTTGTGCGCCAGGCGTTGGTGAAGGGAATCACTGGTGACGGTGAGCCGCTGGCCGAGCTGCGCGAAGAACTGCAGCATTCCCGGCAACCAAGCGGGATCGTCAGCGGCTGCATCCGTCGTCTCGAGCCAGAGCGTTCCGTCTCGGATTTCTCCGCCCCTGCTGAGTAGGTCTGCCAGTTGCTGGCGCGCCTCCTCTGACAGGGCCGCACACACCCATGCATCCATCTCGGAGACCTCGACTGCTTCATCGAAGGGCTCGTCCCCGATTTTTTTGTCCTCCCCGCCCTGGACGAAGCGCCCGAGTGAGCGGAAGGTCGAGTCCCGTCGCAGGCTCAGCGTCGCGGGAATTCGGCCGGGCCCGCCCGAGCCCACAGTCGTCTTGTCCACGATCTTGCGGTTCTTTCCCGTCCTGACGACTTCCCGCCGGAAGTCGGCGCGGACGGGTGCTCCGTTGAGCACGCCCGTGATGGACCGCGTGTCGTCCGCGCTGCCCGACTCCGCGCCGCTGAAATGCAGGCCGAGTGTGCGAGCTGCCGCCTGCCAATTAGCGAAGCTCCGCGCGCGGCGATTCGCCTCGGCATGTTCCGACCAGAGGTGTACCGCGATGCTGCCGATGGCCAGGATCGCGAACAAGAACCATGTCATAATAACCGCACCACCGGCGCTTCGTTCATGAGCCGCCGCTTGGAGAGCAGGTCTTCGACCGTGGCGCAGAGCCAGCGATCGGCATTGACGCCGAAGGCCACGCGCAGTCGGGGGCGCCGGTCGCTGGGCGAATGAGGCGGCGCAAGTTCTCCGAGCGCCGGGTTCTGAGCGTTGAGCTTCACCACTAGCGGTTGTGCTGCCGAGTCGGCGTTGCCCCCCAAGCGGTGCAGGTTGCCGGCGTCGTCCCAACCGAAGCTGCGATCGTCCCCGCTCTCGCCGATCTCGCAGATCACCAGCTTGAAGAAGCGCTCTGGCTCACCGAGCGCGCAGGTTGGCACGAGTTGGCGTTCCCACAGGTTCATTGCTGTGGGAAAACGTGTGCCGCGCGGAATGATCACCGTGTGCGCCGATTCACCGCTCTTCGCGTCGTGAGTGAGCAAAGCGTAGTCGTGCAGGATGAAGTCGCTCGGGTGCACTCGACCGGCCGCAAAGGTCGTGGCGCCGTAGGCCACCGCCTCGAAGGGCAGCCAGTAGCGCACCCGGTCGCGGCCGAAATCACGAACAAACGCGGCAAACACCTCGGGCAATAACGTGGAGCCTCCGACCAGGAGCACGTCGTCCACCGAGCCCTCGGCTCCTGCCGCGACCAGCACCTCGCGCTGACACGCCTCGAGCGCGCGGTACAGGCCGCGCTGGGCGAGCAGGTCGATCACCTCTTGCCGACTGACCGAAAGCTCCCGACACTCGCCCGCGAGGCGCGCCTCGAAGCGCCGCAGCTCGTCCGGAGGATAGAGCTCGAAGCTGGCGACCGGGCTCTTCTCGAGGGCCTCCTTCACGCGCCGGGCCTCGGCCAGCATCAGCTGTTGCCAGAAGCGCGCGTCTTCATCCTCTGGCTCAGTCAGCTCGTAACCCAGGCGCCTGCAGAAATGCTCGAGCAGCCAACCGTCGACGCGGTTGCCCCCGAGGGCACGGCCTGCCTTGGACACGACGCGGCAGCCACCGCTCTCGAGCGCGTCCGCGTCCATCTTCACGAGGGCGAGGTCCAGCGTGCCGCCGCCAAAGTCCACGACGAGCACGTTGCGACGAGTCCCCGTCGCCAGGCTGTAGCCGATGGCCGCCGCCACGGGCTCGTCGACGAAGCGCACGCGCCGCACGCCCAGCCGCGACAGCACCCCCGAGACCTCCGCGCGGTACGATTCGTAGCTGCCCACCGGCACCGTGACCGTCAGCTCGCGAATGCGTTCGCCCGTCTGCCGTTTTGCCTCGCCGATCAGCTCACGCAGGAAGTGCCAGGCCACGTCGCGTGCGCTATAGCTGCGCCCGCCGAGTTGCGTGAGCGGGCGCAGGGGTTCCTTGCCCAGTGCGCTCTTGAAGCTCGGCACGAACCCGCGCGGACGGGCAGGGTGGCTGAGTGAAATCGCCTGTTGCCCGATGTGGGCCAGCCGCCCCCACAGCAGCCTGCCCGCGAGCGGTCGCACGGAGGTCAGGCGTGACCAGACATCGGGCACCTCGATCAGCTGCGTCGCCGAGGGGATGATCTCGGGCGCGCTCACGCGGCCCGCCTCTTGCCCCCCTTCTTCCTGCCACACTGCTTCCTGGGGTCGCCGCACCAGCTCCGGCAGGTGGATCAGACGCGGGCGGTCACTCGCATCATCCCAACGCCCCAGGCTGGTGTTGGTCGTTCCGATGTCGAGGCCCCACATGCGCAGGTGGGTACTTTAGTGCCATGATTCTAGCGAATCGAGGCCAATATACTCCGATATTCAACGCAGAGCAGCGAGCACGTCACGCGCGTCGATCACCGCGACATTGCTCGGCGTATTCGGCTTGGATTTGGGGCGTTGCGAGACGAAGACGGCGTAGCGTGGCTCGGCTCTTTCTCGCCCCGCGAGCGGCGGGGTGCCCTTGGCGATCAAACCTTGCGCGATGCGCTCGACATCGCTTGCGGTCGGTGCCTTCTCCGTCCATTTGACCTCGCCGAGCAAGAGGGTGCCACTCTCGGGCGATTCGGCGACCACGTCCCATTCCTTGCCCCCCGCCGACCAGTGGCGCGCGGCAGGACCATATTCGGCACCGAGGCGGAGGCCGAGCTTCGGCACCGCGCTTCGACACAGGCTCTCCCAGACGCTCGCCACGCGCTGTGGAAAGGCGGCGTCAAAGAGGCGGAGCCGCCCGGCGCGCGGCAGCTGCACCAGGGCCGATCGCTTCGGAGCCACCAGCGAGAACCATAGCGAGAGGAATGGATCGGCCAGCTTGTAGAGCGCGCGTTTGGTGCCTCGCTCCGGATCGCCGAAGGGCGTTTCCCGGAACACGAGATCGAGATCCTGCAGCCGCGCTAAGGGGCGCGCCAGCGACGTCGCGGGTTGCCCGATGCGGCTCGCGATCTCCGAGAGCCGGTGAGCCCCGGCCCCGATCACGTCGAGGATGGGGCGCAGGGCGATAGCTGAGGGTGTTTCTTCGAGCAAGAGCCGGTTGGGCTCCTCATGCAGCGGCCCCATGGGGTCCAACACGAGAGCATCCACGGCTTGCCGATGGTCGTCGAATGCGGCAGCGAGCTCCCAGTAGCGCGGGATGCCGCCCCAGAGCGCGTATGCGCGAACGGCCTCTACCGCGTCACCACCGCCGAGCGCATCGACGATGCACCCGGCGGGCAGCGGTGCCAGCTTGAAGAGCTCGCGCGCACGCCCATAGAGTGGCGCATCCGGCGACAAGGCCAGCCCCTGCATCATGCGTTGACTGGAGCCGGCCAAAGCGAGCACGAGGTGTGCCGGTTTCAGCTCGTGGTCCACGAAGCTCTGCAGCACAGCAGGAAGCTCCGGCGCGGACCCGAGCAGGTATGGCAACTCGTCGATGACGATCGGCCCCCGGAAGCCGACAGAGCGGGCCTCTCGCGCCAACCGTCGCAGCAGCGTCGCCCAGTCTCGATAATCCACGTCCGCGAAGCCCGGCAGCTTCTCGGCCACCGTCTCGGCGAAGTTGCGCATCTGGAGCGGTGCCGCGGAAGTGTCGGCGACCCAGTACAAGCCCTGCTTTCGGCACCACTCGACGAGTAAACGTGTCTTCCCGACGCGCCGCCTGCCCCACACGACCACGAGACTACCCTCGCGTGCGCTCCGAGCGCGCTCGAGCCGCTGCAACTCATCTTTCCGGTCAATGAATTCCACGAGACATTATGTTAAAAAACATTATGTCTGTAAACATAATCTTTGGACTCTCAGGCACTTCCTCGGAAATCCGAGACGCCCCCCATACGGAAGTGACGCAGACGAGCCATCACGCTATGATCACTCGTCCAAGGAGCATCGTTATGGCACGTTTCAGCAAGCTTCCCCGGTACCTCGGCGCCCTGGGTGCGTTGCTAGTACCCGCTGCCGTCTTCGCACAACTGGCGCCGTTCAGCCCTTCGGAGCGGCTGACGAGCGAGCGGCTCAACGGGATGGTGGATGCCATCAATGGATCGGCGGGTCACGCGCGTTGCCGCGTCGCAGCGCAGACCCCGTGCGGTGGCGCCGTTTGCACAGCCACCTGCCCCGCCGACTTCGTGGTGACAGGCGGGGGCTGTAGGATGAACGGTGTCGGTACGATCAAGGGCATGACCCCGGGCTTTGACCCCGCGAGCGTCGACCCGAACGTGAACAATGGCTTCCCTGCGCCGGGGGCTTTCGATGGTGCAGACGCAGATCCGCTGCATACGGCCCAGGGCCGGCAATGGGATCGATACATCTGCGAGGCCGCCGAGGGGACCGTACAGACGGTTTACGCCATCTGCTGTCCGCTGTGATGCAGCGGCAGATGCCAGACCGAAGAGGGCGCTATCCATGGGAATCCTGAAGTATCCGGCGCACGAGCTTTGCTTTGGGCTGTTCGGCGCCCTCTTGGCGTGCAGCGTGGATTCGCGCACGGTTGGCCTGAGCACAACGGAGCCCGACGCGGAGAGTCCAGGCGCTGATTCAGGGGAGCCGTCGCCACCCCCCATCACCGCGGACCGCGACGCCAATCCGGGGCCCGTTCCGTGTGATGCGTGCCCTCCGAGCGATCCCTGTGCCGAAGGCGGGGAGAACACCGCTTGCACGGTTGATTCGCTCGCCGGCCAGTGCACGACCGGGGGGCAATGCGTCGAGTTTTGCGTCCTCGATCTATCGAACGTCGACGAGTGCCTCCTCGAATAGGCAACGCGGCGACCAGCAACATTGCCACCCGGCGGACGCAGAGCGGTGTCGAGAGCGCCTACCGGCTCGCGCCGTGGCTATCGCGGATCAAGGTGTCCACGCACGCTCGGAGCGCCGACGGCCGCTGCGGCACCGGCAGGTCATAGCTGATTTCGCTCTCCGAGTGGGCAGAGCGCAGCTCCCGCACGAGCCCGGCGAGGCCGTCGCTCGTGTTTCGAGTCGCGCAGGCGACCATGGCAGCGGCTTGCGCATAGAAGAGCGTAGCCTGCTCAGATTCGAGCGTGTAGGGGACGGCGCGCTCCATGGAGTCGATGGAAAAGGGCTCGTCCGCGACGCGCTCGAGCCACGTCCGATGCAGCCACCAGGTCTCCCGCGCGACGTGCATGGCGATGCCCTCTTGCGCCCAGGCGGGCCCGATGATGCCGTGGCTCATCAGCGCATGATGGGCATATTCGTGGATGACGCTCTCGCGCAGGTCATCGCGATTCACGACGACGTGTAGTGCGCCGTCGTAGTACGCGACGACGTCGCCGTTGGTGCAGGCCGCCGCCAGGAGGAGCTGGGTGCTGCCGTAGATGAAGAGCGCCGGTCTTGGACTGCTCAGCGCGAGCTCCACTCGGGCCTCGTCTTCGGCGATGCGGAGGTATTCCAGCGCGGATAGGTGCGCCCCAACGGGCAGCCGTGGATCGACGTAGAGCCGCGTGCCGTCGGTGTCGGTGGCGCGAAAACGCTGCACGAGGCTCGCGTGCGCGTGGCTTGCCTCGTCGCCGTTGGCACAGAGACCCGGCTGTTGCCAGACGCGCAGGGGCCCGACCTCCACGTGCCTGAGCGTGGGGTGCCGCGGTGCGCCTTCGTCCGCAACG